>JAKAMO010000097.1 GCA_021812825.1 bacterium | reverse complement strand
TTTACCGAATGAATATCTGTTCCCCTGGTAATCGAAACCCAGATCGTAGCCGGTAAAGAAGCTGGTGACTTTATACAGCTTGCCGGGGAAGTTAAGAATGAAATTATCCCAATTATAGTTCAGCTTCTGTGTCGCTGTCACGAACACAGTGGAAATGAACCATAGGACGGTAAAGATGCCCACCCCTATATACAGCGGTTTGTTCCCGAATGATTTCTCAGCTTTCGATTTTTCTTTTGCCATAGACAACCCCTTGAAAGAAGACTGGTCCGTCAACTTCTCCTGACAGAGAAACTGAACTTCCCGCCGGGCCCGGCTTCCGCCCAGATGCGGCCGCCGTGCAGCTCCACTATTTTACGCGCTATCGCGAGCCCGAGGCCGAAGCCGTGGGCTTCCTCGCCCGACTTCAGCTGCTTGTACTTCTCGAACACCGCCTCCAGCTGGTCCACGGGAATGCCCGGGCCGGTGTCCTTTACAGAGAAAACGATATCCTCCCCCTCTTTCCGGACGGAGGCGGAGACCTTGCCGCCCTTGGGCGTGAACTTCAGCGCGTTGGAAAGAAGGTTCTCTAGCACCCGGCGCAGCAGCGACTCGTCGCCCATGAACTCGGCTTTGACGGAGGCGCCCACGTCCAGTTCCACGCCTTTCTCCTCGAAGACGGCGCGGAACCCTTCGGCCGTTGTGGAGAGGAAGGCCGACGCGTCCACCTTCCGCATGTCGGGCTTGAGCTGTCCGGCCTCCATGCGCGAGATGTCCAGTATGTTCTCGAGCAGCTTGAACAGGCGGTCGCTGGAATCCTTGACGTTCCTCACGTAGCCCGCCTGCTTCGCCCCCGGAGAGAATTCCTTCTCGAGCAGCTTGATGTAGCCTTGCATCGTTAACAGCGGGGCGCGCAGGTCGTGGGCCACCGAATGGAAGAAGTCTTCCTTCATCTTCTGGATCTGGCGCTCCAGCGTGATGTCGCGCAGCACCATGAAGATAGCGGGCTTCTGCGTCCTGGCGGAAAGGGTCTGTATGCTGATGCGGTAGTATTTCGTCTGCCCGCCGTGGTCGAGCTCGATGACGCCGCTGCCGGACCTGGCCTTCAGGTCCACGAGATGGGACATCCTGCGGCGGATCTTCTCGTTCTCGCCCGGCACCGCGTCCGGTCCGAGTATGGCCTTGGCGGCGGCGTTGGCGTAGAGCAGCTCCCCGCGCATGTCCGCGAGGATGATGGCGTCGTGTATAAGGCTGACGAGGAGCTCGAGCTTCTGCTTCTCCTCGAACACTTTTTCCACCTGTATGCCGTGATAGCGCTCGACCTCGCGCATCATGGAGTTGAAGGCGCGCAGCAGGGCGGACAGCTCCGTGAATTCGGTGTGCTCCGGCACCGGGGTCTTAAAATCGCCCGCCGAGACCCTGCCGGCTCCGGCCATCAGCGCGGCCACCGGCACTCCGAGGCGGCTGGTGAACAGCAGCGAGGAGAAATAGAAGACGGTGAGCACCGCCAGCAGGAAGAAGGCCATCAGCCAGGAGATGCGGTTTATGCCGGCGAAGGCCTCGGCCCGGTTCTCCAGCGCTATCATGTACAACCCCAGGCCGCGCACCGGGGCTGCCGCCCCTATGTAGGGTCCGCCCCGCCCGCCTATCTCGAAAGCATGGCCGCGCCGCAGCATGTCGCGCACCTCCAGATCGTTGAAAGGTTCGAAGGAACCGGAAAGCGCCAGTGCCTTGCCGTCGGAATCCGACAGCAGCAGGCCGCCGGTGGCGCCAAGACGCTGGGAATGCAGCTGGTTCAGCAGGTCACGTAGGTTCACCGCGGCGAAGGCGTAATAGCCCTTCCCCAGAGGATAGACCAGGCGGCAGACCGGCATGTCGTAGATAAGCTCGAAGCTGCCCAGGGCCGGCACACCGGAACGCAGCGCCCTCAGGAACTGGGGGTCGCCGGCCAGGTTAAGCAGGCCGAAGTATCTCTTGAGCTCCGGCGCGCCGCCGCTTATCAGCTCGCGGCCGTCGGCCTTCGTAAATGCTAGGTAGAGGAATTCCGGGTTCTTCTTGAGGGCCCGTTCCAGGCCGGCCTGACTGACGTAGGAGGAGTCCCCGTCCCACATGCGCTCGAAGCGCCTGGAGAGGTCCTGGGCCTCCCGCTCCATCATAAGCGCGGCCATCTGCGCCACGTTCTGCTGCAGGCTGGAGATGTCCTGCTTGGCGCGGGCGTTGAAATAGAACAAAAAACCCGCCGCCGGCACCAGGGGGATGATGCCGGAACCGAATACTATCAGCAGAAGCCTGTTCAGCAGCGTCACAAATCCGAGTAGTACGGCGCCAGCGGCGGCAAACAGGCGTTTTTAGTCCGCTCCGCGGACCCGGCCGCCGGACAGCCGTACACGGTCTATCTGACCTTCTTGAGCGCCTCTATGAGCTTGGGCACTATCTCGTGGATATCGCCCACGATGCCGTACTTGGCCACGTTGAAGATAGGGGCGTTGGGGTCCTTGTTCACGGCCACGATAACGTCCGAGGCCTTCATGCCCACTATGTGCTGCACGGCGCCGGAGATGCCGAAGGCCAGGTACAGCTTGGGGGAGACCGTGGTGCCGCTCTGGCCCACCTGGTGCGTCTTCTCCTTGAAGCCCATATCCACGGCCGCGCGGGAGGCTCCCACGACGCCGCCTAGCAGCTTGGCGAGCTCGTCGAGCTGTTTGAACTTGTCCTTGGTCTTCATGCCCCGGCCGCCGGAGACTATGATATTGGCGTTCTCTATCTTCACGGCGCCGGCGTCGTGCTCTATCTTGCGCTCGAGCACCTTGACGCGGCGCAGGCTCTTGTCCAGCTTGGCGGTCTCGCGTACCACGACCGCGGTGCGGCCGAGCACGGGCTCGCCGGCCTTCATCACGTTGGGCCGGACGGTGGACATCTGCGGCCTGGAATTGGGCGCGAGGATGTCCGCCATGATGTTGCCGCCGAAGGCGGGGCGGCTCTGCAGCAGCAGGCCGTCCTTGATGGCGAGGCCGGTGCAGTCCGCGGTAAGGCCCACGTACAGCGCTGAGGCCACGCGGGGCGCGAGGTCGCGGCCCTGTATGGTCGCCCCGTAGAGCATCGAAGAGGGCTTATGCCTGGTGACCAGGGCCACGATCACGGTGGAGAAGATATCGGTGTTGTACTCGAAGAGCTCCTCGTGCTCCACCATGTACACCTTGTCGGCGCCGTGGGTCCCGAGCTCCTTCTCGTAGTTATGGTCCTTGTCGCAGAGGAGTACCGCGCAAAGGTCCTCGCCCAGCTCGTCGGCCAGCCGGCGGCCGGCGGCCAGCAGCTCGAAAGTGACCGGCTTTATCTTCTTCGGGTGGTTCTTGTCGCCTGTCTCGGTAAGTTCGACGTAGACCCAGACGCCCTTATAGCCGGAGAAGTCCCTGGTGGAGGCCTCCTCGCGGGTGATGGTGATCGCGTTCACCGGGCAGACCTGCACGCAGGCGCCGCAGAGGGTGCAGGCCTCGTTCATCGTGGCCTTCTTGTCTATCATGTTGATGGCCGCGAACGGGCAGACCGGAACGCACTTGTTGCAGCCTATGCATTTGTTGGAAACTTCTATCATCGTTCTCTCCTGTGATCCTTTGAAATGGTCCTTACTCGCCGATGAAATGCTCGCCGCGCATTATCTCGAGTATCTTCTCTACGCCCTCCTGGCCAGAGCCGGAGAACATCGTCGCCTTCTCCCTCTGCGGGGGCGGATAGATCTTGTTGACCTGCGTAGGGGAACCCTTGAGGCCGAGGTACTGGGCCTCGGCGCCCACGTCCTCGGCGCTCCAGACGTGGAACGGCTTCTTCAGGGATTCGTGCACGGCCGGCAGCGACGGATAGGCGGGTACGTGGTCCTTCGGGACCACCATCGTTATCAGCACCGGCGGCCGGGCTTCCAGCAGCTCGTGGCCGCCGTCTATCTGCTTGCGGGCGAGCACGCGGCGCCCGTCCACGTCCACCTTCTCGCAGAAGGTGACCTGCGGGATGCCCAGCTGCTGGGCAATGCCGGGGCCGGTCTGGGCGGTGTCGCCGTCTATGGCCTGCATGCCGCAGAAGATGATGTCCGTCTTGCCTATCTTGCGGATGGCCTTGGCCAGCGCGTAGGAGGTGGACCAGGTGTCGGAGCCGGCGAAGGCCATGTCGGAGAGGAGTATCCCCTCGTCCGCGCCCAGCGCCAGGCCCAGCTGGACCACGGCCTTGGCCTGCGGCGGGCCCATCGAGACCAGCGTGAGCCTGAAGTTGTGCTTCTTCTTCAGCTCCAGCGCCATCTGCAGGGCGAAATGGTCGTACGGGTTGATGATGCTCGGAACGCCGGCCCGTATCAGGTGGCCTGTCTCCGGGTTGATCTTGACTTCGGTGCTGTCGGGAACCTGCTTTACGCAAACGACGATGTTCATCTCAAAGTCTCCTTGGTTATTTCGCCTTGAAAGTCTGCTTGAGCTTCTGCGCGACCAGGTCCATGTCGGAGACCTGGCCCTTCTGCTCGGCCTGGATGGAGTCCAGGTTGAGCGCGTCGGCCAGCGTGCCGGCCGTATCGGCGGCACCCAGCACCAGCGCCAGGCCCTCCACGGCCGTCCTCAGCGCCGTCTCGCGGGCGAACACGCGGGCCATCGCCTGCCAGGCCGGCGCCTCGAAGCGCACGGTCTCGCTGTACTTGTCGGCCGCCGCGGCGCGCGCGAAGCAGGCGGCCACCTCGGCGTCGGCTATCAACTTGCCCAGTTTGAAGGTCACGTGCTGGTGGCGGGTCAGCTTCTGCACGCGGCACTCCTCCATCACGGCGGACAGCGCCCGCAGCGCCAGGGCCGCGGCATGCGCGCCCACGCCGGGCTTCTGCGCGTGCAGCTCATCGAGCTTGTCGGCCTGGTCCATGTAGTAGCGGCCGCGCGTCTTCAAATGCTCCTGCCAGCGGCCGCGGTAGATGGTCATCTCCATGATCTCGCTGGTGCCCTCGTAGATGCAGGTGATCTTCACGTCGCGCTTGATCTTCTCCACCGGGAAGTCGCGGGTGTAGCCGTAGCCGCCCAGCGCCTGGATGGCGTCCTCCGCCATCCGGTTGCCGCCCTCGGTAGCGGTGTACTTGGCTATCGCGCCCTCGGTCTGCAGGCCGTGGTCGCCCGAGTCCAGCTTATGCGCGGTCTCCTCGATGTAGGAACGCGCGGCCTCGAGACGGCAGGCGTTCGGCACTATCAGTTTGTGGGTATAGCCCTGCTTCTCGGAGAGCGGGGTGCCGGCCTGCACGCGCTGCTGGCTGTAGCGCACCGCCTGCTCCAGCGCCTCCGCTCCGGCGCCGAGGCCGAAAGCGGCCACCATCAGGCGGGTATAGCCGAACACGGCCTGCGCCTGCAGGAGGCCTTTCCCCTCCTCCATGCCTATCAGGTTCTCGGCCGGGACATAGACGTTGTCGAGCGACAGGCCGGCGGTGTTGGAGAGGCGGATGCCGTGCTTGTCCTCGTGCTTGTTGGGAGAGAAGCCGTCGGTGTTCCTCTCCACGAGGAACCAGGACGGGCCGCCCGGGGCCATGGCGAGTATGGTGTAGAGGTCCGCCACGCCGCCGTTGGAGATCCACTGCTTGTTGCCTGTGATGCGGTAGCCGGCTATCTTGCCGTTCTTCACCACGTGCTCGGCGCGGGTGCGCAGGTTAACCAGGTCGGAACCCGCGTCCGGCTCGGTGGCGCCGTAGGCCACCAGCAGGTTCTCCTTGGCTATGCGGGTCAGCCATTTCTCCTTCTGCTCCTCGGTGCCGCCGACGTTGAGCGGGTCGGTGCCGAGGAAGGTGGCGAACACGCCGGTGGCGATACCCAGGTCTATGCGGGCGAGCTGCTCGCAGACGCGGTAGATGTCGAAGGTGCCGCCGGAGACGCCGCCGTACTCGGCCGGGATCATCAGCAGGTGCAGGCCCAGGACGTTATGGTCGTACATCTCCTTCAGGATGTCCTCGGGGAACTCGTTCTTCTCGTCCAGCTCGCGGACCAGGTCGTAAGGGATGCGCCTCTTGGCGTACTCCTTGAGGCTGTCCAGCATTAAATTGCGTGATATAGCGTCGATGCTTGCCATTTAACTCTCCTGTTTATGCTTTTACCGCCTCGCACGCGGCGAGGTAGCCTTTCACTTCGTTGACGATCTTTTCGGCGAAGACCTTGTCTTCAAGGCCGTCCGCGTTGATGAACACGTTCTCGGCCGCGCAGCGCACGGCCGACTCCAGCAGGTAACGGGCGCTGTGGTAGTCGGAGATGACGTGCTTGGATATAGAAGCGCCGCAGACGGTGAGGCCGGCCATGGCCTCGGAGGCCAGGCGGGCGGTCTTCAGCGGCACCTCGGCCGCGTACTTCAGCGCGGCCTGCATCTTCACCTTGCGCTCCGGGTTCTCCTTCGGTATCTTCATGGCTTCCATGAAGCCGTTGAAGGACGCGACGTCCTCCCCCACGCAGGCCTGCAGGGAAGCCCGGTGCTCGCCCAGGCGGGCCAGCAGCTCGTTCAGGGCCGGCTTCTTCGCCTCTTCCAGCTTCTTGCCGCGCAGGGTGATGCCTATGGCCATCTGGCCCAGCGCGCAGCCCATCGCGCCGCTGATGCCGGCGGCCGCGCCGCCGCCCGGGGTCGGGTCGGTGTTGGCCAGCGCGTCCACGAACAGGTTAGCGCCGCTCTCCCAGGAGCTGAGCAGCTTCAGCAGCTTGGTCTCGAGCACCTGCTCGTCCTTCTTGAAATCCTGCACCTTCAGCTCCTCCACGGCGTAGTCGGTCAGCGCCTCCTGCGTGGTAAGGCCTATCAGTTCGGTGCCGGTTATGGCTATGCCTTTCGGGTCCAGCTCCTTCTTCATCTCGTCGAGTGCGCGCTTGATGGAGGTGGTCCGGTAATCGGTCAGCACGGTGGACATCTGCACCTGGCCCTTGCTCTCCAGGAAGATCTCCTTGGCGCGCAGCGCCGGCAGACCGCCGCCGGTGGTGCGTATCTTCTTGGCCAGGCCCTTGGCGAAGTCCATGTCCTTCGTCGCCAGGTTGACGTTGAAATTGACTATCTGGTTGCGTGCGCCTACGGCCATGGCCCCGGCGGTAGCGTGAATATGGTTGGGGCCGAAGTCCGGCACCCTCTCGGGGTTCTTCCCTATCTCCTCGCGCAGGCCCTCGAACTGTCCCTTGCGCACCTTGGCCAGGTCGCGGCGGGTCTCGACGCGGGCGGCCTTGTCGTAAAGATAGACGGGTATCTGCAGCTCGCGGCCTATGCGCTCGCCGGCCTTCTCGGCCAGCTTTATGCAATCCTCTATAGTGGAATCCATCACCGGGATGAACGGGGCCACGTCCGTGGCTCCCATGCGGGGATGCTCCCCTTTATGATGATTGAGGTCTATGAGCTCGGCCGCCTTCTTAGTGACGGCGAACATGGCGTCGGCCGCGGTCTCCACCGGGGCCATGAAAGTGAGAACGGTGCGGTTATGGTCGGCGTCCTTTTCTACGTCCAGTACCAGAACTCCCGGCACACCCTTGGCGGCGTCCACTATCGCGTTGATCTTGGAAAGGTCTCTTCCTTCGCTGAAATTGGGAACGCACTCCACGAATTTACCCATGAAGCCTCCTAGCCGGCTGTGCCGTATCAGGCGCTACTAAGCTATGCTTGTGCCGTATCAGGAGCTATGCTCATCGAACGGCGGCGCACCAGACGGCCCGGCAGCCCGGCTGCCTATTAATATAATTAAACAAAATTATCGAGTTTCCCCACAATAACGGGCAGGGCGCCCGTAAATGCGAAAACCCGCTTTTGGCGGGTTTTCGCGTCCCCTTCCTTCGGGGAGTTCACAGTTGGAGGCCGCTAGGCGGCGTCCACCTATAGTATAGCAGGCCTAATCCGGTTGTCAAGGGGTCGGAACGGGGCTTTTTTTATCCCTCCAGACCCCGTACTGCAGGGAAAAAGCCAGGTTCAGGCTGTCGGCGGAGCCCAGGTCCAGGGAAGCCCCCTTCACGCTGAAAATATGGTGCCAGCGCAGTTCCAGGCCGCCCATGGTCCCGAACAGGAAAGGGTAGGCGACTCCGCCGCCGAGGTTGAGCCCTATGCTGGAGCCGGAATCCGCGCCGAAGCGCAGCCCGCCGGAAGTGTAGCCGGGCTGCCGCCACTGGTATACCCCGGCGCCCAGTATGCCGTAGAAGACCCGGCGGCCCTCGGAATACGAGGCCCTGACGAACGGGGCGAGCGCGATGATGCGCAGCTGCAGGCCGGAGGAGGCCTTGTTCTTATGGGCGCCGGCGTAGAAGGTCTCCGCCCCGTAGCTCAGGACCTCGTCCACCCGTTTTGAGACGGACAGGCTGAACGAGGAGGAGGAGGAGAAGCCCGCCGTCTTATCGCCCCAGTGGCCGCCTATGGGGATATTCTTGCCGATCCCGGCGTTGATATAGCCGGCCAGGTACCTTGTAGGTTCCGGCAGGTCGCCCAGGTCGGGGAGGTCCGGCAGGTTCTGAGCGCTGGCAGGTGCCGCCAGCAGAAGGAAGAGGAGGGCTTTCCTCACCCGCGAGCCTTCGCCGGCGTCACGCCGATGCCGGCCCTGACCCCGTCCAGGGAATAGACCCCGTCCCTGGAGAGGAACGAGGCCCCGCGCATGCCGCTGTCCTTGATGAAGAACGGGGTGTCCAGGTCTATGAAGTCGAAGCCGCCCAGGCCGCCCGCGAAATGGGCGGCCGCGCAGGAGGCGAGCTCGCTCTCCAGCATCTCCCCCATCATCAGCTTGACCCCTTTCGCTCTGGCCAGCGCCCAGACTTCGCGGGCGCGCAGGAAACCCAGCTTGGTAAGCTTTATATTGACGGCCGTCACGGCGCCGCGGCGCAGCAGCCGGAAGACGTCGTCCAGGGAATAGGCGGACTCGTCGGCGCAGACCGGCATGGGCAGCTTCCGGGAGAGGTAGGCCAGCCCGTCGAAGTCGTCCTTCTTCACCGGCTGTTCCACCACCTCCGGCCGTATGCCGCGCCGCATCAGCGCCTTCAGGAACTTCTCCGCTTCCGCGGCGGTATACGCGCAGTTGGCGTCCAGGTATACCGCGCAGCCCGGCGCGGCCTTCCGCACCGCCTCCAGCCGCCTGAAGTCCTCGTCCATGTCCACGCCGGTCTTGATCTTGAAGATCCGGAAGCCGCGGGCCCGCATCTTCTTCGTGAACCC
>JAKAMO010000011.1 GCA_021812825.1 bacterium | reverse complement strand
GGAAGACGCTGCCTATAGAGCTGGTCCGCGCCGGGTATACTACCCCGGAAGAGACGCAGGCCTACAATAACGGCTATAGAGAGGGCTATCAGAACGCCTACAGGCGCGCGTACGAGGAAGGCAAGCGGGAAGGCTACCGCGAGAGCTACGATATGGCCTACAGGCGCGCCTACGACGAGCAGTACGCCATAAGCTACCGCGAGGGCTATATCGAGGGAAAACAGGCCGGCTACCAGGCGGCTTATTCCGCGGCGTATGATTCGGCGTACGCGGCTTATTATCAGGAATACAGCAACAGGGAATACGCCGCCCAGAGGGCCCAGGGGAACAAAGACGGGCGTGTCGCGGGCCAGAGGGAAGGCTTCGCGGACGGCTGCGCCGAGGCTACCAAGCGCGGCTATAAAGAAGGCTACGAGAAGATGGCCGCCCAGGTCTACCCCGGCGCTTTCGAGGCCGGCAAGAAGGCCGGCATAGCCGCGGCCGACAAGTATTACCGGGAGAACGCGGTCCTGAAGATCGCCTCCGTTTCGCTCTACGACGAGAACGGCAACGGCCAGTTCGAGGCGGGCGAAAACGTGCTGATGCGGGCCGAGATAAAGAACTTCGGCTTCCAGCCTTCGGGCAACATCGCCATAACGGCCAGGAGCGAGCGCGGCGATATAACCATCGCGCCCAATCTGAGCGCCGCCGGAGTGGCCGGCCGGACTACGACCGTGGCGAATGTCCGGATCGGCAAGCTCTTCGACGTCGCCGCCCCCGGCGCCGACGCCATCTACGCGACGTTCACGGAAAAAGGCAAGTCTATCGGGGATTCACGCCAGCCGTATACCATCGTGAACAACAACAAGGTCGGCATCGTCCTGAGGGACAACGCCCCGGTGGCGGGGGTAACGGTCAGCGGCCTGAAAGCCGGCGACAGGGTGCTGATACTCGCCGACGACGGGGACTTTTACGAGGTCCGCAAGGCCGAGAACAGCACCGTGAAATGGACCGAGAGCGTGATGTACAAGAAATACATCAGGCTGCAATAAAGGAACTGTTCGCCGCCGGCCGCGCTGCGGGATCGTCCCGCGGAGCGGCCGGCGGGATAGCTGGAGGGAATTATGCGGCGGCCTTACGGCGTTACGCTAACCGCGGCAGCCCTGGCGGTCCTGCTGGCAGCCGGCTCCGCCGCGGCCGGGGATAAGAGCATATATGGAGCGGACGACCGCCGGGACTATTATGAGCTGACCCCCGCACAGCGGGCGCTGGCCGATTCCACCGTGTCTTTGTGGGACGCTGAGGACGTGGAGCAGGTCCCAGGCGGCGCGCTGCTGAACGCCGGCAGTTTCGGCGAAACTTACGGGCTCTGTCCCGGAGTAAGGTTCGCGGAACAGCCTTCGGGGGCATATTGCTCCGGCGCGCTGGTGGGCGAGGACCTGGTGCTCACCGCCGGCCACTGCGTAACCAGCGTTGCGCGCTGCGCCGAGACCAGGGTGGTGTTCGGTTTCGCCGTAAAGCGTGAAGGCGGTTCCCCGGCGACGGTTCTGCCCGCTGGCGAGGTTTATTCCTGCGCCGGCATAGTGGCGCGCCTGGCGCCTCAGCCGCCCGGCCCCGGCATAAAGCCGTCAGGGGCGGATTACGCCGTCATCCGTCTGGACCGCAGGGCGGCCGGCCATGCGCCGCTTCCCGTAAACCGCGGCGCCGGTCCGCGGCCGGGGGACGGTCTTTTCATCATAGGCCACCCGGCCGGGCTGCCGCTGAAACTGGCCGACGGCGCGGCGGTGCGCGACGCCTCCGGCGGGGAGATCTTCACCGCCGACCTGGACGCCTTCGGCGGCAATTCCGGCTCACCGGCGTTCAACGCCCGGACCCGCCTGATAGAGGGCGTACTTACGCGCGGCGGGAACGATTTCCTGGACACCCCGCAGAACTGCCTTGTTCCGGCCGTCTACCCGCAGAACGGCGGCCGCGGCGAGGACGTCACCCGGGTCCAGGCTGCTGCGGCGTTTATTCCGCTTCTTCCGGCCGAAGCCGGACAGGCGCGATAGCGCTGGCATGAGTAACTATTTTGCTGTTTTGTTACTAATTTCAACGTAAGTCGCAAGACCCTTGTTCGGTCAAGTCATTGCGGTTAAACTATGCAGCAAGAAGATCCGGGAAAACGGCTGATAGCGGAGGTAACCTTATGAAAACGAGAATGGCGGTAGTCGCGGTGCTGACGGTTGCGGCGGGCGTGTTCGTCTACACGCGGCCGCACAACCACATCCCCACCGACCTGCGCGACGCGCCGGCGGACACCTGGAGCGACGGCACGGCCATGGGCCAGCTCGACGCCAAACACGCAGCCTCCGATATCAACGTCCCGGAACCCAAGGCGGCCGAGGCCGCCGGTTCGGGAGAAAAGGGGTTCTTTCAGTCATGGCCCAAGGACAAGGTCTTCACGTACGTAAGCCGGCGGTATGAAAACACGGGCGAAGCGGAAAAGTCGCGGGAAGGCTTCCTTTCCCGTCTGAAGGAAGTCAAAGCGGAGATCGTGAATGCTCCGGCCGTCGTTAAGGACAAGTCCGGGCATTATTACAAAGTTTCATTCCTCTCAAAAGAGATGCGGTGCGTGTGCTACAACAGCAAGGAGACGTTCACGTCAGAGTATAACGCTCTTTCAGCCATGATGGAGAAGGGCAATAGCCTGACGGATGACAAAGCCATAATCGCGGCCACGGATGTAATCCCGACAGGAGAAAAGTCGTTCTCTTACAGGATTGTGTACTTTGAGAAGGCGTTTTTCAAACCTTGGTTCTAAGGGGACACAATACTCAATTCCGAAATTAGCGCTGTGTCCCCGGTTCCGGGAGCGCGGAGGCGGTTGATTTCAGGAGGAAACATTATGAAAACGAAAATAGCGCTAGTTGCGGTATTGACGGTTACCGCGGGCGCGTTCTTCTACGCGCGGCCACACAATCACATCCCCTCCGACCTGCGCGACGCCCCGGCTGACAACGCCGTCGCCTTCGGGGAGCTCAAAAGCGGCTCCAGCGGCGTTGAAGCCCCCGTACCGGCGGAACCGGCGGCCGTGGAGGCGCCGGCGCCGGAAAGCGCCGATATCCGCGCCCGGGCGCTCCCGGTATCGGAGATCTTCAATACGGCGTCGGAAAAGAGCGCCGATCGCTCGGCGCGGGCAGCGTTGACGAAGAGCGCCGCTCCCGCTAGCCGTGAATACGCCCCGGAGGAACTGGGCCCATTGCGGCTGGCTCCCGGAGAGGCCCCTTTCGAAAAGCTCCGGGAAATGTTCAGCAAAGGCGTTCCCGCCACGCAGAAAGACATGGACGGCATCCGGGTAGGGCGGTTCGTCACGGCGAACGGCGACGTCTACGGCAAGCTTCTGGGGTGCTACGCCGGCCGGATAACCGGGCGCGTCAGGGTGAGGGATATGGCGGCGAAGCGTCATGTCGGGGCGGATTATTTTGAGCACGTTCGGACGATCTGGGCCGTGCTGGAACACTACGAAGTCGCCGACAGATGGGATATAAAGTTTCCCGAGGCCATAGCCGCGTACGAAGAGGATAAAGAACTGATACAGGAATTCCGCGTCTCCGACGGCTGGATCGTGGCCGAGATGAGGAGGCATGGGGAACCAGGCGCGGTGGCGTACAGCTACTACTTCATACTCAGGAAAATACCAGCCAGGAACGCCCCCACGATATTTTAAGCGGGCGCGGCGCGCTGAAAAGCGAGGCAACCTTATGAAAACGAGAATGGCGGTAGTCGCGGTACTGACGGTTGCGGCGGGCGTGTTCTTCTACACGCGGCCCCACAGCCACATCCCCTCCGACCTGCGCGACGCCCCGGCGGACAACGCCATAGGACAACTCGACTCCGGGCGCTCCGCGGACAAACTGGCCCTGCCGGTCCCGGTGACCGCCAGGGCGGGCGCCAACGTCCTGGCCCCGGCCAAGGCCATACAGTTGCGCGCCGCAGCCGGACAGTTCGACCCGTCGGCCTACTCCGTCTCGATGGCCGTCACCTGTTCGTATCTGGGCGGCATCTGGGCCCACCAGCACGACTGCGGCAGCCGCGCGCCCAAGGCCGAGCTCACCGCCGACGGCCGCCTGCTGCTGCCGGCCATAGAGGCTTTCGACGGCCGCGGCGGCTCCGACCCCGCCAACTTCGACCTGACGGTCACTCTCAGGAAGAAGAGCGACGGATCCACGCTGTTCACCCTGGGGGCCCGCGGCCGGGACGGCCTGGCGGCCTACGCCCTCAAGGCCGGAGCCATCAGCCTGGTACAGTTCGACCCGGCCAGAGTGGAAGTTTTCGTGGAGGGGAAACCTCTGGCTGGCTCCGAACTCTCCCGCGACAAAATCGCTGTGCTGATGGCTTTCCTGGACCGCGAGCATACCTCGGCGGGCGACATAGACCAGGTAATCCTCGATACCCCGCTGACAGGGATACGCAGCTTCGACAACGCGCAACACAGCTATCCGAAGACCCCGCTCTCGCAGTTCCAGGCGCTCGAGTTCGAGCGTGGCGTCATAGCCGAATGGGCCGACAGTCCCCGCCCATGGGCTCTTTCCGCGGACCTCAGGCTGAGCCTGACCTATACCGTGATCGATAGCTACCGCGGCCGCGCCGAGATAACCAAGACGGTCGACGGCCTTGCCAGGATAGGCCGCATAGACCTGAAGAAAAAGAACTGACGCGGACCGGGCACATTATTTAATCCGGCAGGAGTGTTGTGTTCACCGTTCCCGGAAGCAGTCGATCGCGCGGCGGCGGCATTATGAAAAGCAAGATCGCAGTGGTTGCGGTATTGACGTTTACGGCGGGCGCGTTCTTTTACGCGCGGCCGCGCAACCACATCCCCTCCGACCTGCGCGACGCGGTGGCGGACAGCGGCGCCATGTCGGAACTTAAAACCGCAGGCCAGGACATGTACGGGCAGGAACAGGTCCCCGCGCCGGCGGAGGCCGCTCCGGCCGCCGCTGAGGAGACCGCGCAAAAAGGCCTGCCATCCGCGCCTGCCGCCGTCAGAGAATGGACCGTTATGGTCTTCATGAGCGCCCGCAACAACCTGGGCGACAGCCGTATGCTCGGGTTAGCCGGGAAATTCGACAAAAAAGACCTGGCCGAAATGGCCCGCGTGGGCAGCACGGACAAAGTGAACGTGGTGGTAGAGCACGCCTCCAACGGCAAGCCGGCGCGGCGCCTGCTTATTACGAAAGGCGGCTCCGTCCCCTACGGGGAGTTCCCCGGCGCCGACATGGGCGACTACAACCGCTTGGCGGATTTCGCCGTCTGGACCAAGCGTGCTTTCCCGGCGAAGCGCTATATGCTGGTGGTCTGGGGCCACGGCCTCGGCTGGCTGGACCCCGCCAGGCGGCGACCGGAGGGCGGAGGGAACAAAGGGGTAGCTTTTGACGACGAGACCGGCAATTACATCCGCACGCGCCAGCTGGGCGAGGCGTTGCGCAGGATAGGGCATGTGGACGTGCTCATGCAGCACGCCTGCCTGATGCAGACGGCGGAAGTGCTCTACGAGCTGAAGGACGACGTGGGGCTGTTCGTGGGTTCGGAGGAGGAAATGCTGGCCCTGGGCTACGAGTATGACAAGCTGCTGGCCTTCCTGAACGCCGATCCCGGGGCGACCTACGGCCGGCTCTCCGCGTTCCTCATGGCCAAACAGCGCGAGTACTTCGTCGCAGGCCTGCCGGTGGGCCCGGTCCGCGTCTCGCTCGAAGCCAAAGGGGCCACGCTCTCGGCGGTGCGCGGCGAGGCGCTTAAAGAGCTGCCTGCATATCTGGACGCTTTCGCGGACGCGGCCATGCGCAACAGGGAGGAAGCCGCGGTGAAGAAGGCAGTATCCGCTGTGATACGGTTTGCCAGCCTCTACGCCGACGACGAGGATAAGCTGATGTCGCCCGGCATGGACCTCTATGATTTTGCCCGCATAGTCGGCGCCAACGCCGAGAACCCGGAAACAAAGCGGGCCGCCGCCGGGCTGGCCGCTTTCATAAAGAACAGGCTGGTTGTGGATAGTGTCGGCATTAACCGCGACCGACGTAATGACTACACCTATGCGAAAGTGGGCGGCATCGCCATCAACATGACGCTGAAGGCGAAAAGTTTCCCGGCCAGTTTCGCGGGCGCTTTCGATGGCGAATACCGGGACCTGGCGCTCTCGAAGGATTCCCGCTGGGACGAGTTCGTGGAGTGGACGGACCGCGTCTGGCGCAGGTAAACGGATTGCATAAAGTGGATGGTTTCAGTGAGGTGACCTTATGAAAACGAAAATAACCTTAGTTGCGGTATTGGCGGTAACCGCGGGCGCGTTCTTCTACGCGCGGCCGCACAATCATATACCCTCCGACCTGCGCGACGCCCCGGCGGACACCTGGAGCGACGGCACGGCCATGGGCCAGCTGGACGCCAGACACGGCGCTTCGGAGATAAAGGCGCCCGATCCCAAGGCGGCCGCGGCCGGGGAAGAGTTCGCCGGGCGTAGGCCGCTCGCGCCCGGTTCCGTCCTCTACGGAAAGCGCATAGACCGCCAGACCTTTTCCGCAGGCCTTTCTCTTGACCCCGCAACTTTTCGTGACCGCAGCGAGAGCCTGACTAAAGAGGTGGTTTACCAGGCTTTCAAGGGGAAAGGGATGACGATCCTCTCTTATCGCGACCACTACTCCGTCCGCCATGCGGAATTCGTGGCTACCGGCAAGCCGGACAGCCGTAAGATCATCAAGGCGCTGGAAGCCCTCCCCGAGGTGGCCGAGGTGCGGGAGAAAGAGGCTTTCAGCGGGCCGGTGCGTTTAGCAATTGCATTTAAGGACGGAATTTATCCGCCAAGGCTGAAGGAGATCTTTGATATGTTCGCGGACCTCGAAGTGGCGCACGCCATCACGTACGGGAAGGGGGAATACGGGGACGTGCGGAACGCTATAGATGTGGAGATAGAGGTGACGGGCAACCCGGAAAGAGCGGCGATGTGGCTGCTTAAGAACATGTACGGCATAAAAAAAGAGAAGAACGGCATGAAGCTGGCCGGGATAAACATGATGACCTTCTCTCCCGGAAGCGTGGATACAGAAGCGCTGGGAGTGGCCACCTGCATGGGCGACACCTGCACAGTGTCGAAAATAGGCGACCGCGCCGGAGAAAAGTAGCCGCAATTTTTTCAGGAATTATCCGGACCGGATACTCAGCTTGGTTGAATTGAGCATTCGGTCCTCGGCTCCCTTCAAATTTCCCGCGGCAAAGGCCGGCATATGGCGAAGAACAAAGGCGTTAACGCGGCGGCAATGGCCGCCCTTCTCCAGCTCGCGGCCGGCTCCGGCGGCGCGGCTCCGGCCTTTGTATATCTGCGCGGCTATCCGGGCGACATCCTCTATGCCGACGGCTCGCGGACCCTGGACATCACCCCGCCAGGTTTCGCGCGCAAGGCCGGCAACCCCTCCGTGTCGCCGGACGGGAAAAGGGTGGTCTTTCCCGCCAACCTCGACGACAACTGGGACCTGTACCTGGGGGAGTTCGACGGCTCGCGGCTGGCCGGCGTCCGGCCGCTGACGCGGACGCCGCGGGACCGAGAGGAGGACCCCAGGTTCTCCCCGGACGGGAAACGGATCGCCTACCGGGGCGGCTCCAACGCCTCGTCCCGGATCTTCATCCATGAATTGTCCACGGGACGTTCCCGGCAGGTGACCACGGACGCCGCCGGCGAGGAATGGGCGCCGGCTTTCAGCCCGGACGGCAAATGGCTGGCCTTCACGCGCGGCACATCGAGGACCGAGCCGCGCGCGGACGTTTACCTGGTCCCGGTTTCTGGCGGCCCCGCGCGCCGGCTGACATATAACGGCGGGGTGGACTGGTACCCTTCCTTCTGCGCCGACGGCACGCTGGTGTACGTCTCGCAGCGCGGGGACGGCAATGACGACGACCTTTACGCCATTCCGCCCGGACGCCTTGGCGAGCCAAGGCCGGACGACTTTGCCCGGCGCCTGCCGGTAAATTCCCACGCCAGCGAGGCCGACCCGGTCTGTTTCGCGGAGGGCGGCGCCGGTCTGGCTTATGTCTCGAACGCTTCCGGGCGGTACGCGGTTTATATCTGGGCCCCGCCGGCGGCGGCGTCCGCGGCGGCGTCCGACCCCGGCGGCGACCTGCTTGGCCCGGTTATCATCGCCGGCGGAAAGCCGAAGGCGGCCGCGGAACAGGACACGGCGAGGAATTAGCGCGGCTCCGGGAGTTAATTCGCCGCGTTTAGTTCGCATTTCAACGTAGGTCAATGGACCCTTGGCGGCGCCGCTCCCCGCGCGTAAACTATGGAAAGCGGGAATGCTGGCAGACGGCGGAATTGAGGCGTTATGGGTGATAAGAGGAAATGGGTATTTGCGGCGGCGGTGCTGGCGTCCTTTATTTACTCCTGCGCCATGCGCCGCGCCGCGACGGCGCACATCCCCTCCGACCTGCGCGACGCGGTGGCGGACGCGCCGTTCTCAGCCGCGGAGCGCGCGCTGATAAAGGAGTGCGGCGACAACGTGCGCCACGACGGCCCTCGCTCGCCGGAAACCGCTGTCCGCTGCGCGGAGGCTTTCAGCGAGGGCGCGCCGGAGCCGCTGGTGAATAGATTCTCCGAAGACGATCCGGCCATGGCCGGTCTTATCCTGGGCCGCAACAACGCGCTCATTGACCTGAAAAAGATAGTGTCCACCCAGAAAGGCCGCGGCGCCGTTATTGCGCTGGAGCGCATGTGGAACGTGCCCTCCGGGCCGGCGAAACCCGCCGACTGGAGGCCCGCGGACTGCGCGCTTTGCGACATGGGCCTTGGACCGAAGCCGGAGCACATCTCGGACTGGCTGGGCAGATACAGCCCGGAGGACCGCGCCGCCATCGAATACGCTTTCCGCCTGTGGGATTCGCTCGGTCCCGTGCGCCAGAAGTCGCTCTCCGGCGGCAAGTACCAGCGGACGCGCGAGAACTGGGACGCCGAGGGAGCCCGCCGCCGCTTCGCCTACCTCGGCATGTGGGCCGGCCTGGAATGCGAGAAGGCCGCCGCCGCGGCTGAAACGCTGGCTATTTCCCCGCCGGACCGGACAAAACTGGAAACGTTGGCGTCCATCTTCAGCGACGATCTTGAAGTGGCCGGGATCTCGGATCTCTCCTGCGTCGAGCGTATCAGGTCCGCGCTGAACTCGGCCCCGGTCGGAGACGGCCGGGGTTCTGTTCCGCCGCAGGAGAAAAAGACCGCCGGCCTTGCCGCAGCTAAAGGGCGGACCGCCGGCCTCTCCGGCAAGAGCGTAGAGGACCAGAGGAGCGGTCTCGGGGGACTGTTCGACAACAGCGCCGGCGGCGCGGAACCGACTGCCGCCGGTAGCGGCGCGGCTGCGCTCGCCTCCCGCGGAACGCCGGCGCCGCAGCAGTTGACGCTGAAGCAGGTGGACGAACTTGGTTCGCGGATGCTGCGCATGGAGGACGGCAAGATAAAAGGCGATCTGGCCGAGGTAATGCGGCAGACCGCCGCCGGCCGGCGCGCCCTGGCTTTCTACGAGGACCCGGCTTACGCCAAAGCCGGCACCAACAGGCTCGACTTCGGCTTCGACCTGGACAGGGGATACCTCGGCGTATGGCGGCCCGACACCAGGCAACTGCGGCTGAACCTGACGGCCGCCGAGGAGTTCGCCGAAGCGCGCGGCACGACGCTGCCGCGGCTCATAAAAGACCCCGCTGGCATGAAGGCCCTGGCGGCGTACCTCTCGCCGATCATGGTGCACGAGGCGGAGCACCAGAACCAGACCGCCCGCGCCGCGGCCGCGGGGGTGGACTGGGTGAAGTACGGCTCCGGCCCCGGAAAAAGCTCCCCGTACACCCGCGCCATGGAAAACCTTTCCAACAAAGAAGGCACGGAGCACGCCATCGAATACTGCCGCAAACACGGCGGCGCGGCCTGTCTGGCGGGGATGAATACGGTCGTGCGCGAGGACATAAGGAAATTCATGGAGGACGGCCTGTCCGGCCTGGACGCGAGCAAGGCGCCTGTCTACTCGCACATAGACGGTTACGAAGGCGGCGTGTCGCGCGAGTTCCGCGAGGCGCAGCTGCGCGCCTTCCAGCTCAACACCCTGGAAACCCTCAAGCGCGGCCACCCGGAACTGATGACGCCCAAGCGCGAGAGCGAGCTGAAAGAGCTGCGCGAACTGATGAACACCCGCTTTAAGTGGTACCTGCAGACCCGGCGCGAACTCCAGGAGGCCGAGCGCGAGGCGCTGGAGTTCCGGCGCAAGTACGCCGACAGCCTCTCAATGGCGCCTTCGCCGCTGTAACACCCCTGAAAAGACCGCGTAAAAACTATTTCACGCGCCAACCCGGCGCGGGCCGGCCTCGGCCGCGCCCGCCGAACGGATACTTGCAGCCGGCAGGGACTTCTCCTGCGTTATGGGTCTGAGAACTGCTGGTCAGTGATGCCGCAGTGAAGCCCGTCCGCGGCCGCCATACGCTTGCCGGCGATTCAAAATAACATCTTTAGTTCTCCCTCGCGCGTAAGTCTCCGGGGCAGGAGCGGGGGGGCGAATAACATGCGCTATGGTGCCCCGCGCCCCAGGCGGTCCGGTGCGGTGCGGGCTAAAATATTCTCATGGACGCAACTTCCGGCAAAGGACGGGTTCAGCCGATAATTATGAGAAAAGCGATGCTTCTCCTCACGATTCCCCCGGGGCAAAGGAGCACGGAGTTGCTGAAAATTATGCCTGCGCCGGGCAGGCGCGCGCTTGCGGCGGCTCTCCTGGCAGTTCTTTCAGCCACTGTGCAGGCGGCGGCCGCCGTGCTCTGCTTCAACGACCGGCCGTTCTACCAGATAGATCGTTTCGCCCCGGACCTCCCTTCTTACGTGGACAGGGATTTCCGCCACCTGGCGCCGTTGAGCGGCTATATCAGGGAAATGGACAACTACTCCATCAGGCTCTGTCCTGGCGCCATCGCCCTGGACAGCCTGCAGCCGCGCGACCGCGAGGACCTGGCGCGCAATAACGACAGGTTGTGGGAGGACGAGTACAAGTACAACATCCACAACAACGTCCTGTCGCAGGACATGGGGCTTTACCACCAGCTCTATTTTCCGTACGAGCTGTTCACTCCAGCCGCCGCATTCCCGTCAGCAGCGGAGACCGCCGGCCCGGCGGAGGCGGACATGCTCAATTCCACGGCCGCCGCGCTCTGGGGCATACTCGACAATGTCTGCAACGACGGCGACGGACAGAAGGCCAGGGTCAAGTACCTTTTCGGGCGGCGGATGTGCGGGGACCAGAGCGGCGAACTGCGTTCCCGGATGCGCGATCTCCGGAAAGCGGCGCGCGCGCTGGCGCGGCGGAACGGCGAACTGCGCCTGGCCGGCAAAGCCCACCCGCTGTTCGTGCAATTGCTGCTGGAGGAGCTGGCCGGGGCTTACGTCTGGGGCGGGCCGATGACGGCTGTCAACGCGAATTTCCCGGAAGCGCGTAAGGAGACGATACTGAGGGTCTCGAGATTCCTCGCGGATACGCCTCTCACTTGCGCCCAGTTAGGCTTGTGGCCGCTGCACGCGCGGGCGCTGCTGGCCGCCACGCAGCACAGGGCCACTATCATTCCGGGAGTGAACGGCGTAAGCGACTACAATTCACCTGCCGGCAGGCTGGCCTATAAAGCCGCCGCCATCTGCGGCGAGTACGGGAGCGGGGCCTCTTCGTTCTACGATCTCGAAACCACGGCCCCCAGGGACCTGTACCTGCTGGACGCAGGCTACGAGGAAAAACCATGACAGGAACAGCGCGCTTTATTCTGCCTCTGCTGACGCTCTGCGCGGGCGCGGCGCACGCCCTTACCGCGGCAGACGCGGTCGAGGATTACTATAAATACGACCTGAAGCGCGGCTACGTCACGCTGGCCGTCCACACCGAGCTCAAGCCGGGAGAGGTCTGCTCGCACGAGTCGGGGCCGCTGATGGACACTATGATGGCGGGCCGCCTGGCGCTCGACGCGGCCTGCACGGAGAACCAGTGGGGGCGCAGCTCCCTCTACGACGTGAAGAAGATCGACAAGAACGCCCTCTGCGGCGCCATAGTGGTGGTGGAATGCCTGGACAACCGCGGCGGCTACGGGCGCATCCCGCCGCCGCTGGCGCTGGACAAGGCGATGCGGGAGGATTACCAGGCGAACGGCCTGCAGCCGGGAGAGTTTTATACGGCCGCCATGGTCAAGGAGATGTTCCGTATAGGGAACCAGAACTGCTCTCAGATGACGCATACCACGGCCGGTTCCGTCATGCCGGGAATGGGCAGGGACTGCTCCTCCGAGGAGGCGCAGAGGTGGGCGAAGATCTTCATACGCGGTATCCTGCGCGGCCTGACCATAGGAATGGGGCAGGCCAACGCGCGCATGGGGCAGGTGATGGTCCAGGGCAGCCTCGCCCAGGGCAACGCGCTCCTTTCCATGGGCCAGGCGCAGATGCAGGGCATGCAACTGCTCGCCAGCGGACAGGTGCAGGGCATGACTCTGCTGGCCCAGGGGAACAGGGAGATAGGTTTCAACATGGTGCGCATGGGTCAGGTAATGGCCCAGGGCCAGGCCGCCATCGCGGCCGGGCAGGTGCAGGGCATGCAGACGTTAAGTTCCGGCATGATGACCATGGGCCACGCGCTTACGAGCATGGGCGCTACGATGGGTTCGGCCATGAATTCGCTGGCCGCCGCGCAGACCGCCGGCATGAGCATGCTGTCCGGCGGCATGCTAAATACCGGCCAGGCGGCGGTCCAGATGGGCGTGACCATGGGAAACGCCATTCTCAGCCAGGGGCAGGCCATGGCGAAAGGCCAAGCCATGCTCGCCCAAGGACAGGTAGGCGGAATGAAACTTCTCTCGGCCGGGATGGTGCAGCAGGGGACCAGCTTGATGCTCATGGGGCGCCAGATGGCGGATTCGCAGGCGATGATAGCCCTGGCGCAGACAGGCGGTATGGCTACGCTGGCGGAAGGTCTGGCCAGCACCGGCCGGAGCCTGCTGCAGACCGGCGAGATGATGGCCAAGGGCCAGGCCGGCCTGGCCGAAGGAGAGGTGCTTGGCAGCAGGCTGTCGGCCCAAAGCATGAAAGAACTCGGCGGCCGGCTCGTGGATATCGGGCGCCGCATGTCGGAAAGCCAGGCGCTGCTGGCTTCCGGCCGCACGGACGGGATGAAGGAACTGATGGCCGGAGTGGCCGCCGCGGGCAGTTTCCTGGTGGAGGGCGGCGTCGCCATAACCCCGCCCGTAGACGGCGGCCTCCTGGCGCGCCGGGGCGAAGCCCTGGCGCGCGGACTCTCCCTTACTGCCGCGGGCGCGGCGGATGGCCAGGCGGTGTTGGGTGAGGGTCTGTCCGGCGTAGGCGAGGCGCTCCTCTCCTCCGGCATGTCGCTTTCGCAGGGCTACAGGCGCATAGCGCTGGGCGACGCTGCTTCGGCCCGGGAACTCCAGGCCGGCATTTTGCGCCTGGGCAGGACGCTGTCGGAGATACAGCGCGCGCCGGCCGGCGTGAACATAGAGGCCGTCAGGAACAACGGCCGACTCCTGACGGAGATAGGCGAAGCCATGTCCCAGGCGCTGTCCGATCTTGCCGTAGGCCGCACCGAAGGCATGAAAGCGGCCATAGAGGGCCTCGACCGGATAGGCGTGGAAATGCTGGCTTCCGGAGCGGCTGCCGCTTTCGGCGGAGTGTAACGCGCCATTATTGCGCGCGTTAAGCGCTGACTGCGGCGCCAGGGTGAATTAAAGATACTTTCCAGCGCTGTGCATGGAGTATCGTGATTTGGTGCGGAAAAACCAGACCTGTCCGGTTAAAATTTAAGGGGAACCCTTCGTAATGGTAAAATTCTTTTGTCCAGAAAGCGTTTTACCGACGGAGGATTCCCTGTGTCCCATTATAACACAATAATGCACCAACTGCTTACGCTCGTGCCCCGACATCACTTCAACAAACTGGCTGCTGGGCTTGACTCTGACCGTTACGTCAAGACCTTTACCTCCTGGAACCAATTCTCAACACTTCTTTATGCCCAGGCCGGCGGCTCGCTTTACATCTCCGACAATCTCTCTTTCCGGCTGTACACCCCGGAAGAGAACAACTGGTTCATCCCGGTATTCTCTTTCAGCGAGACCGGCGTGTGGAAATACGCCCCTGCGGCCCTCCGGGAAACGGAGACCGCCGAGGGCCGGCGGATTTATGGCGAAGAACAAAGGCGTTAACGCGGCGGCAATGGCCGCCCTTCTCCAGCTCGCGGCGGGTTCCGCCGGCGCGGCTCCGGCCTTTGTATATCTGCGCGGCTATCCGGGCGACATCCTCTATACCGACGGCTCGCGGACCCTGGACATCACCCCGCCAGGTTTCGCGCGCAAGGCCGGCAACCCCTCCGTGTCGCCGGACGGGAAAAGGCTGGTCTTTCCCGCCAACCTCGACGACAACTGGGACCTGTACCTGGGGGAGTTCGACGGCTCGCGGCTGGCCGCGGGCGGACGTGCATTAAAACCGCGTTTTTACTCCGCCACGAAGCGTAAGTCCCGGGGGCAGAGGGGGTGGACCGCATATTTCCACGCAATGGGGCCAACGCTCCATGCTGCCGGCCGCGGCGGCGGCTAAAATATCCATGTGGCGGAACAGTGATAGCGGATCTTTCAGCTGCGGTAACGGTTCTGGCGCAGCCATCCGGCGGATATGGGAGGAATTTTTATGAAAAGGCCCCTGGTCATGATCGTGTTCACCCTGTTCCCGTTTTTATCGCCTGTTGTCCACGCCGGACATGCGGAGAAAGCGGTAGACTCCCTAGTGGAGCTCGCCGGAGCCTCCGCCGGCGCTTCCGTGGCGCAGGAGATCATCCCCGAGCCTCGACCCGCGCAGTATCCCGGCGCAGGAGACCGCACTGCCGCGGCTGCCGCCGCCGACCTGGCCGGTCTTGTGGAGAGTTTCCTGCGGGCGGATGAGCCCTTGAGGATAACCCTGATCGGACGCATCGGCGGGTTAAGGACCGCCGGATCGAACGCTTTTCTGAAGGCGGTATCCGGGCTGGAAGTGGAAAGGCCGGCGGTCCGTGCTGCCGCCTGCGAAATGCTGGGCGAAGCCGCGGCTCCGGGAGCAGGCGTTAAAAGCGGCTTAACCGCAGCCGCGCCGCTTGCCGGCAGTTCAGAAATGACAGCCGGGGACTCTCAGCTCACCCGGCCTGAAAAACTGGAACTTCTCAAGCAATTCCTGCGCACGGTTACCGGCATTATCAACCGCTATAATTCGCCCGAACTGCGAGAACAATACGGCGCCGCTCTCGGCATCAGAGGCTGAACGGCAGCCTTAACTGTCTGTGACCGGGATCCCCGGCTCCGCGTTCACGGGAACCCGATACGCGATCCCATCGGGTTTGGGACCGCGTCCCGCCCTCCTTCGCAATTCTCCCGCCGAGCGCCCGCCGCGGACCAAAAGCGTGATTTTAACGCGTTCCGCGGCGTAAGCCGGCAGGGCAAAAAACGTAGTGCCAAATACGCCATAACCGGCGGCCGGCCGGCTCAGGCGCGCCGGTGCGTCTACGACTATAATATTCGCGACACAACACAACATCGCCTGGCTTATGCGGCGCAGGTCGCCATGAGCATCAAGGCAGGGAGCTATGATGAAAGGTACACTTAAAATTATTTCCACGGCGGCATTCCTGGCGGCGGCCTTTCTTTCCCCGGGCCTTTCCCCGGCCGGGGAGAACTGGGCCGCCCCGCTGCTGGAGAATCCCGTTCCGCGCTGCCTTCCGGACGCCGCGGGAACGCCGGCGCCTTCCAGGCCGCCGCGTGCGCCCGCCACGCTGATGTTCTATCTGGACGATCAGAACGGGGGGGACTATGTTGACAGCTATATAGCCCGCCAACTGAAGACCATAGAGGACCTCAGCCGCAGGAACAGGGCCGTCCGCTGGCTGACGATCTCCGCGCAGAACGGCGCGCTCCCGGAAGGGAAGCGCTATGAGCTGGAGGAACAGAACCTGGCCGTAACCGAATGGGACGGCGGCACGCCCGTTCCCAGGGGGGACTTCAGGACCGAACGCAAAGAGCAGAAGCCCTCTTTTTCCAACCCGGCGGTACTGGCTTATTTCGTGGAAAAAGGGCTGGCGCTGGGGTCCGCGCGCAATATCCTGGTCATGGCGGACCACGGCGAGGGCAGCCACGGACTTATGACGACCACCCTGAAAGAGAACGGGAAGGACCTTAAAGAAATAATGCGCAACAGGGACGCCGCGGCCGCCCTCGCCGGCGCCATGAAGAAGACCGATTCCAGGATAGACCTCATCGTCCTGGACGCCTGTCTTATGAGCAGCATCGAGGCCATGACCGATTTCCGGGAAGAGGGGCTTGAGATGCCCGTAGTCGCGTCGGAGAACACGACCACCCCGACAAGCGGCTCCCTTAATTACCGCAAGGTCTTCGGGGGCGCGGCCGACGCGCTGGAGGAAGGCGGACCTTTCGACGCGCTCCTTTCCGGGGCCGCGATCGTGGAACAGAGCAAGGGCAACAGCGCCATAGATCTCTCGCTGGTGAATCTGCGGCTCCTTACCAAAGACCTGCTAGAAAGCCTGAACGGCCTTTTCTCCGGGCTGGCCTCCGAACTGCGCGAACCGAAGAAGAACAAAGCCTACAGGAAAGCCTTCCTGGCGAAAATAACGGCCGAAAAGACAATAAACGTAGGCGAGACCGAAATAGATCTCCGCGCCTGGCTGCAAATGCTTCAGAAGCTCAAGAGCCTCTCGGAAGGCGTCAGAAATTCCGCCGCGGAGATAGAAAGAACGGCTTTCCCGGAAACGTCCTCGGCGGACGTCTCAAAACTGGTCGCCGCCTCTGAAAACGACAAGGCGGCCTATACCAGCGAAAAAGGCCTCTCCATTTCGCATCCGCTGGTTATCGGAGAGGAGCCGCTGGGGGTTTTCGAAGCCGACTGCAGGCACGCCGAAAGCCTGCGCTTCTCGGCTTTGACGGGTTGGGCGGAAGTTCTGAAAGCGTATGCGGGCGTCGATGCCTGCGAAGGGCCCCGGTAAGGCGCGGCTGCCTGGAAAAGCGCCCGCAGCGCTGTCATCAGACGAAACTTCCCGGCCGAGAACGCGAGAAGGTTCTCCCTGATAACCGGGGCGCCGGAAGCTTGGAAAATTGCCGTATTTTGCGGCTTACGGAGCAAGACATGAATAAGCGGTTTACGGAACACAGATAGCGTTAGTGTTGAAGCAGCACGAAGCCGGGGTCCCGGCGGCCGCGGGGCTGCCGTCGCGGCTTTCAGGGAAGGAGGCAAACTGATACAGGAGTTCCGCGTGCTGCCCAACGGCATGGTGGGGTCCGCGATCAGAATGGAAGGAGAGAAGGAGGCGGTGGGTTACAGCTATTATCCCTGGAGAGCCAAGGTGGACCCGAGGATGATTCCCTTCATTTACTAAGTCCGGCACTGGGGAGGTATCCCAGCCGGAGAAAAAGCGGCCCGAAGGCCGCTTTTTCTTTTTCCTCAAGAATTTGCGCGGGCATGCTCGCGCATCAAAAACGCTTTTTTGATGCGCGCGTCCGCGTAAGTCCTGCGGGCAGAACAGGGAGGCCGTATTACGGACCTACCGGGGGCATTGGCCTCATGCGGCGCGGCCCGGCGGAAGCTAAACTATCCTTATGAAGCCCGGCGGCAAAAAACCGGTAATAGAGAGGAAGAATATGAACAAGAACATAAAGACCCTGATGGCGGCCATAATGTGCGTCTGCGCGGCGCAGGCCGGCGCGGCGGACTTCGGCCCGGAGGCCCTCTCGGGCCTGTCCTTTTCGGACGGGGTGAGGGCGCTCAAGGAACAGTCCGCGGCTCTCGGAACGCCCGCCGTTTCCACGGCCGCGCCGGTCTCTACGGAACTGCAGCATTTCATGGAGGAACTGGGGCGGGACGTGGCCGACAGCGTCTGCCGCAACGCCCAGCTCAAGCTGAACCGTGAAAGCACGCTGGCCGACGTAGCCGGCCTTTCCGGCGGCTTCCGCCGGCGCTTCCGCAGGTACGCCGACGGCAAACTGGCCCTGCTGGACGAGGCGAACGTCACCCTAATCAGCAATCTGGGCAACGAAACGCTGCACCTGCCGAACCTGGGCGCGCTGGGCGTAAATATTTCCGCTGTTCTGGACGGCCGGTCCCAGGTGGTGCGCCCGCTGGAGAGCGACCGCTACTGCAAGGAGATGAAAACGCTCTTCAAGCTGCGCGAGGTGAAGACAATTATTCCCGCCACGGCCGGGCGTATAGCCGCCATGAAGAACGGCGAGCTCTGGAAGCTGCCTATTACGCTGCACTTCGGCTTCAGCGTGGGCGCCGGCGCCAACGTGGGCGGCAACCTGGCGGTCTCCGTCTCTGCCGGCACGGCCAAGGAGCGCAAGCCGTCCGTGACGCTTTACCGCATGGACGAGGGCAAACTGCGCCTGCGCCTGCGGCTGGACCGCGTCAGCGTGCGCAGCTCCGGTATCTCGCTTTCGGCCATAGAGGTGCCCTTCTCCGACATAGGCCAGGCCGGCGCCGAGAACCTCTTCGCCCGCGAACTGGGCAAGGAATGGGCCAGGGAGGCCAACAAGAACCTGGCCTTCAGGCTGTCCTTCGGCCGGTCCACCAGCCTCGGCAAGCGGCTGCTGCTGGAGTTCATCCTCGACCCGCGCGACCAGGCGCAGATGGCCGGTCTGGAGAAGTTCCTGCGGGGCGACCTGGGCGTGATCAAACGCTTCATAGAGATGGGGCTGCGCTTCGACAACCTCTCCGAGGACGAGAATGTCGCCGAAGGCGCCGGCGAGATAGAAGGCATTTCAGGGGAAGCCGGGCAGACCATAGGCGCGCAGGCCGCTTTCGCCGGCAGCAACCTCTACCACGGCCACGGCCACAGCGTGCAGGTGCAGCTCCCGATACTGCACAACCAGACCGTGGGCTGGGGCTCGGCCTATAACCGTTACCAGTCGCTCGCCAGGGACGGCGAGACGCTGCACGCCCAGTCCTACAGCCGCACCTCCAACGCGGCCTCCATTAACATCCCCTTCATAGGCAGCAACTCCAAATACGACTCCTCGCGCGGCGTCACCGTGGTGAACCGCGAGCGCAAGGACGGCTCGGTTACCCGCGCCAGCCTGATGTACAACCAGTACGAGGGCTTCGTCAGCGACGGCGACAACGCCGCCCGCTACATGATGAACAACGCCAACGGCGTGCTCAAGTACGTGGGCCGCCGCGGCGACGGCGTGGATAATTCCAACACCGTGCCGGCCATGGGGCTCTTCCCGCCGGACTTCGGCCAGCCGGTGCCGCCGCAGGTGGTGAAGACCAAGCTCTACGACAAGGTGATAATGAGCTTCAGCCTGATGATCAACGCCAACGGCGTGGAGGAGGTTGTGCTGGCCCCGGCCAACGCCATCCTGCGGGCCTACCTGAACATGATGCGCGAGGCCGAAGGCGCCATCCTGGACAAGGTGGCCGACCTCTTCAGCGTCGGCGCAAAAGGCGAGGTCTCCTACGACAGGGCCGAAGCCGCCCGCCGCCTGGGAGCCTCGGCGCTGGATTCCGCCAGTTCCGACAGCCCCCTCAATATAGTCCACAGGCTGGCCTATACCGCCGCCTGCGTCATAAGCGACATAGCCTCCGCCCGCGACGCCGCCGGCTGGAAGGAGCGCTCGGAGAAGCTGGCCATGTCCGTGGGCGGCCGGTCCCGCAGCGGCCTGAAGTACGAGGATTTCCTCAAGGTGGCCGTGCAGCTGGTCAGCCCGGAGAACGTCTCCGCCTCGGTGTACGTCCTCACCGACAAGGGCGTGCCCGGCGAAGCCGACGTAGCGCAGACCTACAGGTTCTTCAACACTTCCGACAACAGCGTGGGGGAGGACATGACCGAGGTGACGCAGATGGCCAACCGCTTCGCCGCCGGCTCGGAGCTGACGGACTGACGGGCCGAAGAGGTGATCAAGGTGGAACGGATGGATCTGAGCGCCCTTAAGCCGCTGGTGGAGATAATGACCTGCCGCCGGTTAGAACATCCCTCCACGCCTCGTTACCAGCGGCCGGATGCTCAGCATTGGAATCACGCGCAACTGCCGCTCCGGGGCGGATCCGCGCGTTCCGGGACAAGGCCTTTGCTGCTTGTGCTGGGCGGCGGGGTCGGCAATGGCCTCAGGTTATCCTGACAACCACATGGACCAGCGCGAGGTGCTTGGCCGGGAGTCCGTGGCTGGAAATGCTGATGGGAACAGGGAAGCCTGTTCCGAGGATGGGCGATGTCTATGTTATTCTCTGATGCTCTGCGCAAGTTGAGGAAAGACGCCGGGTTTCCTACTGCCTACCGCTTTTTTCATGATAACGGCGGACAGGCGGCGCTCGGGTTTTCCTACCGGCAATACATGGGCATGGAAAGCGGAATGCTGCCGGACGCGGACAAATTGAGCCGGCTTATTCAGGCTCTCCGGCTCTTTTACCTGTCTCCGTGCTCCAACAGGCTCATAACCGCGTGGCTGCGCACGCGCGCCGGCGACGAGGCTTATGACCGGCTTATCAAGCCTTTCCTGCCTGCGCCGACCGAAGAAGAGGTTAAGACCCCCCTGTACGGTCTGGTGCGCGCGATGATGAGGGAACGGTCCTATTACCTTTCCCACGAGCAGTTCGCGGCGTCCATGGCGGATTATCCCACGTACCTCTGTTACATGGCGCTGATCTCGGATACGGGGTTATGGTCTTCCGACGGCCTGGCCGGGGCGCTGCACATTCAAAAAGAGGATGCGGACCGCGCGCTGAAGCGGCTGGCTGCGGCTAAAATAGCCAAAAGGGTGAGGCCGGGCCTCTACAGATGCGCCTTTCCACACAGGATGGTGCAGACTCCGCGGCTGAGCGCGATCTCCGCGGAACTATATAAAAAAGCTGATGAGAACGTCACGCGCCTGGCCGCGACCGCGGAAACGCGGCTGCACGAGGGGGTCTTCGTGCGGGCGGACAAGGACCAGTTCCTGGGGCGTTTCTCGCCTTCGCTGCGTTTCGCGGTCGAGGCGTCGCACGGCTACAGCGTGCAGGAAAAAAGCCCTACGACGGCGATCTTTTACGTGGAAGGGCGGGTGGTCCAGGTGTGTGACTTCCGGCGCGGACGCGTGGAGGAAGAGCCGCGCGGGAGAACGCGGTTCTCGGATACGCTCAGGAAGTTCAGGCTGGAAGCCGGCTATCCGACGGCTTACAAGTTTTACCACGGCTGCGGAGGGCGGGCCGCCCTTGGAATATCCTACCGCCGCTATCTGCTGCTGGAACAGGGTGAGCCTCCGGAGGGAGGAGTGCTCCTGAAACTGCGGCTTCTCCTGTCTCCCGCGCCGCCTGACGCGCGCGCCGGCGCCTTTGTCGCGGCCTGGATAAGGACTGTGGCCGGAGAGGAGACCTACAACGGGCTGATCTTGCCTCTGCTTTCCGCCGCGGCAGGCGGGACGCACCCTCCGGCCGCGCAGGCAGGGCCGGCATGCGGCAGGCCGGAGTTGCGGCTGCTCTCGCTGCCGCAGGCGGAAGCGGTATTGTACGACTATGACGCTTTTGTCTGTTTTACCGCTCTCAGCGCGGATGGCGGAGTCTGGACCCCGCCCGGGCTTTCCGGTGCGCTGCGGCTTGATGCCGCCGCGGCCAGGAAAGCGCTGCAACGGCTGGCTAAGGCGGGGGTGTTGCTGAAAGAAGGCGCAAACGGCTGCAAATCCGCTTTTGCCCCCGCGGCCGCGGACCTGCCAAGAACGGACATGGACTCCGGACTGCTCCGCAAATTGGGAACTTATACCGACAGGTTCGCGGGGAGCGGCTGTCTGCGTCACAGGGCCAGGAACTTCTTCCGGGCGGAGGCGGGGGAGGTTATGGGAAGCTACCTGCCGTTGCTGCGGCAGAGCCTTGAGACTGCGCGCAACAGCGGCGTCCGCGGGGGAACGGAGGATTCCACCCTTTTTTACGTCGAATGCAGCCTGGCGAAAGTCCGGGATTTCTGACGTTTACCGTAGTCAACTGCGGCAGTTCTTGTTTATCGAGGAGAATGACGGAGATACTACGGAAGCTATGATAATGGGCATGATGTCAGTTATGGCGAAGGTGCGCCGGAGGGTGCTATGGCGAAACGGTTGCTGATAATTGACGACAACGAGGGCTACGCGAGTATCGTGGCCAGGTACTTCGTGGCCGTAGGCGGCTACGAGGTGGAAACCGCGTGCTGCGGCGCCGAGGGGTTGGAGAAAGCCTCTCGGATGAAGTTCGACGTGGTGCTGGCTGACATGATGCTGCCGGACATGGACGGCTGCGACGTGGCCAGGGAGCTGGAGAGGAAAGGCGTGGAGTCCCCGGTGGCTATACTGTCGGGATATGAAGCCCAAAAAGTGATCAAGTGGGGCATGGCGAAAAGCGGGCTGCCAGGGAACCTGCGGCGGGTCCTTTCCAAGAGCGAGAAGCTTGGCGAGATCCTTGTCAAAGTGAACGGACTGTCTGGTGACGCCCTGGCGGTATAGGTTTTCGCCCTGCCCTGGTTCGTCCGGACAACGCGGGCATCGGCCGGCCTGAACAGCGGCATATCTTCGGCCAAGCATTGTCGAAGTCCGCGCAGAACTTGTTCCAGCTGCGCCAGGAAAGCGGGATACGTAGCAATAATAGGTCCAATGGTCCTTGCCTATCCGGATATTTCCCTCAATAATATATTCAATAACCGGAAAGCCCGTGGTTGCATTATGAAAACGCCGCTCAGGATGATAGCTGCCGCGACGATAACCGCCGCCGCCGCGTTCTATCTTTACGGCCAGCGGCCGCAGAGTCATATTCCGGCGGATCTCAGGGATGCCGTGGCCGGCAGCGCCGCGGAACAGCTCGGCTATGACAAGGGCGCGGATGTCCCCGTCCCGGTGCCGGGCCCGGCGCAGGCCGCAGCCGGCAAGAAGATATATGTTTCCGGCTGGCCGGCGGACGGTGTTCCCGGACGGCCGGTGGAATGGGTCAGGTTCGGAGGTGGCAGGTTCTTGATGGGCGCAGAGGACCTTAGATTCTGTCCTGAAGCCCGGCCCGCTCACGAGGCCGCGGTAAAGCCTTTCGAGCTCTCCCGGACCCTCGTGACGGTGGAGCAATACGCCGAATGCGTGGTCAGGGGCAAGTGCCCGCTTCCAGGCACCGATAAGAACAGCAACGCCGGCGCCAACTGCAACTGGGGCAAGGAAGGCAGGCAGTTCCACCCCATAAACTGCATCACCTGGGAGCAGGCCAGGCAGTACGCCAGGTTCAAGGGCGCGAGACTCCCTACCGAAACCGAATGGGAATTCGCCGCCACCGGCGGCGGCAGGGCGCAAAAATATCCATGGGGCGACGAACCGCCGACCTGCGCCCGGGCCGTGATGGACGAAGGGGGCCCCGGCTGCGGCGGCAAGGCGACAATGCCCGTCTGCTCCAGGCCGAAAGGCAACACGGCGCAGGGACTTTGCGACATGGCCGGCAACGTAAGCCAGTGGCTGGAGAATAAGGCCACCAGTTCTTACGGCGGCGAGGCGGACTGGATGCCCAAGCGGGCCACCAGGGGCGGGAATTTTTACCGGGACGGCGGCGAGAGCGGCTATCTGAGGGCCCAGTTCCGCGATTTCGGCATGGAAGACGAAGTGAAGGACTACAACGGCTTCCGCATCGCGCGCTATCCCCGCTGAGCCGGGTAAGTCGCTGACGTCCAGCGTATTGCCCTGGGTCCCAGGGACAAGATCCACACGGAAAGTCCGGCGGCCTGGCCGTCCGGACAGGGGAAAAGAAAGCGGCCTTAGGCCGCTTTTTTATCTTCCCTTCCAGAAAACCCCGGCCTTTCAAGGCCGGGTATGAATGGCAGCCCGGGCTAGAACTGCCCGTGCTCCGCCGCGGCCTGCCGGAGACGCGTAACAAAAGGGTGTTTTTAAAGCGTTCGGGCGCGTAAGCCGTGCGGGCAATCCGCCTGGGAAATATAACTGCAGCGGCGGGGGGCCGGCGCCTCATGCGTGCGGGCCTCCTGACCGGTAAACTGTATATACGCAGCCGCGTTAACGCGGCCGCGCCGGAAAATCTACGGCAGACGGCAGTAAGGCGCTCCGGAACAACATATAAGGAGAAAGTAAAATGACGAAGATGATAGCGATGCTGATACTGGTTTCCGTCGCGGGCGCCGCCCGGGCGGGGGAATTCGAGAAAGCTGCCTCGGCCGCTTCGCTTGAGAAGGTTAATATAACTCAAGCCATGGAGGCAAAGGTCGCAGTCCCGAGGCCGGAAATAGTTCCTCTTTCAGCCGCGGAGGTCCTGGAGATGCACCGCGCCAAGCTCATGGCCATACCGGGCGTGACCGGCCTTAAGGTGCTTGGTCACGGCGGCGAGCAGGCCATAGTGGTGACTTTCAGCAGCGAGAAGACCTACAAGGACGCCGTCAGGAAGAAGCTGCTGCCCGCGGCCCTCTACGGCTACCCCGTGGGGCATACGATAGAGAGCGACAAGATAGCCCCGCTCTCGGACATGGCTTATGAAGCCAATCCGTTCTGTTATATCCTCAGCAACGACCAGGGCCGCTGCAGCGCCACCCCCGGCTGTTCCTGGACCCCCGCCTCGGACGAGTCTTACTGCGCCGGCCGGCCGGGAATGAACCCTACTCAGACCCAGTTCTGTTATATCAATAACAACAATCCGGCCGGTTGCAACAACACCCCGTTCTGCCGGTACGTGCGGAACGTGATGCCTTCGTCGTGCAATTCCAGGCCGCCGGCGCCCCAGCCGTACTACCCACCGCAGCCGGGGCCCCAGCCTCAGCCGCATAACCCGTTCTGTAATATCCTCAGCAACGACCAGGGCCGCTGCAGCGCCACCCCCGGCTGTTTCTGGACCCCCGCCTCGGACGAGTCTTACTGCGCCGGCCGGCCGGGAATGAACCCTACTCAGACCCAGTTCTGCTATATCAATAACAACAATCCGGCCAAGTGCAACAACACCCCGTTCTGCCGGTACGCGCAGAACGTAATGCCTTCGTCGTGCAACTCCCGCTAACCGGGCCGGAACCAGATAATTTGGGCGATTATATTTTAGGGGAAGAAGGCATGAAGAAATGTGCGATGGTGGCGTCCGTGCTGTGCATGGCAGGCGGGGGAAATGCGGCGGATTTTGGCGCTTTCTGTGGCGTCACGGCCGCCGGACTTAAGGAGGGTTTTGCCGGAAGGTGGGCTGAAGGTCCACCCGCGCGTGCCCAAGTCCGCCGGCGCCGGAATACTCTGACCGGCGGCAGCGGCAGGAGAGAACGCTGCGCGGCGGAATACGCTTAACGGTCTATTCTAAGGAAGTTTAAAACTATATTACCTGAAGGAGATAACACGGATTATGAAGAAAGCGATGATAGCGGTTGCGTTGGCGGTGATGGCGGCGGGCGGGGCGATGGCCTCCGGCTATCCTAACAATTACATGAACCAGAGCGCGGTGGCCGCGGTTAACGGCCCGGCGGTGCTGGCCGAGGTGAGCACCGTGCAGGCCGGCCAGAAGTACGTGATAGCCTATAAAGGCTCCGGCATGCTGGCGGGCAAGGCCGGAGAGGTCAACGCCTACCTGAAGGTGCATTACAAACTCATCCCCTTCAACAGCAGCCTGGGCGGCGTTATTCCCGGCACGGCCGAGAAGCAGATAAAGCTCATGCCGGAATGGCACGGCGCCGGTTACATCAGCGGCGAGCTGTCCCAGAACAGCAGCTGGGGCAACGACGGGCTGGTGCAGCTGCCCGCGCAGGCCGTCACTTATAACAGGCTGCAGATCGAGAGCGTGGAACTGGCGTTCAACGCGGCTGGCCAGTGGGATTCCGTCTATGGGAAGAATTACGTGATCGTCATGGACAACCTGTACCGTTCCGGAGAGCGCTTCCAGTCGGCCGAGGCTTCGCAGAACATAGCGAACGACGTCTGGAACTTCATAGTGGGGCTGATGCGCAGGTAAGAGGCCGTAAGGCAGGAACGAATGCTGCCGGAGAACAGCGCTTACGCCGCGTACCAAAACTGGGTTTTTGGGCCATAGCGCGGCGTAAGCCGGCCGGGCAACTGGATTAGGCGTAAATATCGTTCCTGCGTAGGTCTCCTTCCTCATGCGCGGAGCCTGCATGAAGACTACACTATATACATGAAGCCGCGGTCGTGAACCGGCGGCTGGATGGAGGGGAAGAACATGAAAAAGAGCCTGATATTCTCGGTACTGATAGGACTGGCCGGCACGGCCGCAGCCGGAGGGTTCGCCGACCTGGCTGGGACCGCCGGCGGGGACGCCGCGCGGCTGAACGCGCCGGCCGTTCCGGAGCCCGCCAAGGCGAGGCCCGTTTACGGGGCGCCGCGCAACAACCAGCAGAACATGGCGCTGCGCAAGCTGAAGATGAACCCGGACTGGGACGCCGCCGATAATATCCTGATAGCCAGGGTCGCCGAGCAGGCCGACATGGCCGTAGTCCTGCGCGAGCTGGCCGCCGGAGGCTTCAAGGTCTCCGTTATGAGCGAGCGCACGATCGCCGCGGACGTGTCCGGCAAGAACCCTGGCAGCGAGGCTGTGGGCCTGGCCAAGTACTACTACATAACCGAGGTGATGGTAAGCTGCAACGTCTACAGCGGCCTTTTTCCGCGCTCTGACAAGAGCGTTACCCGCGAGGAACGCCAGACCTTGACCATGAGGGCCGACGGCGGCGCACTGGCGCAGGTCAGCTACGGCCTGGGCTCCCTCGCCGCCAACGACGGCAATGAGAGCTACGTTTACGCCGACGAGATCATGCTTTCCGTTACGCTGCCCGGCGCGGCGGGCCCCAGGCAGGTGCGCGTGACGCTGCAGGAACCCCGCGTGACGGTGGACCTGAAATACGCCGGCGGAGGGAAGTTCATGGCCCCGCTCGGGCGCTCGCTCACGCTGCTCTCCAGGAAGAACGGCGGGGTCGTTCTCACCAATACCAGGGAGCTTACTATAACTGTGGACGGCATGGCGCTCACGAACGCCGCTACGCATTCCGACCTGTTCAGGTTCGCTATGCCGTACGGGGACTGAAGGCCGCCAGGCGCCTGGGGAAGAGAACGGGATGGATAGTTTGGAGGAATGTTATGAAAATGTTGATCACCGCGCTATTATTGCTGTCAGGAACGCTGCCCTCATGGAGTCAGTCCGAAAAGGGCGCGCTTGCGGCGCGAGGCGGAGAGGAACTCTCGATCCCCGCCGCCAGAACAGCCCCGGCTTCCCGCCTGCGCTACAGCTACGACGAGCTGATGCGGATGGAAAAGTCCGCGCTGGCCGGCATGGTGCTGGCGCTGCAGAACGGTGGGAACTGCGACGGACACGATAACGACGGCAATGACGACGACGATCAGGACGGCTACGATCGTTGCCAGACATACGCCGCGGACGCCGCCGCGACCGGAATGGTCTTTTCGCGGGTAACTCATTCCGGTTATGACAACGACGGCACGCTCAAATGGCAGAACGGGAACGTCTTCCTGCTGCGCCACGACGGCTATGATAATGACAGGACCATTTACTGGCCGAACGGGCAGAAACTGGTGCTGCGCCGCGGCGGTTATGACAATGACGGGACCATTTACCATTCTGACGGATCCACCTGGCTGCTGCGCCACAACGGTTATGACAATGACGGGCAGCTAAGCGGCCCCATGACGGAGAGTCTGCGTCTCGATAACGGCGCCACGCTGGAAGTTGTAAAGTTCGGAGACTCTTTCGAGTTCACTATCAAAGGACGCGCTTTCAGGACCAGCTTCTCCATCAGCGAGAAGGGCGATCTGGGAGAGATAAAGGAATGTATCAGGTAATAATGGGTAGCTAGGGAGGATATCGAGATGAAACGTAAAGCACTGGCGGGAGCTGGGATAGCGGCGTTGGCGGCGCTGGCGGGCTGCGGCATAAAATTCAGCGGCATGCTGGACGTGCACGAGCCCATAACCATAACGCAGAAGGGCGCGGCCAATTGCAACCAGCAGTGGAACTGGTGGGACTGCAAGCCGGACAAGACCGTGACTCTGACCCCCGGACAGTTCCCGGCGCGGGTGACGCTGGGCATGGCCAATCTGGAGAAGTCCATAAAGCTCGAGGTGGATAACGCCAAGCCCGCCACCAGCGTGGAGATAGCGTTCAGCAAGGACATCAACATCGGCGGCCATTTCCTGCTGACAGCGGCCCAGACGGGGCAGAACTTCGACCTGGGCGGCGACATAGTCACGAACGTGACCGACTCTCCCGAGGAGGAAGGCACGGAAAGCTGCTCCTTCGACGAGGAGGAGCTGGTCTGCGACGATAAGCCCCAGGCCAGGACCGGCGGGCCCTCGGTCGAGGCCGCAAGGACCGAAGTGCGGAAACTCCTGGCGGACGGGCGGCTGCCGGATACCGACGGTATACAGGCGCCGCGCCCGGTCCTCGCGGGGGGCGCCGTTGAAGGCAGCCGCCGCTACTACCATGACGTTCCTCCCGGCTGCCATACCGTGCTGGTCAGCCATCCCGGCGAGATGTTCGTGCGCTACTACTACGAGACCACCGACCGCGACATCAAGGCGAGCTTCCTGCAGGGGGGGAAGAGCCTGGCCGATTATACCGGCCACGCGTCCGATACCAGGAAGATCTATACCTACAAAGGCGAGTGCCGGCCCGAGCATTATCATCCCTGGCATTAAGCGGCGCTGCAAGCCCGTCATGGCGGCCTGATCGGGGCCGGCCGTGACGGGCTTGTAAACGCGGAACTGGAAAAATGTAAAATCTTGAGGACGGGAATTTGAGGCCCATACGCCAGGAGAGACAATGTCCACGGTATTTTCAGATACTTTGCAGGAACTCCGGAAAGCCTCAGGTTTTTCCACGGCCTACAGATTCTTCCATGATAACGGAGGCCAGGCCGCGCTGGGGTTCACATACCGGCAATACATGCTGATGGAAAGCGGCGTATTGCCGGAAGCCGGAAAGCTGGGCAGGCTGATCCCTGCTCTGCGGCTTATCCCCCTGACCCCGCCGGCCAACAGGCTGGTAACGGCGTGGCTGAGGACCCGCGCCGGCGAAGCGGTTTACGACCAGCTCGTCGCGCCCATACTTCCGGCGAAGACAAAGGATGCCCAGCAGGCCCCGATGCACGGCCTGGTGCGCGCGATGATGCGGGAGCGGGTCTACTATCTGACGCACGAGCAGTTCGAGGCGTCGCTGGCCGACTACCCGACCTACATCTGTTATACGGCCATTACCGCTGATACCGGATTATGGACGGCCGCGTCCCTGGCCGAGGCGCTGGACCTCAAGAAGGGCGAGGTCGAGGCCGCCCTGAAGAGGCTTGCGTCGGTCGGGATAGCGAAAAAGGTGAAGCAGGGCGTCTACAGGTGCCCATTTTCCGACAGGATGATACAATGTCCGCAGTTGAACACTGTGTCGCCTGAGCTGCTGAAAAAAGTGAACGAGTACATTACTCGTTTGGCGGCGTCGGCCGAAACGCGGCTGCGGGAAGGTTTCTTCGTGCGCGCGGACAGGCATCAGTTCATGGGACATTTTCCGCCTCTGCTGCGGTTCGCGATTGAGGCGTCGTACGGATATACCGTGCGGGAAAAGAGCCCCTCCACGGCCATTTTCTATGCGGAAGGACGCATCGTACAGGTAAGGGATTTTTAGGCCACCAGCATGAAAACTCAATTCTCGGATACTCTGAAGAAGCTCCGTGAGGAAGCCGGCTACCAGACGGCTTACAAGTTCTACCACGGCTGCGGCGGCCAGGCCGCGCTGGGAATAACCTACCGGCGCTACCTGCTTCTGGAGCAGGGCGACTGCCCGGAAGGCGGATTGCTGTTGAAACTGCTGCCGTTCCTCGGTCCGGTCCCTTTAAGCCGGCAGTCCAACGGGCTTATTACGGCGTGGATGAGGACGGTCGTAGGAGAAGAAACTTACGCGGCGGTAATAGCGCCGTTGGTCTCCGTCGCGGCGGGCGGTACGCATCCTGCGACCGCGGCGGACGGGCAAGGGATAATGAAGCAGGAGCGCAGGCGGCTTTCGCTACAGCAGATAGAAGCGGTGCTGGCGGACTACGATACTTTCGTCTGTTTTACAGCCCTTGGCGCGGATACCGGGGTCTGGACCCCGGATGAACTATCCGGTCCGCTGCAACTTTCCCCGGCCTGCGCTAAAAAAGCGCTGCAACGACTGGCCAAAGCTGGGGTGCTCGCGAAAGAAGGCTCCGACGGCTACAAGTCAGGTTCTCCTCAGTGGCAGACCGGCCTGCGCCGGGAGGCGCTGGACGAGAAACTGCTCCGCAAATTGGAAGCCTATACCTCCAAATTGGCCGACTCCGGCCGCCTGCGTCACAGGACGAGGAATTTCTTCCGCGCGGAGGCCGGAGAGGCGATGAACGGTTATATGCCGCTACTCCTGCAGAGCCTGGCCATGGCTCAGGGCAGCGGCGTCACGGCCAGGACCGGCAACACGGCCCTGTTCTATGTGGAAGGCCGGCTGGCCAAAGTACGCGATCTGTAACGGTCTGTTGAAAAGCCCCTTTCAGCGTCTTTTGGCCGGCGCCTTTGCGCCGCTCTACTCACAGTCTCTCGTCGAGAATGCTCGTTTCGCATCGCTGCGGCTCGGCTTCAAAATCGGCTCAAAATACATCAGAGTAGGCTTTTTTCAACAAGACTGCTGATCCGGCTTTAAAGCTGGCAAGCGGGGCGGTCCTTGTCTTACCCCGCCTTTCTGGAGCTCTCTTTTCTCAATAGTTCCAGTTTTGCCTTCATTCCTCCGGGAGCGGAGAAGCCCCCGGGAGTGCCGTCGGACTTGATGACCCTGTGGCAGGGGACCGCAGGCGCGAAGGGGTTCTTTCCCAGGGCGTTGCCGACGGCCCTCACGGCCCCGGGTTTCCCTATCCGTTCCGCTATCCACTTATAGCTGCGCGTCTGGCCGGAAGGTATCTCCATGCAGGCCTTCCAGACCGCCTGCTGGAACGGCGTATACGCCTTCATCTTCATCAGAATTTCATTTTTAGTCATTTTGTTTTTCCTCCAGCTGAGGGATAATGTATCAGGGAGTATGCTGATGGCCGAAAACTTAGGCAGGCTGATGCTATAAATTGCGGGAGATCATGGGGATGGGTTAGCAAAACCGTCGCGGGATGGAGCGAAGCGACAGTTCTGTGACCCGAGCTTGCGTAAGCGCGAGGGTCGGGTGGAGCGAAGCGACACCGCAGTGTGCCGAGGCGCGCGCACGGTGGCCGCTTGTTGAGCATAGCTCTTTATGCGGCACGGCCACAGGCCAGTGCGCGACGCCGTGTTTTGCGTTCCATCCCCATGAGCTCACGCTCCTAAGTCACTCAGAGAGCTCCGACCTGCCGCGGAGCTTGCGGTGATACGTTATCCCGAAGCGGTGCGCCTCGTCCCGCAGAGCCTGCAGCAGCCGCAGGCCCGGGTGCGCGCGGTCGAGCAGTATGGGCCTGGCGTGCAGGGGGGAATAGATCTCCTCCAGCCGCTTGGCCAGGCTTATCACGGGGATCTTCATCTTCGCCGCGCCCAGCGCTTTCATCGCCGCCGCCAGCTGGCCCGGACCGCCGTCGATAAGCAGCAGGTCCGGGATCTCGGCGCCGGGCTTCTTCAGCTGGGCCAGCCGCCGCCCCACTATCTCCTCTATCATCGCGAAATCGTTGGAGCCGGACTCCGTATTCCTGAAATTTATCCGGTAATGCCGGTAATGCGCGGCGTGTTTCTCGCCGTTGACGAAGCAGACCGAAGAGCCCACGGCCTGCCTGCCGAACAGGCTGGAGGTGTCGAAGGCCTCGATATGGGCAGGAGGGCGCTTAAGCCCCAGCGCGTCCTTCAGCGCGGTGACCGCGCCTGTGCGGCCCACCGACCTCTCGAGGAAATCCAGCTCCAGTTTGCCTACCAGGACCCGCTCGCGCATATGGTCGAAGGCCGTCAGGAAGTCCCGGTAGAGCCCCGCCTCCTCGTATTTAAGGCCCTTGGAGGCCTTGTTCATCTTCTCCGTGAAGCCCGAGCGCAGCTTCTCGAAGTCGCCCCGGAGGAAGTCGGCCACACGGCCGGCCAGCGCCTGGTAGTCCCCGCGCGAGATGCGCCCCGCGCAGGGAGCCGTGCACTGCCCGGTGTGGAAGTACAGGCAGGCCTTGATCTTTTTCTCCTCCAGCGGCTTCGCGAGGGAGAAGTCCCAGCGGCAGCGCCGCAGGTCTATGAACTTTATCCGCCAGAGGAAGGACAGGAGCTTTCGCAGCGGCTCCACCTTCGGGTACGGGCCGAAATAGAGGCCGTGGCCGCGCAGCTTGCGGCGGGTGAACTGCAGGCGGGGGAAGTCCTCCTTCGTCAGCTCTATGTAAGGGTAGGTCTTGGAGTCCTTCCACATCGCGTTGAAGAAGGGCTGCAGCTTGTGGATGAGCTGGCGCTCGGTGAGCAGGGCCTCGCGCTCGCTCGCGGAGGCGATGTAGTCGATGCGGCGTATCAGGGCGGTGAGGCTCGGCACCTTGCCGCGCTTGTCCGCCGGATGCTCGCCGAAATACTGCGCCACGCGTTTGCGCAGGCTCTTGGCCTTGCCCACGTAGAGCACGGCGCCGGAGGCGTCGCGCATCAGGTAGACTCCGGGAGAATCGGGCAGGTGTGAAAGGTCCATCAGAATTTCCCCGCCGTCAGCAGCCGGCGTTCTTCTACCTTGAGAAGGCGGAGCCCGAGAAAATATACCGCCACCGCGGCCGGCACGGCGGTCCCGGTCACGGCCAGCGGGCCGGCGCCGGCCAACAGGATTTTAAGCAGCAGCGCCGTCCCGGCGGCAACGGCGGCGGACAGGGCCGGGCGCCACAGGGGAAGGTGGTAGAAAGGGCTGAACCCCGACGTCCTTTTCAGGTCCAGCAGGAAGGCTGCCGCAGCGGCCCAGGAGCTTATCGAGGTGGCCAGCATGAGGCCGGAAGCCCCCATCCTGCCCATGAAGGCCATGCAGAGCGCCGCGTTCAGCAGCAGCTGAGCAGTTATTATGACGAGCGGCCCTTTGGGCCTGCCAAGGGCGTACAGGGAGGAGGCGGCGACCTTGTTGAAGCCGTAGGCCGGCAGGCCGAGGGCAAGCCAGAAAAGGGCGCCGGCCGTCATCGCGCTCTGTTCGGGGGAGAAGCGGCCGTGCTCGAACAGGGCGCGGCAGATGGGGAGCGCGGTAACGGCTATGCCGGCCGCGGCAGGCAGCATGATGAGCCAGGAGGCGGACATGGCTTCGGCCAGTCGCTCCCTGAAACCGCGCATGTCGCCGGCCGCCCTGCTGCCCGCCAGGTCCGGCAGGGACACGGTGGCCGCGGCCGCCGCGAACAGCGAGACCGGGAACTGCACCAGCCTCGCGGCGTTATAAATGGCGGTGATGGAGCCCGCCGGCAGGAAGCTGGCGTAGAGGGTGTTGACCAGCATGGAGACCTGGTCCTGCGCCAGCGTCACGGCCGCCGGAGCCGCGGCCAGCAGGGCAGGGGCCGCGCGCAGGCTGCTGAGAGGATTGGAGAACTTAAGCCCGTACCCCTGCCTGAACAGCAGGGGCAGCAGCAGGCCCGCCTGCAGCAGGCCGGAGGCGGAGGCGGCGGCCGCCACCAGGATGATGCGTCCCCTGGCGTCCAACTGGCCGAAGAAGCCGGCGCGGAAGGAGAGCAGCACGCCTATGATCAGCAGCGAGAACGCGGCCGGGGCCAGGGCGGGCAGGAAGAACTTCCTGGCTGAGTTCAGCGCCGCGGTGAACAGGGCCGAGACGTTGACGAAGAGTATGTGCGGCATCAGCACCGCCGCCAGCAGGGCCGTAAGCTCGAACTTGTCGGGAGAGCCGCGGAAGCCCCAGGCGCTGAGGGCGGCGAATTCGCGCCTGAAAAGGATGCCGGCCGCCGCCAGCGCGGCCGACAGGAAGAATACTATGGTCCAGGAGGAGGCGAAGAAATGCCCGGCCGCCTCCGGCCCTTTGAGCTTCTCCTCCTCCAGTCGCGGTATGAAGACGGCGTTTATCGCCCCTTCCCCGCCCGTCCTCCGGAACATGTTGACCAGCCTGAAGGCGGCGTAATAGGCGTCCGCCAGGGCCCCGCCGCCGAAAACGGCCACCAGCAGGGCGTCCCTGGCGTAGCCCAGGACCTTGGTGACCAGGTTGGCGACGGTGATGCCGGCCATGCCCCTGGAGAAGCCGCCCGCCGTGGCGGCCGGTACCCGGGCATTTGCTTTTTCCGTCATAGAATGATAAACTATGTCCACTATGGCAAAACTCAAGACCGGCAGGCATACCAGCGCTATAAAGGCCTGGCGCAAATCAGAAAAACTGGCGTCCCGCAACAGGGGCGTGAAGGCCCGTATCCACGATACCACCAAGGATTTCGGCGCGCTCGTGTCCAAGAAGGACATGGAGAACGCGCAGAAGATGCTCCCGAAGGCCTACTCGCTGCTCGACAAGGCCGCCAAGACCGGCACCCTGCATTGGAAGGCCGCCGCCCGCAAGAAGGCGCGCCTCGCCGCCAAGATCAGGACGATCGCGCAGAACCCTTCCGTAAAGTAACTTCCGCATTGGAAAGAACGAGCCCCGGCGCAGTCAGCCGGGGCTTTTGTCATCTGGTCCCGGTGATCTCGTAGGCGAGCTGCCTTATCACCAGGGCCGGGTCGCGCCTTGAGGTGGACTTCAGCAGCTCCTCGGCCTCCAGGCAGCGGCGCAGCGAGCGCAGCAGCTTGTCCTCCGCGAACCTGTCGGCGTCCTTCATGGCCGCGTGATACTGGCCCGGCGACATCCCCGCCTGATAGGCCGTGGCCGGGCCGCCGCCGGCCGCTGAAAGCCTCTTCACCTTGAGAAGCCTTTCCAGCGCCCGCGAGATCTGCGAGAGCAGGGCCAGCGGTTCCGAGCCGGCGTCCAGCATCTTCGTCACGGCCTGCGCCGCCCCGGCCGCGTCGCGCCTGCAGACGGAGTTGGAAAGCTCGAAAGGGTTCTGTACCCGCGCGAAGCCGGTCAGGGCCAGCGCGTCGTCGGGTCCGAATATCCTGTCCTGGCCGTGCATGTAGAGGGCGGCCTTCTCGGCCTCGCCGTCAAGGGTGACGGAGTCGGTTCCCACCAGTTCCACCATCAGGTCCAGCGCGTCGCGGTCGGTCTTGATGCTTCTGGCCAGCAGGGCCGAGTTGAGCCTTTCGGCCGCCTGGGCCGGGGTGAGGGGCGAGAAGTCCACCAGGGCGCAGTCCTTGCCCAGCGCCGCCGGGATAGGGTCCTGCTTCTCGCGGGGCCAGTCCGCCAGCAGCAGCAGGGTCGCGCTCGGGCAGGGGTCCTCCAGGTAGGACAGCACCTGGCCAAGAGGGTCTTTTCTGAGCTTTTCCGCGCGCTTTATGGCCACGAAGCGTGTCTCTGCCAACATCGGGGCGGTGCGCGCCTCGTCGAGGGCCTGGGCCACGTCGGACGTCTCCGCGTCCCGTACCGAGAAATTGAAGGATTCCGGCTTGAACGCTTCCTGCAGCCGGCGGAGGGCGGCCTCCTTCATCGCCGCCTCCTCGCCGCAGAGGTAGTAGACCGGCCGGGTCTTGCCGGCGGCCCATTCCTCGGCCAGGGCCCTGGGGGTGAGCGTCTGCATCAGGGTATGGCCGGCTGCTGCGCCGCCTCTCCGGCGTTGGGGACCCTCTTCTGCGAGGTGCTGGAGACGGAGCCGAAGCCCTGCACGGTGCGCAGCACGATGTCCTTGGCGAGTATCTCCCAGAGCGCCTCGCGGGCCTGCTCCTCGGTCAGGCCGCCGGGCAGGTTGGCGGCGGAGTACATCTTGGTCACCTGCAGCGCCGGTTCCTCCCACAGGTAGCGGTTGTACTCCTTGTCCAGCAGCCGCACCGAGGCTATCACGTTGAGCTTGTAGACGGTAGGCACGAGGTTCACGTCGTACTGTATCGGGGTGAGGATGTAGTGGGTTATCTCGCCCACTATCACGCCCTGCGCCGAGCTCTCGGGGGCGATGGAGTATTCCCCGTTCTTCAGGAACTCGTCTATGACCTTGAGCGTGATCTTCTCCTCGAGGCCGAACTGCTGCGTCTTGTTGGCGAAGGGACGCACGGCTATCTGCTTGATATGCTCCGGCAGCTTCTGCTCGGCCGGCCGGTAGATGATGTCAGGCGACGAGGCGCAGGCGGCGAGCCCCGCCAGAGAAGCAAGTAACAGCAGTTTCTTCATACTTTAACCCCCGGTTCCCCTACTTTATGACTATGCTGACCAGCCGGCCGGGCACCACTATCGTCTTCACGATGGTCTTGCCGGCCGTGTGGGGCGCCGCGGCCTCGAGGGCCAGGCGCTTTATCTCGTCCTGAGTCGTCGTTTCCTTGACGTGCAGCTTTTCCTTGATCTTGCCGTTGACCTGCACGGGTATCTCCAGTTCGCGCGACGCGATGACGGCCTTGTCGGCCGCGGGCCACGCTTGCTTCATAAGCGTGCCCTGTCCGCCGGAAACCTCCCAGAGCTCGTCGGTGATGTGCGGCGCGAAAGGGTGCAGCAGGGCGAGGAAAGTCTCGAAGTCCGCGCGCGCGGTCTCCTTCTGCTCTGTCAGCCGGTTCAGGTAGATCATCAGCGCGGAGATGGCGGTGTTGAACTTGAGCGCCTCTATGTCCGCGCCGACTTTTTCTATCGTCTGGTGGCGCAGTATCAGGTCCTGGCCGGAGACTTCGTGGTCGGTCAGCGCGGAGTGGCGCTCCAGACCCCAGGCGTAGGCGCGCTTCAGGAAGCGGTTGACGCCCTCTATGCCGCGTATGTTCCACGGCTTGGTGTCCTCCAGCGGGCCCATGAACATCTCGTAGAGGCGGAACGGGTCGGCGCCGTAGCGCTCGAGCACCTCGTCCGGGTTTATCACGTTCTTCTTGGATTTGGACATCTTCTCCACTACCGGCTTGATGATCTCGCCGTCGGAGGTCTTCGCGGTCCCGTCCTCGGAGATGTCGAGCTCCTTGTAGTTGCGGTAGACGCCCTTCGAGTCGCGGTAGGCGTAGGAAAGTATCATGCCCTGGTGCACCATCTTCCTGAACGGCTCCTTGGTGGAGACGTGGCCCAGGTCGAACAGTACCTTGTGCCAGAAGCGCGCGTAGAGCAGGTGCAGCACCGCGTGCTCGGCGCCGCCTATATAGAGGTCCACCGGCATCCAGGCCTTCTCGATGTCCCCGGCCACGAAGGCCTTGTCGTTCTTCGGGTCCATGTAGCGCAGGTAGTACCAGCAGGAGCCGGCCCACTGCGGCATGGTGTTGGTCTCGCGTTTCGCCGGGCCTCCGCATTTCGGGCATTTCGTGTTCACCCAGCTCTCTATCACGGCGAGCGGGGACTCGCCGGTGCCGGTGGGTTCGTAATTCTCCACTTCCGGCAGCCTTACCGGCAGCTCGCTCTCGGGCACCGGTACCACGCCGCATTTGTCGCAATGCACCAGCGGGAAAGGCTCGCCCCAGTAGCGCTGCCTTGCGAACACCCAGTCGCGCAGCTTATAATTCACCTTCGGCTCGCCTATGCCCTTCTCCTTGAGCCAGGCGATGATCCTCTTCTTGGCCTCTGGGGTCGGCAGGCCGGTGATGACGCCGGAGTTGATGGAAGTGCCGTCGCCGCAGAAGGCCCCCTCGCCCTTCCAGTCCGCCGGGGGCTTGAGCACCTCTATCATTTTGAGCCCGAACTTGGTCGCGAACTCGTGGTCGCGGTCGTCGTGCGCCGGCACGGCCATGATGGCGCCGGTGCCGTAGGTGATAAGTACGTAGTCGGCCACCCAGACCGGTATCTTCTCGCCGTTGACCGGGTTGACGGCGTAAGCGCCGGTGAAAACGCCGGTCTTGTCCTTGGCGAGCTCCGTGCGCTCCAGGTCGCTCTTGTTGGCCGCGGCGGCGACGTAGGTCTCCACTTCCGACTTTTTCTCAGGCGCAGTTATCTTGACGACGAAGGGATGCTCCGGGGCCAGCACCATGTAGGTCGCGCCGTAGAGCGTATCGGGCCGCGTCGTGAAGATCCTCAGCTTCTCGCCGATGGACGGCAGTTCGAAGTCCACCTCGGCGCCCTCGGAGCGGCCTATCCAGTTCTCCTGCATCAGCCGCGTGGAGTGCGGCCAGTCTATGCCCTCCAGGTCCTCGAGCAGCCGGTCCGCGTAGGCGGTGATCCTCAGCATCCACTGCTTCAGGCTCTTCTTCTCTATGGGCGTCTCGCAGCGGTCGCACTTGCCCTGGTAGACCTCCTCGTTGGCGAGGCCGGTCTTGCACTTGGGGCACCAGTTTATCGGCACCTCGGCCTCGTAGGCCAGGCCCTTGTTGAAGAGCTGCAGGAAGATCCACTGCGTCCACTTGTAGTAGCCGGGGTCTATGGTCGTGACCTCGCGCTCCCAGTCGTAGCTGAAGCCCAGCGCCTTGATCTGACGTTTGAAGGTGGCGCAGTTCTTCTCGGTGGTGACGCGCGGGTGCACGCCGGTGGAGATGGCGTAGTTCTCGGCGGGCAGTCCGAACGCGTCCCACCCCATCGGATGCAGCACCTCGAAGCCCTTCATGCGCTTGTAGCGCGAGATGATGTCGGTGGCGGTGTAGCTCTCCGGATGGCCGACGTGCAGGCCGTCGCCGGACGGGTACGGGAACATGTCCAGGCAGTAGAACTTGGGCTTGCCGGGCAGGCGCTCGGCCCTGAAGGCGTTCATCTCCTGCCAGCGTTTCTGCTGGCGGGCGTCTATCTCCTGGAAAGTCCTGGCGTCCGTCGTCTTCACTTTTGCCTCCGTGCGCGGCGGCTCCCGCCGGCGCGGGAGCGCAGATAAAACGCGCAACATCGTTATTTTATCAAATATAAGGGAACCTGGACCCGTGAACCGGCCAGACCGCTTAAAAGCCGCGTTTTTTTGTTATCATAGCGTATTAGCGCCGCGGGGCGCTTTGGGGGGAGAGGAGGAGACGGATGATTACTCTGAAGCAGTTCCTTAAGCACAAGGGCGCCATGATCTGGTCGGTCAGCAGTTCCGCTACGGTGCTGCAGGCCCTGAAGATCATGGCCGAAAAGAACGTCGGCGCGCTGATGGTGATGGACTCAGGCCGGATCGTCGGCATGATCTCGGAGCGCGACTACGCCCGCAAGGTGGAGCTGCACGGGAAGTCGGCCAACGACACCATGGTCAGGGAGATCATGACGGAGCGGGTGGTTTACGTGCGCCCGGACGAGTCCATAGAGGACTGTATGGCGCTGATGAGCGAGAAGCATTTTAGGCACCTGCCGGTCATAGACAAGGAGCATATCCTGGGCCTGATCTCCATCGGAGACGTCGTGCGTATCGTCATCTCGAAGCAGAAGTTCATCATCTCGCAGCTGGAAAACTACATCTCCGGGAACAGGTAGGGTTAAAGTTTCCTGAGCAGGCGGGCGGTCTTCTCGTTCATGCGGCGGCGCAGCGCCGGCGTGGCGTCGTCCATGCCGGCCAGGTGCAGCGCGCCGTGCACGGTCAGGACCAGCAGCTCGGTCAGCAGCGAATGGCCCATGGCCCTGGCCTGGCGGGCCGCCACCGGCACGCAGACGTAGATCTCGCCCCAGGGGGATCCCGGGACCGGCGCCGGCGGCAGGTTGAAGGCAATAACGTCGGTCAGGCGGTCCTTCCCGAGGAAGGCCTTGTTCAGCTTCCTGATGGCGGGACCGCCGGTATAGACCAGGTTGACCTGCCTGCGGGAATGCCTGCCGAGGCCCAGCGCAGCGGCTTTAGCCAGCAGGGCCTTGTCCACGGCCGGCTTCGCGCCTTCGAAGAAAACGTCGAGCGGCATCAGCCGTTCTCCTTTTCCCAGGCGTCGTAGGCGGCAAGTATCTCGGCCACCAGCTGGTGGCGGGCCACGTCCTTGCCGGTGAAATTCACGAACTTCACTCCCGGCACCTTCTTCAGGATATCCTTTACCAGCACCAGGCCGGAGCGGCCCTTCTCCTTGATGTCTATCTGGGTTATGTCGCCGGTGACGGCCATGCGGGAATAGCGGCCGAGCCGCGTCAGGAACATCTTCATCTGCTCCGGCAGCGTGTTCTGGGCCTCATCGAGGATGACGAAGGCGTTCTCGAGCGTGCGGCCGCGCATGTAGGCCAGCGGCACGGTCTCTATGACCTCGTCCGCGCGCAGCGCGCGGAAACGGTCCGGCCCGAGCAGGGTGAAGAAGGCGTCGTACAGCGGGCGCAGATATGGGTGTACTTTGTCGGAGACGTCGCCAGGCAGGTAGCCCAGCTTCTCGCCGGCCTCGACTATCGGCCGCGTCAGGATTATGCGCTTGGCCGAGCCGTCCTGCAGCGCGCGCAGCGCGCAGACCGCGGCCAGGAAGGTCTTGCCGGTGCCGGCGGGGCCTATGCCGAAGACCAGGTCCCTTTCCAGCAGGGCCTCCACGTATTTCCGCTGGTTCTCGGTGCGCGGCCGGATATACTCGCCGTAATGCGTCTTGTAGACCGCCCCTTCCGGCGGACGGGAGTCCCTGCCCGCGGAAGGCTCAGGGAGCGGCTCGGCCAGGCGCTCGCCGTAGAAGCTGTCCAGTTCCGCCCGGAGGCGGCCGATCGCGCGCTCTACGGCGGCCGGCTTGCCGGTGACGGTCAGGTCGGCGCTCTCGGTCTCGTGGTGGTGCCTGACGAAGACGCGCACCTTGAGCCGGCGCTCCAGCTCGCGCAGGCCCTCGTCCTGCGCCCCGAGCAGGGCCAGGATCTCCTCCCGGTTCTTGAGCCTGAACTTGCGCCCTTCCATCTTGCCCAGCGGGGTCACCGGATCACTGCCATTTCGAGATGCCGCGCGGTATCACGACGATGCCGTCGGGATCGATATAGTAGCTCTGCGCGTCCTGGTCGGCGTTGAAGCCTATGGTGGTCCTGGCCTCTATGGTGTTGTAGCGGTCCATGATGACCTTCTTCATCCTGGTGCCGGCCTTGATCTCGCAGGCGTCCATGATCACGCAGTCCTCGAGCTGGCACTTCTCGTGCACGATCACGTCGTTGGCCAGGATGCAGCGCTTCAGCGTGGACTGGTGGATCACGCAGCCGTCGCAGATCAGGCAGTCCTGCAGGTTGGACTCTATAATCTTTGCCGGCGAGGTGGTCTTCCTGGCGTCCTGTATCGGCCAGAGCTTGTTGTTCAGGTCCAGCTTGGGCTTGGCGCCCAGCAGGTCCATGTGGGTCTGCCAGAAAGCCTCGAGGGTCCCCACGTCGCGCCAGTAGTTCTTCTCCTCGTAGGCCCTGACGCCGGGCAGCGTCTGCCCGTCGAAGTTGTACGCGAAGACGCGGTACCGTTTCAGGATGTTGGGCAGTATCGTCTTACCGAAGTCCAGGGCGGCGGTCTCGCCTGATTCCTCGTGAAGGATCTTGACCAGCGCGTCGTAGCTGAAGATGTAGTTCCCCATCGAGGCGTAGGCCGAATACGCCGCCCGCGAGCG
>JAKAMO010000096.1 GCA_021812825.1 bacterium | reverse complement strand
AGGCCTCGGGGACTATCTTGCCGTTCATCACGTCGTAGAAGGAATAGTACTTGAAGGATTTGGGCTTGTCGAAGGCCAGCAGCGCCGAGGAGGAGGCGTCCAGCGGCATGCGGCTCTTTCCGTATACGGCCTCGCTGCCCGGAGACAGCATCACCTTGTCGGAGGGCAGTCCCAGACTGACGCGCACGATCTCGGAGGCGAAAGAAGGGTAGAAGTTCTGCCCGTACGGGATGAACGGGTACTCGCGGCGCACCGAGCCGTCTATCTCGCTGAAGACGTTGACGTGGCCTACTCCGGAGGCGGAAGAGGCCAGCACGGCTATCGGCACGGTGAAGCCGGAGCCCTCGACGGACATGCCTTCCACGGCGGCCTTGTGGGAGACGGACGGCGCGAACCTGCGCATCCAGTCGGGTTCCGGCTTGGGCTTGGAGACAGGGATGCCGGTGTCGAAGAAGAGCGGCAGGACGACGTTGCCCGCCGAGACTATGGCCTCGGACAGCTTGGCGTCGTTGTCCAGGTCCTTGCGCGTGGCGTCTATGGCCTTCAGGAACTCGGATTCCTTGCCTGATTCCTTGATCTTCTTGGCCGCGACGAGCTCCTCGTAGCGCGCCTTCAGCTTGTCCGCTATCTCGGCGCCGCCGCTCTTCTCGGGCTCGGAGAAGAGGATGTTGAGGCCTATGACGGAGGGCTTCGCGGGCGCGGAGGAGAGCCAGACCAGCATGTCCGCTATCTTGGAGCGCGGCCAGGGCCAGCGCCCTATCTTGGAGATGCTGTCGTCGTTGATCTCTATGACCGCGATGTCGCTCTTTTCCGGGGCTGCCGCGCTCATGCGGGCCCTGAAGTCATAGAACTTCAGCTCGGCCGTCTCCAGTCCGGTGCCGGTGAAATAGAAGAACAGCGCCGCGAGGGCCAGGGCCGTACCCCAGAGTATGTCGGAAAAGATGAATTTGCGCACTTTTCTCCCCTCCTTGTTAGAACAGGTCCTGCTCGCGGTAGGCGGCCAGCATCTCCTCAACGAAGAGGACGTTCGCCATCAGCGCGAGGAAGAACGACACGAAGATGATGCCAGCCGAGCCGGCCAGCGCGCCGCTGATGCGCACGCTGAGGTCGCTGTAGTATTCCAGCCTGGCCTGGTTCTGCAGCTTGCCGCGCGCCGTGGGCAGCACCTCGGCCGGCTTTTCGGGAAGCTTCGGGGTTATGGGCCTGCCCTCTTCGTCGTAGGAGACCTCGGACTGGGCGGCTATCATGGCCTGCTGGTACTCCATCATGTTGCGGAGGTTGGCCTTCTTCGCGGCGGCTTCCTCCGTGCGGACCTTCTGGTCGGTGATCCTCTCCACCTGCGGGTTGGTGAACATCGCGAACATCGCCAGGTTGGCCGCGAGGAAGAGCAGCTGAGGGTTGAAGAACAGCGAGAAGTTCTTCTGCGTCAGCGCCGCGGCCAGGCCAAGCAGCGCGAGGGCTCCGCCTACTGCGAGCCAGACTTTCTCGGGAGATATCTCCGCGCCGGCCTTGAAGTAGGAATAGGTCAGGGCCAGGCCGCAGAGATAGGCGGCCACGGCGAAGGCCTTGAAGCCCCAGTTCTTGAAGACCGCCTTCGACGCGGCTATGTAAAGGAAGAACGAGTAGACTATCAGGTTGGCGGAGGAGAACATGTTCTCCATGCCTATCCGCACCGCCAGAAAGGCCTTCGCCACCGTGTCTGCGCCGGCGGGAGCCGGGATATAGGCCCCGCCAGCGTACGCCGCGGCGGCCGCCGCGGCCAGGAAGAAAGCGTAGCCGGGGGTGAACTTGAGCGGTTTCTGCCAGAGGGCCCAGATGTAGAGCACCGTACCGGCCAGGGCCAGCATGCCGGCCGTCACTGGGTTAGACGCGAGCGGCGCGGCGAGCCCCGGCGCCTTGCCGGATGCGCCGGCCAGGATGAAGCAGCCGGTCGCTGCGAACGTAAGGGAAATGTGAGTGGCCGCCTTGAGGGCGTTGTGCAGCGCGGCCATCTGCAGCGCCGGCCTGGCGGCGCGCGCGTCCTGCTTCTCTCCGGGCGCAGCCGCCGGCGGCTGCCGCCAGGGCTGCGGCGGAAGTGGCGGGGCAGGCTGCCGCACCGTAGGGGCCGGCGCATGGGGTTTGGAGCTTTCCAGGGAGGCCTCAGGCTGTTCTACCGAGCGGGCGCTGATGCGGGCGGTAAGCTCGGGTATCTCGTAAGTGGCCTCGCCGGCTTCAGAAGGGTCCTCCCCTCCGTCGGGATGCTTGGAGAATTCCTCTATGACCTCTCCGGCCGTCTGGTAGCGCTCCTCCGGTTTCTTGCGCATAAGGCGCTCTATGACGCGGGAGGCCCACAGCGGGATGTCTGGACGCAGCAGTACTATGTTCGGCACGGGCTCGCCGATGTGCTTGTGGATGACCTCTATCGAGCTCTTGCCGTCGAACGGATATTTGCCGGTCAGAATATAGAAATAAGTGGCGCCTACGGAGTAGAGGTCGGCTCGGCTGTCCACCGTGCCGGCCAGCCCCTGCTCCGGCGACATGAAATAGGCGGTCCCCACCATCTCCCCCGCCATCGTCAGCTGCTTCTCCTCGGTTATGCTGCGCGCCAGGCCGAAGTCCACTATGCGGGGCACGCCGTCGGAACCGACCAGGATGTTGGCCGGCTTGATGTCGCGGTGGATGACGGACTTGGTGTGCGCGTGGGCCAGGCCGTGCAGCACGCCGGTCATTATCTCAGTGGCCTCCTTGACCGGCAGCGGCCCTTTCTCCGTCACCAGGTCCTGGAGGCTCTTGCCCTCCACGTACGACATCACTATGAAATAGGAGCCGTTCTCCTGTCCGAAGTTGTAGACGTGCACTATGTTGGGGTGCTCGAGCTTGGCCGCGGAGCGCGCCTCGCGCAGGAAGAACTCGATGTTGCGTTGGTCACGGGCGAGATCGGGGGCGAGCAGTTTGACGCAGACGAACTTGTCGAGGGCCTCGTGGCGCGCTTTGTATACCGAGCCCATGCCGCCCTGCCCTATCTTGGCGATTATCTTGCAGCCCGCGAAGACGGTGCCGGCTATATCGGGTTCTGTTTGCATGATGTCAGATTCGCCTGTCCTTTACGAAGATGCTGCCATGCCTGGAGGAAAGGTCCTTGCCGTAGCGCTTCAGTTCCGCCGCGCTCTCCACGATCTTCGCGTAATGCTGCTGGTGGGTGCGCGGGGCAACTATGGCCACCGTCAGGGACATCAGCGGGAACTGGCGCGTGTTATTGGAGCGGTCCAGCGTCGTGATGAAGCCGCGCCCGCGGTCCTCCTCCGTATAGAAATCCGGTATGATGCGGTCGAACTCCTCGGTGATGGCCTTGGCGGCGGCCTCGGCCTTCTCCGAGGAGGTGATCATCACGAAATCGTCGCCGCCGACGTGGCCGAGGAAGTAGTCCTCGCCCGCGGTCTCCTTGGTCTTGGCGAGGAGCAGGGAGGCGATGGCCTTTATCACCTCGTCGCCCTTCGCGTAACCGTAAACGTCGTTGTAGGCCTTGAAGTTGTCCGCGTCCACGTAGCAGAAAGCGAATGGCTCTTTCCCATGCAGCCGTCGGAGGACCTCTTCCTCTATGGCCGGGCTGCCGGGCAGCTTCGTCAGCGGGTTCAGGGAGGTGTCCTCGCTCTTGCGCTTGAGTATCCGGTTTATCCGCGCCCGCAGCTCGCGGACGTCGAAAGGCTTTGTGATGTAGTCATCCGCCCCCAGCTCTATCGTGGTGACGCGGGCGTCGACTTCCGACACGCCGCTCAGGATTATCACGGGGATATCCCGCGTGCCGGGGGCTTCCCGTATGCGCTTGCAGAGCGCGTAACCGTCTATGCCCGGCATCCGGAGGTCCAGCAGGATGAGGTCCGGGGTATTGTCCTTGAGGAAAGCCAGTACCTCGTTACCGCCGTAGAGCGTGGTAACCAGGTAGTTGTACTTCTTCAGTACGGCGGAGATCAGCAGCCCCACGTTGGGGTCGTCGTCCACCACCAGAACTTTTTTGCCCGCCAAGTCTTTCCCCCGTTGAAATTCAGGGAACCCGTGCTCCCTTTCCGGAAATCATGTAAAGCATTATAAAACATAATATATTAATACGCAAGGCTGGGCCCTGCCCTGTCCGGCCGCAACCTGGTTTGCCGCGGCGCCGGATTAGTGCTATAATATTAAAAAGGGTAAAAACCATAAAAATCGCAACAGTGGAGGAGCACCCGTGCGAGACAAGATCTTCAGTACCTTTGAAGCGGCGAAAATGATGGGGCTTTCCCCCGGCACCGTGGCCAATTGGGTGGATTCCGGCAAACTAAAGGCCTTCACCACGCTGGGCGGCCACCGTCGGATAAAGGCGGAGGATTTCAGGAGTTTCCTGATAGAGAACAAGATGCCGGTTCCCAAGGAGCTGGAGAAATGCGTCTCCACTCCGAAGAAGGTCCTGATGGTGGAGGACGATCCCAAGTTCCTCCGTCTGATGGAGAAGTTCTTCCGCGCCGCGAAGAAGGACTGGGAGCTCTTTTTCGCAGCCGATGGCTTCCAGGCCGGCTCGCTGGTGGGCAGCGAGAAGCCCGACGTCGTGATCCTCGATATCATGCTGCCTGATATCAACGGTTTCAAGGTGTGCGAGATAATCAAGGCCAGCGACAAGCGTACGCTGGTGATAGCGGTGACGGGCTACGATTCCGAGGACATAAAGCACAAGATACTGGCGGCTGGGGCCGACGATTATTTCGTGAAGCCTTTCAAGTTCGAGGCGCTGATAAAGCGCATCGACGAGTGGAACGGCCGAGCAGACTGACCGGCGGCAGGGGCGGCCGGATCCTGACTTTTGTTGGCAGTGCCCTTGACAAAGGTCATTGAGGGTGGTAGAATAAATGCGTCAGGGCTGCCTCCCTCACCCTACCCCCCAAAAGGCAGCCCTGCCTTTTTTTTGTCCTGAAAAATGACCACTTCCTTCAAGACGACGCTGGGCGTCCTGGCTTCCGCCGGATTCCTGCTCGCCGTCGGATATTCGACGATGAAGCGCGCGGAGCGCGCGCAGGCTTCCCGCCTGGACTGGCGCGACATCACCGCGCTCTCCTCTACGAAGGGACCTGTCGCCGCGGCGCGCGCGGTGGACGAGCGGCTGCTGGCCCACCCCAACGACGCGATAATGCATTACTTCCGGGCGAGGCTCTACTACGAGGACGGGCGCGCCCCGCAGGCGCTGGCCGAGGCCGACAGGGCCATCGCCCTCGGCTACGCGCAGGAGATCTCCCACCTGCTGAAGGCGCTCGTCTACGGGCGGCTGCTCAATGACCGCGCGCAGGAGAAGAAGCTGGCCACCAAGGCTCTTGGCTACGACCCCACCTACGACGACGGCTACATGGCCAGGGCGGAGGCCGAATACCGGCTGGGCGAATACGGCCCATGCGTCTCCGACGCGGCGTCGTTCTCGAGTCTGTCGCCCGAGGATCCGTATTCGTACGAGCTCTCCCTGCTCTGCCTTTCCGAACTGAAGGATTTCGCCGGGGCCGAAAAAGCCGGCGCCAGGCTGCTGAAGCTAGAGCCCAACAACCACGAGGCCCTGTGGCGCCTGGGGCTGCTGGAAGCCGCGCGCGGCCGGCACGAGGAGGCCGTGCGCAGGTTCTCCGAGGCGATACGGCTCAGCGGCGGCCGCCCTTCGTACTACCTCTCCAGGGCGTCCTCCTGCAGAGAGCTAGGCGACTTCTCCTGCGAGGCCTGGGACCTGGCTTCCGCCTCGGACTGGAAATCCGTCTCCTCCTACGCCACTTATTATGTCCGGCTCGGAGAGGCGATGCACCGCGTCGGGGAGCTGGAGCTGGGCATGAAGGCCGCTGGCAAGGCGCTGGAGATTGCCCCCGCGGCGCCGGCCGCACATGTCCTGAGGGGCCGCCTGCGGGCCGAAAAGGGAGACCTCAAAGGGGCGGCCGCCGACTTCCGCGCGGCCGAGGCTCTGGCGCCAGGCAGCGACCAGGAGCTTCCCGGCCTGCTCTCCGCCGTCGGCGGAGCTTCTAAATCCCCGAAATAACTTATAGAATAGTCAGCGTGATGGACGCCGGAAACGACCAGTCATCGGCGGGGATGTCCCCCGCCGCCCTATGGGCCTCTCTGCTGGTCCTGCTGCTGGTGCCGCTCTACGTCTGCAGCCTGCCGCCGGTGCTCCCCCCCTATCGCGACGCCGGGGAGATGGCCAGCGCGGCCTGGACTCTGGGAGTCGCGCATCAGCCGGGCTATCCTCTCTACATCCTGTCCGCCAAGCTTTTCTCGCTGCTGCCGCTGGGCAACCCGGCCTGGCGCCTGAACCTTTATTCCGCCGCGGCGGGCATCGCCGGGGTGCTGGTCTTCTGGAGGCTGGCGGCCTTGGCCTTCTCGCCGGCGGCCGCCTTCTTCGCGGCTTTGCTGCTGGGTTTCAACTTCACTCTTCGCACCGTCTCGTCCGTTCCGGAGATGTACGCCCTGAACTTCCTGTTCGCCGGCGCCGTCCTGCTGTCCGCCTCGCGGCGCGGACGCGGAGCGCTGTTCCTTACCTCCTTTCTGCTGGGTCTCGGCATGGCCAATCGCATGGACCTGCTGCTGGCCGCGCCGGCGCTGCTGCTGCTGTCGTGGCCGGAACTGAAGGAAGGCGGCCCTATGTCCCTGCTCAAGGCGGCCGGTTTCTTCTTTCTGGGCTTCTCCCTGTACCTGTATCTGCCGTTCCGCTCGTCGTGCTGGCCCCGCTTCGACTGGAGCCACCCGGCCGATCCCGCCACTTTCCTGGCCGTGATCACCAGGAAAAGCTACGGCTCCACGCTGGACCTGATCTCGCTGAACTACGCGCGCGGGGAGCTCTTCCTGCCGGGGATGAAGTACTACGCCATCCACCTTTGGCAGAACTTCAGCGCTGCCCTGGCCTTCGCCGCGGCCGGCCTCTACGCCGAGTGGCGGCGCAGCCCGCTCAGGCTGGCGGCCTTCGCCGCGCTCTTCGTCTTCCCTGGACCGGTCTTCATCTTCATGGCCAACATGCCGCCCAACCCGCACGCGCTGGCCATCGTCGAGCCCTACTACCTGCTGCCGGACATCGCCGTGGCGTTCTGGGCCGCGGCGGGGCTTTTCTTCCTCGCCGGGCGGTATCCGCGGGCTTTCCGGCCGCTGGTCCTGGCGGCCGCTCTGACCTGCGGCCTGGTCTTCTACGGGGGCGCGCACGGCTCGCTCCGCAGGTGGCTGTTCGCCGCGGAGGATTACGCCTCGGACGTGCTGCGCTCTGTCCCTCCAGGCTCCGTAGTGGTGGCCAAGAAGGACGTGCAGCTGTTCTCTCTCTGGTACCTGCAGGAAGTGAAGGGGCTCCGGCCCGACGTGAGGGTGGTCGCGCAGGGGCTGAGCGGAGCTCCCTGGTACCGGGAGGAGCAGCGGCGCTACGTCCCGGGTCTCACGCTCTACAACCTGGGGTCGGGACAACCGGCCGACTGGCAGGCCTTCGTCTCCGCCAATCCCGGAGGGGTCTACGCCACGATGGATGCCGAGCTGCCGGCCTCCGTTCCGGCGACCCCCGCCGGCATGGTCAATCTGCTCTATCCCCCCGCCGGGTTCCGGGTCCCGGACAGGTGGCAGTTCTTCGCCCTCCCCCGCCTGGACGTCCGCTACCGGGATTTCTTCGACAAGGATATAGGGGTTTCCTACGCCCAGGCCATGCTGTCGGCGGCGGCCAGGCGCAGCGTCGCCGGCCGGCCGGAGGAGGCCGACGCCGAGGCGCTGCGCCTGGCCTCGCTGCTGGACCCCGAGCTTCCGGACGCCCCGCTTTATGAAGGCTTCTATTATTCCTCCCGCGGCGACTGGGCAAAGGCCGAGTCCTGCTTCCAGGCCTCGGTCGGCGTCTACGAGCGACTGCTGCGGCTGAGCGTAGAGTTCCGCTCTCTGCCGGACCTTAAGAGGATGCTGGCCTCCTCCAGCGCGTACGCGCTGCTGAACTACGGCGTCGCCGCCGAGAAGACCGGCGACAGGGCCGCCGCGGAGAGTGCCTATCTGGCGGCGGCCGCGCGCAATCCGGACCTGGCGGATGTCCGTTACAACCTGGCTATCCTTTACTGGAACCGTGACTGGACGAGGGTGCGTGAGGAACTGCAGGCCACGCTGAGGATAAACCCATCCCACGCTCAGGCCAGAAGATACCTGGAACAGCTGGAACGGGAAGGCCGCAGGTGAAAGCGGCCGAGCTCAAAAAAAAGACCGCCTCGGCGGTCTTTTTTTCTGGCGGGGATCCCGCTACTTCGGTAGGTAGTTGTAGCGGAACTGGAACATGCCGAGCAGGTCCCAGCCGCCCTTGAAGGTCAGGTAGGAGAGTTCGAAGTTCAAGTGCAACAGCGTGCCCAGGTGCAGGTTGAAGAGCCTGGGGGACTGCGGGGCCCCCTGGGGTATCATGAACTCGAGCCCTACAGGGGAATCTTTCCTCGGCATCCACATGATGCCGCCGAACAGCATGCCGGTGGGGACCTCGACGGCGGCCGAGGACGGACGGCCGTTGGTCAGGTTTATGGCCTCCTTGGAAAGGAACTCGGACATGTCGTAGAGGACCTTGGGCATGTCGCCGTCGGAATAGCCCGCGTTGACCAGGAATTTCGGATGCAGGCGCTTCGTCAGGGCCACGTAGGCGTTGGCGTAGGTGTTGGTGTTCTTGGAATCTATCTTGGTGGTTACCGACGGCTGATTCAGCGCGGGCTGGGCGCCGTCCCTGAACTTAAGTATGCCCTGCACGCCGGCTGCCATGGCCGGGCGCCATTTGCCTTCCGTCTGCACCAGCATCTTCGAGTCCGCCGAGAGGAGCCAGAGGCCTACGCGGTCCAGGTAGTTCTTCTTCTCGGTGGTCCATGAGAACGTGTTCTTGCCGTACAACCGGCCGATATAATAGGCCGCGTTGAAATCCAGTCCCAGCCCTATGGAATTGCGCCCTTTGCCGCGGTAGGCGGTGGGCATCATGACTATGCCGCTGAGAGGGGTCCTGCTCTCGTCGTAGCGGGACGGCTGGGAGGGCCCCGGCCGCGTCGCGGACGTCATGCCAGGCAGCGGCAGAGCTGAAGGCGACGCCGTGCTCTGCTGGGCTGCGGACTGCTGCGGAGACGGCTGCTGGCCGGAAGGTTGTGCTTGCTGGGCGGCCTGCATCGCGGCCTGCTGAGCGGCCTGCAGCTGCTGCTGGGCCTGCGGCGTTCCCTGCGGCTGGTTCTGGGCCGCGGCGGGTGCGGCAAGGAGCAGTACAAGGAGCAGGGAAGCGTTTTTCATAGCAATATCAGGGCCGCTAGCCGCGCCAGCAGATTGGCTTCCGCCCCGGCCAGCAGGTCATCAACAATTATACCAAAACCCCCGCGGCAGGTAGTCTCCAGCGACTTGATAGGCCAGGGCTTCAGCGTGTCGAGGGCGCGGAAAAGAACGAAGGCTGCTGCCAGATGGAAAGGGGTGCGGGGCAGGAACAGGATGGCGGTCCAGAAACCGATCATCTCGTCTATAACTATGCGCGGGTCGTCGTGGGTGCCGTAGCTCCTGGAGGCCAGCGAGGCTATCCAGACCGAGAACGGCAGGAAGGCCAGACAGAACATGGCGAAGGTCCGCCCCTCGGGGAGGAAGGGGACCAGCGCCAGCGCCAGCAGCGA
>JAKAMO010000095.1 GCA_021812825.1 bacterium | reverse complement strand
GAAGAGGAGCGTTGATCTTGCCGTCCACGTTGATCTTGACCGGGGCGCGGTAGCTGGCACCCCAGGAGACCTTGTCCACGTCGTACTTCAGGGCCAGGTTATAGCCCACGCCGTTGCCGTCGCCCTTAAGCGTCTGCTCGAACTGGATGACAGGCTGGCCGCCGTAGTAGGTGTTGGCGGGTATATAGATCCACTTGTTGAGGGTCGCGTCTATCTTGACGTAGCTGACGCCGGCGGCCACGGAGAAGGCGTCGGTGACCTTGTACGCGCCGCTGAGGTTGGCGTTCACGGTCTTGATCTCGGACTTGGTGGCCGTGGTGCGGGTCGCGGCGGTGTTCTTGTTCCATTCGGTGGAGAGGCCGAACGGGGCGTTGACGCCCAGGCCCACGGAGAACTTGTCGCTGAGCTTGTGCGTGGCGTAGAAATGAGGGGGGACATGCGTGGTGCTCTTTATCTTGTCGGTCGTGCCGGGGGAGACATGGTGCTCCATCGAGGGCATGATCATGACCGAGCCCAGGGAGAGGTTGGTCCCTTCCAGGGAGGTGATCGCCGCCGGGTTGTACCAGGCCGCCGAAGCATTGTCGGCCACGGCCACGAAGGCGTTGCCCATGCCGTTGGCCTTCGCGTCCTGCTCTGCGAGGCGGAAGCCCGCGGCGTTGGCGGAAACCGCCGCGCCCACGATCACCGCCACTACGGATGCTGATATCTTCATCTATTTCCTCCTAACGATTTTAACTTCTGCCGAAATTATACAAAAATCAAGGCCGTCCTTGACTTAAGTTAAGAAAGCGACCACAGCTTGACCGTCTTGTCGTTGGATGCCGAGGCTATGTACCTGCCGTCGGGGGAGACGTCCACGCCGTAGATCTCGTCGGAGTGCCCCTCGAAGGTCTTAAGGCAGGCGCCGGTGGCCGGGTCCCAGAGCTTCACCGCCGAGCCGCCTCCAGTCGCCACGTATTTCCCGTCGTGGGTGAAGACGGCGCAATTGATCCAGTCGGTATCTTTTACCGAGCCCAGCTCCAGCAGCTTGTCCATGTCCCAGATCTCCAGCCGCTTCTCCATGCCGGTGGCCACCGCCAGGCGCTTGCCGTCCGGGGAGAAGGCAAGCCCGCGTACACCGTAGGTATAGGAATCGTTGTCCTTGAGCAGGTCGCCGGACTGGGCCAGGATGCGCAGCTCCACGCCCCCGGCGGCTATGAGCCCGTGCTGGGATACGGCCAGGGCCTTGATATCGCCTATCTTGGGTTTTAAGGAGCTTTTATGCGAGCAGGAGGGGGAGGCGAACACGTTTATCTGGGTGTCGTCGGAGCCGGAATAGAGCAGTTTGTCGTCCGGGGAGAAGGCCAGGCAGTTGACCGGGGCGCTGTGTTTTTCGGCCTGGCCCAGCAGCGAGCAGTCCGCCGTCTTCCAGATTTTGACGGTCCTGTCCCAGGAGGCGGTGGCGAAAAGGTCGCCGTCCGAGTCGAAAGCCACGGCCCTTATGTCGCCTTTGTGGGCTTCCAGGGCCTGGATCTCTATGCCGTCCGGGACGTCCCAGAGGCGCAGGTAGTTGTCCTCCCCGGCCGTGGCCAGGAACTTTCCGCAAGGGGAGAAAGCCAGCGCCAGGACGCCGTCGGCGTGTCCGGTAAGTGTCTTTAAAAGGGCGGTCTGTTCCATCGTTCCCCCGTTAGGTACTGCGATAATCTATATTATTTATGGCCCGGATGAAAAGGGGTTTTGCGCGGAAAGAGGGCTTGACTCTGTGTCTGGAACGTTGACGCGGCAACCGGGGGGGCTTGCGCGCGGGCTATCCGCGTGCTATACAATTGTAGAGACGCTTCAGGTCCCGGAGGCCGTATGAACGGATCCCTAATGTCAGCCGCAGCTTTTATGCTTTCTTTCTGCCTGGCCGTTCCCGTCGCGGCGGCCGGGAGCCGTGCGCTCGGCTCTGCCGGGCTGGCCCTGGAGGCCCAGCCCTCCCAGGCCGTACCTCAGCCTTCCTCCGGACTGCAGGGGGAGCAGGCCCCTGATATAGACTTCTTCGGCTATTTCGGCTACGGGAAGTCCCCGGAGGCCGAGCAGCTATTCGAAGAGAAAGGGATGAAAGGCATTGAGGACGTGGTCTTCTCTCAGGACCTGGGGCCCATCAAGAACGCCTACCTCAAGCCGCGCATCTCCTTCCTTACCGGCCGCGGCACGCGGGTGTACGTGAGCGGGACAAAGGCGGCCAATTGCCCGGACGGCGGCAATTCCTGCAAGGACAAGGAGAAATTCTTCCTCGTGCTGACTACCGAACGCAACGAGAGCTACTTCGTGCGGGCCATGGAGATACTGAACTGGGGCCTCTTCATGAGCGGCTCGAAAACGGTCTCCGTGGACGGCGAGAACTACGTGGTCAAGGTCTACGCTAACGCCTCCGACCCGGCCAACAGCAAGCTGGAGATAACGGGCCCGCGCGGGGCTGCGTTGAGCTCCAGCCTGAAGGCCGTCGGGGACGCCGTGGCGGATAAGGGCGTGGACGTCAAGCTCGGGAAGAGCTACAAGCTGGCCTACGGCAACGAGATCGTGCAGGGTCCGCAGGGGGCGAAGTTCACCTCCAGGATGCTCCTTCTGCTGATGCCGTTCCCGGTGGTCGACGCTTCCTCTTACTATATTTTCAACGCCTCGGACATCCGGCCGTCCGGCGTCTCCTTCCCTTCTTTCGAAAAGGGCTTCGGCTTCAGGCTGGAGGGGACGAAATTCTCCATCTACCGCCTCTGAGCGGCGGCGGCGTGAAAGCAGAAGGCCGGGGGAAACCCGGCCTTCTGCTTTGGTGTATGCGCGGGTCCTGCCGGCGGTTTGTCTCGTCAGGCACGGGGTCGGCCCATTGTCGCTTCGCTCCACTCCCTCGCCGCGCTGCGCAAGCGGCTTTGGTCCGCGACGGCCTTCCTCGCCAAATCCGCCGCCCCCCGCGCATAATTAGTGGCAGATTTCAGTCGGTTTGGGAGTTCATCCGGGCGTCCTGTATATAAAATTATATAATGGGTTAGGGGAGAACTCCCCGGAGAAGGTAAAATGCCGATTTTAGAAGATATAAGGACCGTATTCGAGAAGGACCCGGCCGCCCGCGGTACGCTAGAAGTGCTGACCTGCTACCCTGGCCTGCACGCGGTCTGGATATACAGGTTCGCCAACCGCCTTTGGCGCGCCGGCCTGCTGTTGCCCGCCAGGCTGCTCTCGCATTTCGCCCGTTTCTTTACCGGTATCGAAATACACCCCGGGGCCACGATAGGCCGCCGTTTCTTCATAGACCACGGGATGGGCGTGGTGATAGGTGAGACTACCGAGATAGGCGACGACGTGCTGATCTACCAGGGCGTGGTCCTCGGCGGCACTTCCCTGCAGCACAAGAAGCGCCATCCCACGCTCGGCAGCGGAGTGGTCGTCGGCGCCGGAGCCACCGTGCTCGGCGCTATCCGGATCGGTGACAGGTCCCGCATCGGGGCCGGTTCCGTGGTGCTGCAGGACGTGCCGGCGGACACGACCGTCTTCGGCGTGCCGGCGCACGGCTCGCGCGGAGGGGCCAGGCACGGGGCGCAGCTCGACCACGACAGGCTGCCGGACTACTGCAGCGAGGAGATGCGCCGGGTGCGTGCCGAGATAGAGAAACTCAAGAAGGAGCTTTCAGGGAAATGAACTATGCCGCCGATATGTCCGGACTGGTGGGCCGTACCCCGCTGGTGAAGATAAACAGGCTCTGCTGCGCGACCGGGGCCTTGTTGCTGGCAAAGCTGGAGTTTTTCAACCCTTCGTCCAGCGTGAAGGACAGGGCCGCGCTCGGCATGCTGACGGACGCCGAGGAAAAGGGCCTGCTCAAGCCGGGGGCTATGGTAGTCGAGCCCACCAGCGGCAATACCGGCATCGGCCTGGCATGGCTCTGCGCTATAAAAGGTTACAGGCTGGTCCTCACGATGCCGGACACCATGAGCGTGGAGCGGCGCAAGATCCTGCACGCTTTCGGCGCGGAGATAGTGCTCACGCCGGGGACGGAGGGCATGGCCGGGGCGGTGCGCAAGGCGGAGGACCTGTTGGCGTCCAGGCCCGGCGCTTTCATGCCGCGCCAGTTCTCCAATCCCGCCAACCCCGCCATCCACGAGCGCACCACCGCCGAGGAGATCTGGTTCGACACCGATGGGAAGGTTGATATCGTGATAGCCGGGGTCGGCACCGGAGGCACCATAACCGGCGTGGCGCGCTGCCTTAAGAAGCGCAAACCCGGAATTCAGATCGTAGCGGTGGAACCCGCCGCCTCGCCGGTACTTTCCGGCGGAAAGCCCGCCCCTCACCGCATACAGGGCATAGGCGCCAATTTCATACCGGAGAACCTGGACCGCGCCTTAGTGGACGAGGTGCTGCCGGTGGCCGACGCTGACGCCGGCGTAGCCGCCAGGCGGCTGATGAAGGAGGAGGGCATATTGGCCGGCATTTCCTCCGGGGCGGCCGTGCATGCCGCCGCGCTGGTGGCCCGCCGGGAAGTCTCGGCCGGCAAGACCATCGTGGTCATATTACCTGACACCGGAGAGCGTTACCTGAGCACCTGGCTTTTCGAGGACCTGCCGCCGCAGGGGGTATAGGCCGGATGAAGCTGGCTACACTCTGCTATGTCCGCAAGAACGGCCGCACGCTGATGCTGCACCGGACCAAGAAGAAGGACGACGTGCACGAGGGCAAGTGGAACGGCCTCGGCGGAAAACTGGAGCGGGGCGAGAGCCCCGAGGAATGCGTGGCGAGAGAGGTGCGCGAGGAGTCGGGCCTCAGGATCAAGGCCCCGGTACTCAAAGGCGTGCTTACCTTTCCAGACTTTGCGAAGGGCGAGGACTGGTACGTTTTCGTGTTCACGGCCACCGGCTTCAGCGGCGGGCTGATAGACTCGCCGGAGGGGGAACTGCGCTGGATCCCCGACCGCGCCCTGCTGAAGCTGAACCTCTGGGAAGGCGACAGGGTATTCCTGCCCCTGCTCCGCCGCCGCGGCCTTTTTTCCGGCAAATTCCATTACCGCGGCGGGCGTCTTGTTAAGTACAGCGTCGAGAAGTATTAGAAGCGGCCGGCGGTTAAGCCGCTGGCTGCATTACAGGTAAGCCACAGATCATGTCCAAACCAACACTCGCCCTCGGCCTCATGAGCGGCACTTCCGCCGACGGGCTGGCGCTGGCCCTCTGTTCGTTCTCCGGGCGCCGGCTGGAAGTCCTTGAATTCCGGGATTACCCTTATTCCGCGGCCCTGCGCGCCAGGATACTCGCCGCCAAGGACCTCAAGGCCCCGGAGTTTTCGGCCCTTAACTTCGAACTCGGCCGCCTCTGGGCCGTAATGGTGAAGCGTTTCTGCTCCTCGCGCCGGGTCAGCTACGGGGACATCGGCGTTATAGGCTCGCACGGCCAGACGGTCTGGCATTCTCCGGGCCGCCGCGGGCATACGCTGCAGATAGGCGAGGCCGCCTTCATAGCCGAGGAGACGGGCCGCCCGGTGGTCTGCGATTTCCGGCCGGCCGATATGGCCGCCGGCGGCGAAGGCGCGCCGCTGGTCCCTTTCATGGACGAGTACCTTTACGGCGGCGGCCGGCCTACCGCTCTGCAGAACATAGGCGGCGTTGGGAACATCTCCTTCGTCGGCAGGGGCGTCCGCACCCGCGGCTTCGACACCGGTCCGGGCAACTCGCTCATGGACACGGCAGCTTCGCTCGTCTCAGGCGGCCGCCTGTCCTATGACAGGAACGGCGCGCTGGCCGCGGCCGGCAGGGCTGACGAGGATAAGGTGAGGGAACTTCTAAGGGCTCCCTTCTTCGGGCGGAAGCCGCCCAAATCGCTCGACCGCAGCGAGTACGCGCTGGCCTTCCTGAAGAAGAACTTCGGTCGGGAACTCGGCTGCCGCGGCGCGCCCGACCTGCTGGCCACGCTGAACCTGTTCACGGCCGCTTCCATAAAGGAAGCCTTCTCGCGCTTCGCCCCTCGCGGCGCCCGCGACCTGATAGTCAGCGGGGGCGGGGCGCTGAACCCGGTGCTGCTGCGCAATATCTCCCGCCTGCTGGAGCCTGCCGGCGTCAGGGTCCGCTCAACCGCCGAGCTCGGCATGCACCCTCTGGCGAAGGAGCCGGCCTGTTTCGCGCTGCTGGCCCTGCTGGCCCTGCGCGGGCGCGTCAACCACTGCCCTTCCGCCACCGGCGCCCGCGGTCGCAGAGTGCTCGGCAAGCTGCTGCGCCCGGCGGTATGAAAGGGCGCTCCGCTTCCGGCCAGGGAACCCTGTCCCTGATGATGCGGGCGTTCAAATACCGCAACTACCGGCTCTTCTTCGGCGGCCAGGGCATTTCGCTCATCGGCACCTGGATGCAGCGCATAGCCATGAGCTGGCTGGTCTATCGTCTTACCGGCTCGGCCATGCTGCTCGGCGTAGTAGGCTTCTGCGGCCAGATCCCCACCTTCCTGCTTTCCCCTATCGCCGGCGTCCTGGCCGACCGCTTCGACAGGCACAAGATACTGCTGGCTACGCAGAGCCTGGCCCTGGTGCAGGCCATGACGATGGCCTGGCTGACGCTCTCCGGCCGGGTGCAGGTCTGGCACATAATAGGCATCAGCTCCTTCCTCGGGCTGGTCAACGCCTTCGATATCCCGGCGCGGCAATCCTTCGTCATAGATATGGTCGAGCGGAAGGAGGACCTCGGGAACGCGATAGCGCTTAACTCCTCGATGTTCAACGCGGCCAGGCTGGTGGGGCCTTCCGTGGCCGGAGTGCTGATAGGCCTGACCGGGGAGGGGGTCTGCTTCCTGCTGGACGGCATCAGCTACATGGCCGTGATCGCGGCGCTGCTGGCCATGAAGGTCCCGGCTCCGAAGCCGAAGCCCGCGGGGGAGCCTGCGCTCCGCCGCCTGCGCGAAGGCTTCGGCTATGCCTTCGGCTTCGCCCCGATCAGGCTCATAATCCTGCTGCTGGCGCTCACCAGCCTTACCGGCATGCCTTACACCGTGCTGATGCCGGTCTACGTGAAACAGGTCCTGCACGGCGGGCCGGGCACGCTGGGCTTCCTGATGGCCTTCTCCGGGGCCGGCGCGCTGCTGTCGGCCGTGGTGCTGGCCTCGCGCAGGAGCGCGGCCGGGCTGGAATCCCGCATTCCGCTGTCCACGCTCACTTTCGGCATAGGCCTGCTGCTCGTTTCCGCCGCTCCCGGCTTCCCGGCCGCCGCGGCCGCCATCGCGCTGGCCAGCTTCGGCATGATCAGCCAGATGGCCTCCTCCAACACGATCATCCAGACCGTGGTCGACGACGACAAGCGCGGCAGGGTGATGGCCATCTACGCCATGTCCTTCATGGGCATGATGCCCTTCGGCAGCATACTGGCGGGCTGGGGCGCCAGTCGTATCGGGGTGCAGCATACCATAATGATCAGCGGCGCGGTCTCCGTGCTGGGCGCGGCCGCCTTCTATTCTCGCCTCGGCGAGATACGCGAGAGCGTCACTCCGGTTTTCCGTCGCCTGGGGATAGCGCCGGAAGTGGCCGCCGGCCTGGAGTCGGCTTCGGAGCTTACGGCCCCGCCCGAGGACTGAAGTCAGGGCCGGCCGACGCCGAATTTTTGTAGAATTTCAACAGCATGGAAAAGCACGGGGCCGCGGCCCTTTCCGGAGAGATCAAGACCATCCTGAAGAAGGTCTCCCGCACCCTTTATCTCAGCGTGGCCGTGCTGCCCGAGCCGGTGCGCACCTGCATGGGCCTGGGTTACCTGCTCTGCCGCGCTCTCGACACTGCCGTGGATACTTCGGGGATACCGGCACAGGAGAAGCTGAAGATACTATCCCTGGCCCGCGCTATCAACGATCCCGGTTCCCGCGAAGCCCTGCTCCACAAGATCAGGGCGCTCTCTGAATTTCCGGCCCCGCAGGGGGAGCGGGAGCTGCTGCTGAAGTTCGGCAAGGTGCTCGATATCTTCGCCGCCCTGCCGGAAGAGGACAAGCCGCTGTTCACCGACCTGCTGGGCGGGATAGCCTCAGGCATGGAGATGGACGTCCGCAGTTTCCCCGGCGGCGCCCCTGCCGCCCTGCCGCGCGCCTCGGACCTCGAGCGCTACTGCGCATTGATAGGCGGCGTTCCCGGGATATTCTGGGCCCGTCTATACCGCCAGGCCATCAGGCGCTCCACCCGCGGCGGCTTCCTCTCGGAAAAGGACGCCGAGATGATAGGCGCGGCCCTGCAGATGACGAATATCCTGAAGGACATGGCGGCCGACCTGGCGAACGGCCGCTGCTATATCCCGCAGGAGGACCTGGACACCAGGAACATGAAGCCGGGCGACCTGCTGGACAAGGCTAACATGGGACGTCTCAGGGAGATAGTCCTGAAATGGGTCATGTGGGCCGTCGACCGGCTGGACCAGAGCGAAGCCTTCGTTTCCGCGATCCCGAAGACCGAGGCGGCGCTGCGCGCCGCTACCATCTGGCCCATCTACTGGTCCATGGACACGCTCGAGGAAGTGGTGCGGTCCAACCTGTTGGACTCCGCGGAACGGCCGAAGGTGGGCCGCTTACGCATCTATGGCACCATAGCGGCGACCCCGCCGCTGCTGCTCAGCAATACCGCCTTCGCCCGCGGCTACCGTTTCCGCCGGGAAACGCTGATAGGCGCGATAACGGGGGGGAACTACGAGGGGAGGTCGTTATGAGGAAGTTGACGCTTTTCGCGGCGGTCCTGGCCGCCTGCGCCTGCGCCAGGCAGCTGACTCCCACCGAGAGGGAGGAGGCCAGGCGCGCCGACATGGAGCTGACCAGCGTGATGGACATGGTCAAGAACAGGCAGATCCCGCCCATAGACTTCGAGACCGGCTCAGCCAAGCTGAAGCCTTCCTCGTACGAGCTGCTGGACCGCATAGCGGTGATCCTGATAAACAAGAACCGCCTGAAGCTGATAGTGGAAGGCCACACCGACGACGTGGGCTCGGCCGAGTACAACCAGGACCTTTCGCTGCGCCGCGCCAACTCGGTGAAGATGTACCTGGCGACCAAGGGCGTCTATCCGGACTATATCCGCATCTACGGCTACGGTGAGACGAAGCCCGTGGTGGCCGAGAAGACCCCGGAGGCCCGCGCGCTCAACCGCCGCGTCGAGTTCCGGATAACCACCAGGGACTGGGGAACGGTGTACTGAGCCCGGACCACGAAATAAAAAAGCCCCGGAGAGCCGGGGCTTTTTTTACGGTCAGTCGCCGTAGTCCTGCCGGTACTTCCGGTACTTGTAGGCGAACTTGCTCTGTCTGCCTTCGGGGAGCTTCTCGTCGCTCCATTCGAATTCCCTGTCTACGATGCGCACCGCGTCGCCCTCTCCCGCGCCGGCCTTTTTAAGGGCCTTGTCCAGGCCTATGGTCTTGAAGATGCGGCGCAGGCGGTCCCAGGAATCCGGCTGGGAGAAGTTGGTCATCGCTATCAGCTTCTCCACCTTCGTTCCGGTCACGACGAAGGCTCCGGTGTGGTCTTTCGCCACCTTGAAGCCTTCCGAAGGACGGCGGAAGGCGGCCGCCCCTTCCGAAGCGCGGTAGAGTTCCTCTTCCTTTATCGTCGGCAGCAGCTTTATGACCCTGTCCAGGAGGCGGCTGACCCCCTTGCCGGTCACTGCGGAGATCAGGAAGATCTCCTTCTTCCTGAACTTCTTCTGCAGGGCTTCCTGCACC
>JAKAMO010000094.1 GCA_021812825.1 bacterium | reverse complement strand
CGCTGCAGGTCATGTCGATCTCGGCCGCGCTGATCCCGTTCCTCGAGCACGACGACGCGAACCGCGCGCTGATGGGCTGCAACATGCAGCGCCAGGCCGTGCCGCTGCTCGTCACCGAGACGCCGCTGGTGGGCACCGGCATGGAGCCGGCCATCGCCCGCGACAGCCGCGCCTGCGTGACCGCCCGCACCTCGGGCAAGGTCATCTACGCCTCCGCGGACATGATCGCGATAAAGCCCGACCATTCCAAGGAGCCGGACATCTACCACCTCATCAAGTACCGCCGCTCCAACCAGGACACCTGCGTCAACCAGGTGCCGGTGGTGGAGAGCGGCATGACGGTGAAGAAGGGCGACGTGATCGCCGACGGTCCGTCCACCAGGGAGGGCCAGCTGGCCCTCGGCAAGAATCTGCTGGTAGCGTTCATGTGCTGGGAAGGCTTCAACTACGAGGACGCCATCCTGGTCAGCGAGAAGGTCGTAGAGGACGACGCGCTGACCTCGGTCTTCATCGAGGAGTTCGAGGTCGAGGCCCGCGACACCAAGCTGGGCCCCGAGGAGATCACCCGCGACATCCCCAACGTCGGCTCTGACGCGCTCGAACACATAGACTCGGACGGCGTCGTGATCCCGTCCACGATGGTGCGCCCCGGCGACATCCTCGTCTGCAAGGTGTCCCCGAAGGGCGAGCAGCAGCTCTCCCCCGAGGAGCGCCTGCTGAAGGTCATCTTCGGCAAGAAGGCCGAGGACGTGACCGACACTTCCATGCGCGTGCCCCCGGGCGTCTCCGGCAAGATCATCGGCACCCGCGTCTTCGTGCGCCGTGAGAAGCTCTCCAAGGTCGAGGAGGACCGCCGCAAGAAGGAGATCGACGCCGAGATGAACTACAATCTCGACGCGCTCAAGGAGTTCCGCAAGGAGACCTCCAAGAAGGGCTCCGAGACCGAGGAGTTCTGCAAGCTGATGGAGAAGCGGATCAAGGAGAAGTTCGCCCGCGAGAAGGAGATGCTGAAGAACTCCGGCGAGCTGCCCGTCACCGTCAACAAGGTGGTGAAGGTGCACATAGCGCTGAAGCGCCGCCTGCAAGTCGGGGACAAGCTCTCCGGCCGCCACGGCAACAAGGGCGTCGTCGCCCGCATCCTGCCGCAGGAGGACATGCCGTACCTGCCCGACGGCAGGCCCGTGGACATAGTGCTGTCCCCGCTGGGCGTGCCCTCCCGCATGAACATCGGCCAGATCCTCGAGACCATGCTCGGCTGGGCCGGCAAGCAGCTGGACACCCAGATGGCCTGCCCGGTGTTCGACAGCGCCGCCGAGGACAATAAGGATTACTGGAAGTACTGGGAGAAGAAGGGCAGGAAGCGCGGCGACATCACCATAGACGACGTGCTGAAGGACGTCGAGAAGCCCGGCGCCGAGAAGCCCGGCGTCATCCAGATGATACAGCTGGCGAAGGACCACCTGAAGGCCCAGGGCGTCAAGGAGGAGTACCTCCCCGACGACTACTGCCGCATCACGCTGCGCGACGGGCGCACCGGCGAGCCTTTCCACGAGAAGGTCACGATCGGCTACATGTACATCCTGAAGCTGATCCACCTGGTCGAGGACAAGGTGCACGCCCGCTCCACGGGCCCCTACAGCCTCATCACCCGGCAGCCGCTGGGCGGCAAGGCCCTGTTCGGCGGCCAGCGCTTCGGCGAAATGGAAGTCTGGGCGCTCGAAGGCTACGGCGCCGCGTACACGCTGCAGGAGATGCTGACCGTGAAGTCGGACGACTTCACCGGCCGCACCAAGATGTACGAGGCCATCATCAAGGGCGACTTCCCGCCGCAGCCCGGCGTGCCGGAGTCGTTCAAGGTGCTCGTGAAGGAGCTCCAGGCCCTGTCGCTCGAGGTGGACCTCCTGAACATGGCCCCCGCCACCGCGGCCAAGCCGGCCGCGGAGGGCGAGGCGGAGGAGAAGCCGGCCAAGGCTAAGAAGGCCGCCTCCAAGGCTTAAGATACCGTCGTAATGCGTAACCAGCGTCCCGGCCGGCGACGGCCGGGGCGGTAGCGGAAGAGAAAAGGACCGGAGAACACAATGGCTAACGACATATTCGCTGACGCGCTGAGCAAGCTGGGCAAGACCAAGAAGCGGGCCAAGGAGCTGAACTACGGGAGCTTCAACGGCATCAAGATAGGGCTCGCGAGCCCCGGCAAGATACGCAACTGGTCGTTCGGCGAGGTCAAGAAGCCCGAGACCATCAACTACAGGACGCTGAAGCCCGAGCGCGACGGCCTGCTCTGCGAGAGGATCTTCGGCCCCTCCAAGGACTACGAGTGCGCCTGCGGCAAGTACCGCTGGGTCAAGTTCAAGGGCGTCGTCTGCGACCGCTGCGGCGTCGAGGTCACCGAGGCCAAGGTGCGCCGCGAGCGCATGGGCCACATCGAACTGGCCTGCCCCGTCGCGCACATCTGGTTCCTGCGCAAGTCCCCGTCCCGCATAGGCATCATCCTGGACATGCGCCCCACCGACCTGGAGAAGGTCGTCTACTATGCCGCCTACGTCGTCCTCGAGGACACGAAGGACCCGGTGACCGGCCGCGTCGAGTACGCCCGCGGCGAGGTCTTCACCGAGACCCAGCTCAACGAGGTCAAGAAGAAGTATTCCAAGATAAAGGTGGGCATCGGCGCCGGCGCGATCCAGCACCTGCTCGAGAACATCGACATGAAGGTCGAGATCGACAGGATCCAGAAGGACCTGGCCACCATCAAGAACGACGCCGACCGCTCGAAGGCCATCAAGCGCCTGAAGATCCTCGAGGGCTTCCAGGCCTCGAACAACCGCCCGGAGTGGATGATCATGACCGTGCTGCCGGTGCTGCCGCCGGACCTGCGCCCGCTCGTGCCGCTCGAAGGCGGCCGCTTCGCCACGTCCGACCTGAACGACCTGTACCGCCGCATCATCAACCGCAACAACCGCCTCAAGCACATCGAGGCGCTGCGCGCCCCGCAGGTGATGATCTACAACGAGAAGCGCCTGCTGCAGGAAGCGGTGGACGCGCTGATCGAGAACGGCGCCCGCGGCAAGGTGGTGCTCGGCGCCGCCAACCGCCCGCTGAAGTCCATCTCGGACATCCTTAAAGGAAAGCAGGGCCGCTTCCGCCAGAACCTGCTGGGTAAGCGCGTCGACTATTCCGGCCGCTCGGTCATCGTCGTAGGTCCGAACCTGAAGCTCAACCAGTGCGGCCTCCCGAAGGAGATGGCGCTGGAGCTGTTCAAGCCGTTCGTGCTCGCCGAGCTGATCAAGAAGGAGAACATCACCCTCAAGGTCGCCAAGAAGAAGATGGAGCATGCGGACAACGAGATCTGGGACATCCTGGAGCGCGTGACCAAGAAGCACCCGGTGATGCTGAACCGCGCCCCGACCCTGCACCGCCTCGGTATCCAGGCTTTCGAGCCCGTCCTCATCGAGGGTCTGGCCATCCAGCTGCACCCGCTGACCTGCGCGGCGTTCAACGCCGACTTTGACGGCGACCAGATGGCCGTGCACGTGCCGATCAGCCAGGAAGCGCAGATGGAAGCGCGCATGCTGATGATGGCCACCAACAACATCCTGTCGCCGGCCTCCGGCCGCCCGATAGCCAACCCGTCGCACGACATGGTGCTCGGCATCAACTACATCACCAAGGTGAAGCCCGGCGAGAAGGGCGAGGGCAAGTTCTTCAACGACAAGGAAGAGGCGCTGACCGCCCACCAGCACGGCGCGGTCGACCTGCACGCCCGCATCAAGGTGCGCGGCATGAACGACCTCACGGCCGAGTCCAAGGACTTCGACGCCGAGGGCAAGGGCTGGAAGAAGCCCGCCGACTGGAAGGACTACGTCACGATCGGCCGCCTGATCTTCTTCGGCATCCTGCCCGAGAAGCTGGACTGGAAGCGCTACAACAAGGTCATCGGCAAGAAGGACCTGTCGAACCTGGTGGACGAGTGCTTCAAGAACCCCGAGGTCGGCCACCACGCCACCGTGACGCTGCTCGACCACCTGATGAACATGGGCTTCCACTACTGCACGCTGTCCGGCCTGTCGATCTCGATAGCCGACATGATCGTGCCCGACACGAAGGCCCCGATGATCGAGAAGGCGCAGAAGCAGGTGCGCGCTATCGAGGAGCAGGCCCGCGACGGCGTGATCACCGAGAACGAACGCTACAACAAGATCATCGACATCTGGACCAAGGTCAACGACAAGGTCGCCGACATGATGTTCGAGGAGATGGAGAAGCAGGAGAAGAAGGAGCACAAGCACGGCGAGCCGCGCTTCAACTCCGTGCACATGATGCAGGGCTCCGGCGCCCGCGGCAGCCGCCAGCAGGTCAGGCAGCTGGCCGGCATGCGCGGTCTGATGGCCAAGCCCCAGAAGAAGCTCACCGGCGGCGTCGGCGAGATCATCGAGAACCCCGTGCTCTCCAACTTCCGCGAGGGCCTCACGGTGCTCGAGTACTTCATCTCGACGCACGGCGGACGCAAAGGTCTCTCTGACACGGCCCTGAAGACGGCCGACGCCGGCTACCTGACCCGCCGCCTCGTGGACGTGGCCCACAACGTCGTGATCACCGCCGAGGACTGCGGCACCATAGGCGGCGTGGAGATGAAGGCGCTGGTCAGCGGCGAGGAGATGATAGAGCCGCTGTCCGACCGCATCACCGGCCGCATGCTGCTCGAGGACGTCAAGATAACCGATCCCGAGGGCAAGGCCAGGACGCTCGCCAAGAAGGGCGACCTGCTGTCCCCCGAGACCGCGATAGCCATAGAGAAGGCCGGCGTCGAGAGCGTGTTCGTGCGCTCCGTGCTGACCTGCGAGGCCGAGGTGGGGATCTGCGCCAAGTGCTACGGCCAGAACCTGGCCACCGGCTACCAGGTGGAGCCCGGCGAGGCCGTGGGCATCATAGCCGCGCAGTCGATCGGCGAGCCCGGCACGCAGCTGACGCTCCGCACGTTCCACATCGGCGGCACCGCGTCCCGCGTTCTGGAGAACACCGAGGCCCGCGCGAAGGCGAAGGGCAAGGTGGAGTTCCACAACATCCGCACGATCAAGGACCGCAACGGCCACGACATCGTGGTCAGCCGCGGCGGCATCATCCACGTCAAGTACGACGAGGCGAAGAAGTTCCCCGCCGACGAGCTGAAGATCAGCTACGGCGCCCACCTGCACGTGGCCGACAAGGCCGCGGTGCAGGGCCCGTCCGACAAGACCCGCAACGACGGCACGCTGATAGCCGACTGGGACCCGCATACGGTCCCGATGATCACCGAGCACGACGGCAAGGCCAAGTACCTGGACATCAAGGAAGGCGTCACGCTGCACCGCGAGCTCAACAAGGTCACCGGCCTCGTCGAGAGCAAGATCATCGAGCACCGCGGCACGAAGCGCAACCCGCGCATCGTAGTCGAGCACGGCGGCGCGATGGTCGGCTCCCACACGCTGCCCACCGACACGATCATCATCGTGGAGCAGGGCGAGGACGTCAGGAAGGGCGACATCGTCGCCAAGATCCACCGCGACACCGCGAAGACCAAGGACATCACGGGCGGCCTGCCGCGCGTAGCCGAGCTCTTCGAGGTGCGCAGGCCCAAGAACGCGGCCATCATCAGCAAGATCGAGGGCCTGGTGTCGATGGGCACCACGGCCAAGGGCCTGGTGGAGGTCTCCGTGAAGAACGAGGAGACCGGCCAGGTGGAGGCCTACGCGATACCCTACGGCAAGCACCTGGTCGTCTACGAGGGCGACCGCGTGGCCGTGGGCGAGGCGCTGACGGACGGCGCGGTCGACATGCACGACCTGCTGGCCGTCAAGGGCGTCAAGGAAGTGCAGAACTACATCGTGGACGCCATTCAGGAAGTGTACCGTCTGCAGGGCGTCAACATCAACGACAAGTACATCGAGATCATCGTCCGCCAGATGCTCTCCAACGTCAAGGTGACGGAGCCGGGCGGGACCTCGCTGCTGAAGGGCGAGATAGTCCACAAGTCCGCCTTCAAGGACGAGAACAAGGAGGCCGCCAAGACCGGCCACGATGCCGCGCAGGCGGAGCCCGTGCTGCTCGGCATCTCGAAGGCTTCGCTCGCCAGCGAGTCGTTCATCTCGGCCGCCAGCTTCCAGGAGACCACCCGGGTGCTGACGGACGCCGCTACCACCAACAAGGTGGATAGTTTAAAAGGCCTCAAGGAAAATGTTATAATAGGTCATCTGGTGCCCGCGGGCAGCGGTTTTGCCACGCGCAAGCTTTCCGAGGCAGCAACCAACAAGGAGGAGTAACCGGGAGGGGGAACCCTTTCCGGTGTTCATATGTCTACGATAAACCAGCTTATCAGGCACGGCCGCAAGAAGGACCGGAAGTTCAGCAAGGCCCCCGCCCTGAACTCGTGCCCGCAGCGCCGCGGCGTCTGCACCCGCGTGTACACCACCACGCCCAAGAAGCCGAACTCGGCCCTCCGCAAGGTGGCCCGCGTGAAGCTCACCTCCAAGCAGGAGGTCACCGCCTACATACCCGGCGTCGGCCATAACCTGCAGGAGCACTCGATAGTGATGGTGCGCGGCGGCCGCGTGAAGGACCTGCCCGGCGTGCGCTACCACATAGTGCGCGGCGCGCTGGACGCCTCCGGCGTGGAAGGCCGCAAGCAGAGCCGCTCCCTTTACGGCGCGAAGCGCCCGAAAGAAGCCAAGAAATAATAGTACCGACAAAAGGACTGGAACAAGACTATGCCTAGAAAAGGTTTAAGGCCCCGCGACAGAAGGGAAGCGCCGCCGCCGGACTTCAAGTACAACTCCGTGCTGGTGTCGCGCCTGGTCAACAGGATGAACTTCCAGGGCAAGAAGATCGTGGGCGAGAGGATCGTCTACGACGCGCTGACCATAATCGGCGAGAAGACCAAGGAAGACGCGCTGGCCGTGTTCACGAAGGCCATCGAGAACGTCAGGCCCCTGCTCGAGGTGAAGGCCCGCCGCGTCGGCGGCGCCAACTACCAGGTGCCGATAGAGGTCCGGCCGGCCCGCAGCACCACGCTGGCGATGCGCTGGATACTCGGCGCCGCGCGCGACCGCAAGGGCCGCCCGATGGCGGAACAGCTGGCGGAAGAGATCCTGCTGGCCTACAAGAAGGAAGGCGCCGCCTTCAAGAAGCGCGAGGACACCCACAGGATGGCCGAGGCCAACAGGGCCTTTGCCCATTACCGCTGGTAATCCTGCAAAAGGTTCAAGCAGCGCCGCCAGGCAGCCGGTAAAACGGCCGCCTGGCCCCAAAATTAAAGCGGCAAGGAAACTATGGGACTCGACCTTAAGAAAGTTCGCAACACCGGCATCATCGCCCACATCGACGCGGGCAAGACCACGACGACCGAGCGCATCCTCTACTATACCGGCAAGAGCCACAAGATCGGCGAGGTGCACGACGGCAACACCACCACCGACTGGATGCCCCAGGAGCGCGAGCGCGGCATAACCATCACCGCCGCCGCCATCTCCACCCAGTGGCAGGGCTACACGGTCAACATCATCGACACCCCCGGACACGTGGACTTCACCGCCGAGGTCGAGCGCAGCTTGCGCGTGCTGGACGGCGCCGTCACGGTGTTCGACGGCGTGCAGGGCGTCGAGCCCCAGTCCGAGACGGTCTGGCGCCAGGCCGACCGCTACCACGTGCCGCGCGTGGCCTACGTCAACAAGATGGACCGCATCGGCGCGGACTTCTACATGTCCGCCGCCTCGATAGTCGAGAAGCTGGGCGCCAACGCCTCCCCGATACAGCTGCCGATAGGCGTGACCGAGACCTTCAAGGGCCTCGTGGACCTGCTGAAGATGAAGGCTGTCGTCTGGACCGGCGACCAGCTGGGCGCCGAGTTCCACGAGGAAGAGATCCCCGCCGACATGGTGGAGGTCTCCAAGAAGTACCGCGACCAGCTCATCGAGAAGCTGGCGGACGTGGACGACCAGATAGCCGAGAAGTTCCTCGGCGGCGACACCAACTTCACCATAGAGGAGCTGAAGGCCGCCATCCGCCGCGGCTGCCTCTCCAATAAGTTCTTCCCGGTGCTGTGCGGCTCCTCCTATAAGAACAAGGGCGTGCAGCCGATGCTGGACGCCGTGATCGACTTCCTGCCCGGCCCGCTGGACGTGCCGGACATAGAGGGCACCGACGAGTTCGGCAAGCCCGCCACCCGCAAGGCCGACCCGAAGGAGCCGTTCGCCGCGCTGCTCTTCAAGATCCAGCCCGACCCGTTCGTCGGCAAGCTGACGTTCTTCCGCGTGTACTCCGGCACCCTTAAGCCCGGCGACACCGTCCACTTCGCCCGCAAGAAGACCTCGGAGCGCATCGGCCGCATCCTCAGGATGCACGCCGACAAGCGCGAGGAGATCAAGGAGATCGGCGCCGGCGACATCGCCGCCACCGTGGCCGTGAAGAACGCCACCGTGGGCGACACCATCTGCGCCCCCGACCACGTGATCACGCTGGAAGGCATGAACTTCCCGGAGCCGGTCATCCAGATCGCCATCGAGCCCAAGTCCAAGGACGACGAGGAGAAGATGGGCATAGCGATGGGGCGCCTGGCCGAAGAGGACCAGACGTTCCGCATCAAGACGGACGAGGAGACAGGCCAGACCATCATCTCGGGCATGGGCGAGCTGCACCTAGACATCATCGTGGACCGCCTGAAGCGCGAGTTCAACGTGCAGGCCAACGTGGGCCGGCCGCAGGTGGCCTTCCGCGAGTCCATCAAGAAGAAGGTGGAGCAGGAAGGCAAGTTCATCCGCCAGTCCGGCGGCCGCGGCCAGTACGGCCACGTGTGGCTGACCGTCGAGCCCCAGACCGAGATGGGCAAGGGCTTCGAGTTCGTCGACAACATCAAGCAGGGCCGCATCCCCAAGGAATTCATCCCGGCGGTCGAGAAGGGCATCCGCGAGGCGCTGGACAACGGCGTGATGGCGGGCTTCCCGGTCGTCGACGTGAAGGTGACGCTGTTCGACGGCTCGTTCCACGAAGTGGACTCGTCGGAGATCGCCTTCAAGATAGCCGGCGCGATGGCGTTCAAGGACGCCTGCCGCAAGGCCAACCCGTACCTGATGGAACCGATCATGAAGGTGGCGGTGACCACGCCCGAGGCCAACATGGGCGACGTCATAGGCGACCTGTCGTCCCGCCGCGCGAAGATCGCCGAGATGGGCAACGTGGGCAACGTGCGCCAGATCAAGGGCACCGTGCCGCTGTCCGAGATGTTCGGCTACGCCACGGCGGTCCGCTCGATCTCGCAGGGCCGCGCGGCCTTCACGATGGAGCCCAGCCACTACGAAGAGGTCCCGCCGAACATAGCCAAGTCCGTCGTCGAGAAGCGCGCGGCCGAGGCCGAGGCGAAGGCCTGAACAAGATCTGCCCGCCGGGCGGCAAACCCGGCGGGCGTAAAGCAAGCTAACTTAAGGAGCATAACAATGGCAAAAGAGAAGTTCGACCGCAGCAAACCGCACGTCAACGTAGGCACCATCGGCCACGTGGACCACGGCAAATCCACCCTGACGACCGCGCTGGTGAAGGTGCAGTCGGAGAAGGGCCTGGCCAACCTGAAGTCCTACGCCGAGATCACGAAGGGCGGCACGGTGCGCGACGATTCCAAGACCGTCACGATCGCCGTCTCCCACGTGGAATACTCCACGGC
>JAKAMO010000093.1 GCA_021812825.1 bacterium | reverse complement strand
GTCTCCGACCTGGAAAAGAACCTCAACGTGCTGGTCATCAAAAAGCCGGTCACGCCCGGCGTGCTGGTCGGCGCCGTAAAGGACCTTCTTAAAATATCCTGACGCAGCCGACCGGGAATGAAAAAACCCCCGGCGGGATCTCCCGGCGGGGGCTCACGGCGCGCGGCGCGTCTATTTAGCTTTCTTATCCACCTGGTTCCAGGCGTTCTTCAATTCCACAGTCAGGTGGCGCAGCTCGTCGGAGGTTATGGACTCCAGACGGGAATATTTATCGGCGACCTTGTCCACCAGGCGCAGGTAGGTGTCCCGGTCTATCTTCTTCATGGATTCTATCTTCTCCAGGACCTCGCCCTTCATCTTCAGGCTCCAGCCGCGTATGGCCTCGCGGTTCTTCGCGCCGCGCTTGCCGCCGAGGAAATAAGCCCCGGCCGCCGCCAGCGCGGCCAGGCCTATGCCGCCTATGATCTTTTCGCTTTTCTTCATAAATGGTCGCCTTGCACCGGGCCGGCTAGTTTATGGATCCGGTTCCGCGCCAGTTCTTCTCAAGGCGCCGGCCGCGGCCGGCAAGCCAGAGATAGGCTCCGTGGCTGGCCGGTCTTATCGCCGGGGTATCGGTACCGATGTCCTTCACGGGCGGCAGGCGGAGTATCAGCTTATCCGACCTGCGCATTTTCCTGTCGTCCCTCTCGAAGTTGCATGTCATCGTCATACGCTACTCTCCACTTAACCCCCGCGACTATATACTATGAAAATTGACCGGACTTGAACAGGTCCAAAGGTCCCAGCCGCCGGCCCTATTTTGTCCCAGCCGGGGCACGGGACCTCGCGTAAAGCCCGACAAGCTCGGCCTCGGAGATCACATGTCCCTTCATGGCGTCCAGCAGCGCGTACTTGCCCCCGCCGGCAGGCAGGCGCGCCGCGGCGTCAAGCGCGTAAAGCTTGAAAAAATAACGGTGCGGCTTTCCCGGGGGAGGACATGGCCCGTAATAGCCTACTCGGCTGAAATCCCCTTCCTTTATCCCCCAGACCAGCCCCTGGCCGGAACCGTCAGGCAGCGCGGCGTTCCTGGCCACCCCCTCCGGCAGCCCTTCGGAAGACGGCGGGATGCCGTACATCACCCAGTGCACCCAGGTACCGGGAGGGGCGTCCGGATCGTCCATTATCAGGGCCAGGGCGGCCGCTCCGGAAGGGACACCCTCCCAGCGCAGCTCCGGCGAAACATCGTCCCCGTCGCAGGTGTGCCTGACCGGGATGTACCCGCCGGCGCCGAAGGCGGGGCTTTCCATCTTCATCACGGTCTTCCCGGAGGGCGGGTGCCTGTCGCCGAGCACAGCGGCGCCGGCCTCCAGAGAGTGCCCTCCGAAGAAGCTCCAGATCTCCGCGTCGGCGTCCAGTTCCCTGGAGGTGGGTCCTATCACTCCCGTCGGCAGGTACTGCAGGCCGCCGGGCCAGGTGTGACCGCCTCCCTCTATTTTCACGAACTTCACGGCCGAGCCGCCCGCGCACGTGCCGTAGGTCTCGGTGACCGCGGCCGTCCCGTCCTCGGGGTCGGAATCGGACCTGACCGAAGTCTTCTTAGTCTTGTCGCAGGAGTCCAGCGCCAGCCAGAGGTCCCTGCTCTTCTCCACGGAAACGGCACGCCCGAATTTGCGCTTGCCGAAGGGCCCCGTCACCTCACCGCCTCCCCAATGCACCAGGCCGTCGGCCGTGCCGTTGATGATCAGCACCGGTACCGGGCGGGACGGGCGGCACGAGGAGTAGACCGTTTCCGGGACGGCCCCGGCCACCGCCGCTATCGCGGCGAAGCGGCCCGCAGCCCGGCAGGCCAGCGTATACGACATCATCGCGCCGTTGGATATGCCCGCGGCGTATACCCTGTTCCCGTCCACCGGGTAGGCTTTCTCTATCGCGCGGACCATCTCCTCAAGGAAGGCGACGTCGTCCACGTTCTCGCGCTGCGACTTACGACTCTTATCGCCGCGGTAGTCGTTCCAATGCTTGTCCACGGCCTCGGGGTAGGCTATTACAGCCCCGTGCTCGTCGGCCATAGCCTCGAAGCCGCCGCGGGTCAGGCGCCGCATGCCGGCCCCGGTCCCGCCGCCGCCGTGAAGGAGAAGGATCAGCGGCAGCTTCCGGCCGGCGGCGGCCCCTACCGGAGAGTAGACGGAATAGTGCCGTTCCCTGCCACCGGACTCGATGGTGAAATGACGGAGCTCCCCGGCGGCCGCCGGGACGCTAAACAGCAGAGCCAGTATCGCGGACAATGTTCTCATTACCCCTCCCCATTCCCGCCCGCCATGGACGGCACCGCCAAGTCAGAAGCCCTGCATCCCCGAAAGCAGGGACTGGTACAGGAGCCAGATCCTGTGCAGCTCGTAGAGCACGAAGACCGTGGCCAGCGATATAAGCGCCGTGTATACCTGCTTCCCCCCGCGGGAGATCAGCGGCGAGCGCCAGACATAGAACAGGCTGAAAGGGCCAAGGCCGAGCAGGGTTATCAGGATGACCCCCCAGTGCCTGTAGTACCAGGGCACGCTGCCACCCTGGCCCTTGCCGCAGCGGCGGCAGTAATTGTCCCCCTGGTCTATGACCGCGCCGCAGGACCAGCAGGAGCTCCCCTCGGCGGGCGCGTCGTCAAACCGGCCGTCCATGCCCTTTACTCAGCCTGATCTTCGAATACGGCCTGGGCCGCCTGCGCACCAGCGGCGTCCCGGAGCCGCCCAGCACCTCCGCCTGCAGCAGCAGGGAATCGGCGCGGCGCAGCGACCTTTCGGCCCGGTACGGCACTATCCGGTAATGACGGGCGGCGTCGAGGCGCCTGCCGACGAAAAAGACGTTCTTGTCCGAATGCAGCCAGTCGGAACGCAGCGAGGACGCGTTCAGCGGCACGGAGAACTCGCGCAGAGTCTTCTCTCCTGAGCTGTTGTAGTAGAACTCGAAATAGCTCCTGGCCAGCTCGGCGAAAGAGGCGTAGACCGGCTCCCGGTAGCGCAGGCCGCAGAAATGGGACTGGGCTACCGCGCCCCAGCGCCCGCCCTCCAGGAACGGCGCCACCACATGGTCGTCGTCGCTGGCGTTGGCGCGCAGGTCCATCAGCAGGGGACGGCGGCCGTGGAACATGAACGCCGCGGCGGCCAGCATGGCGCCCTCGATGCAGTGCGCCCTGCGCTGCTTCAGCACCTCCAGCGGGGAGAGGCAGGTATTCACTTTCGAATCGTTGTAGCGGAGCTCGTAGTCCAGGAAGTCCTGGACCTTCCGCGGAGTTCCCAGCCTCCGCAGCAGGGCCAGCTGGCCGGAAGGGAAGCAGCTGAAGCGGGCCGGCAGTTTCACTTCTTGCCTTTCTTCACCCGCCAGGGCTTGTCGCTCGAGCCGTTATGCTCGTCCCGCTTCTCCAGGTCCTGCAGCGCGTTGAAGACCACCGCGCGGAGACGGTCCACGTCGAAAGGCTTCGTGAGATAGCCGCTGGCCCCGCCTTTCAGCGTGAAGGCCGCCATCTCCAGGTCCTCGTCACCGGTCAGCATCCAGATCACCGGCGCGGCGGCCAGGCCGCGTATCTTCTCCAGGACCATCACGCCGGACATCCCCGGCATGCTTATGTCCAGGAACACGAAATCGGGCTTCTCGCGGGAAATTATCTCCAGGGCGGTCGGCCCGTCCACGGCCGTGAGGACGTCGCAGTGGCCGGACAGCGCCTGCTTCACTATCAGCAGAATGTTCTCCTCGTCGTCCACTATCAGCACTTTGTGAGCCATAATAGCACCATCCTAAATATCAAATCTTCAGATCGGGTCTGTATTCCGGCAGCTCGAAGAAGAACCGGGAGCCCTTGCCTTTCTCGCTTTGTACCTGAAGCCTGCTGCCGTGCAGGGCCAGCAACTCGCTGGTTATCAGCAGCCCAAGGCCGAAGCCGCCTGCCCTGGCGCGGCCTTCCTCGGTACGGAAGAAGCCGGAAGAGATCCGCTCCATGTCTTCCGGCGAAATCCCTATACCCGAATCCTCCACCGAGAACGAGACGCTGCCGGGAGAAGCCCGGCCTATCCTCACGGTTATCCTGCCGCCGCTGCCGGTATATTTTACGGCGTTCCCTATCAGGTTGCTTATCACCAGCGCCATCGCCTCGCTGTCGGCGTTGACCAGCAGGGGCTCCGTAGGCAGCTCGGTATCGAGCTCTATCTCCTTCTGGCGCAGCATCTCGGCGAGGGACCCGGCGACGTCCGCGGCCAGGTCGCGCAACAGAACGGGCATCCTCTCTATCTTGAAGCGTCCCTCCTCCATGCGCGCCTCGTTCAGTATGTTCTTGACGTAAAGCGCAAGCTTGCGCTGAGCCGCCTGCATGGCCGTATAGATCTCCCTCCGGGGCGTCTCTCCGGCCGAGAGGTCCGTCTCCTTGAGCAGGAACAGGCCCGCGGCAAGGCCGGTAAGGGCGTTGTTGAACTCGTGGCTGACCGTATGGATCATCAGGGATTTAAGCTTTGAGGCGGCTCTCTCCCTGTAGACCATCTCCCGCAGACGGTCTATGAGAGCGACCACCACCGCGAAGAAGGCCAGTCGCACCACCGCGTTCCAGATTATCACATGCACCTGGCCCGTCAGGTCCGGGATGTAGATGCGCTCGTCCAGCAGCCAGACGAAGACGCTGGCCACGGCCGTGGTCATGCCGAGCCACAGCCCTCCCCGCCAGGTCAGGATGAAGATGGGCAGGAAGTAGAATACATCGATGGAGATCTCGTTCCTTACCAGGAAATCCCCGGCCGATACCAGCGCGAAGCAGGCAAGGCCGGAGACCAGGGCCCGCCGCCTGGTACCGAAAAAGAAGTCCTTCAATCCCTTCATGATATACCGGTCATGCGGCCGCTCCCCGGGCCGCGGCACCGCCGCTCAGAGCAGCGGGTTGGAGACCACCCCGTCCGCCAGCTTAGGCTCGAACCAGGTGGACTTGGGCGGCATCACCTGCCCGTCGTCCGCCACGCTGATCAGTTCGTCGAGCGAAGTCGGGAACAGCGCGAAAGCGGCGGCCATCTCGCCGGAGTTCACGCGCTTCTCCAGTTCCTCCAGCCCTCGGATGCCTCCTACGAAATCCACGCGGTCGCTCTTCCGCAGGTCCTTGATGCCGAGGACGCGGTCCAGCACTAGGTCCGACAGCACGCTGACGTCCAGCGCCTTCACCGGGTCCTCCCCCCTCGTCGGGGTCTTCACGGACGGCTTCATCAGGTGCCATTTGCCGCCCAGGTACAGGCCGAACTCGCGGCGCGCGGCCGGCTTGGCCCGGCCGGGGGCCGCCTTCACCTCGAAGCTCTCTCTCACCTTGGCGAGGAACTGCTCGGGGGCTAGCCCGTTGAGGTCCTTTACCACGCGGTTGTAGTCCCAGATCTTCATCTCGTCCACCGGGAAAGCGGCCGCGAGGTAGACGTTGTACGGCTCGTCGCCTTTATGCCCGGCGCCGCGCTCCGCGACCATCAGCTTCTTGACGCGGCTGGCGGCCGCGCTCCTGTGGTGTCCGTCGGCGATGTAGACCGTCTTCTGCTTCTCGGAGGCGGCGGAGATGGCCTTTATGTCCGCCTCCTCGTCCACCAGCCAGAGGGTATGTATGACGCCGCCAGAGCCTTTCGCGGAGAACAGCGGCTCCTTCCGCACGTTATTCTTTATCACGGCGTCTATCTCCGGGACCTGTTTGTAGGCTATGATGCCCGGGCCGGTCTGCGCTTTCACGTGCTTGATCTGGTTGACGCGGTCGTCCTCTTTCACGGGCCGGGTGAACTCGTGCCGGCGGATGCGGCCGGCGTCGTAATCGTCCACGCAGGCGCCGACCATCAGCCCGGTCTGCACATGGCCGCCCATCTGCAGGCGGTAGACGTAGAAGCAGGGCTTGCTTTCGCGCAGCAACAGCCCCTCCCTCAGCATCCTCTCGAAGTTCTCCGCGGCCTTGCTGTAGACGGCCTCCGAGTAGACGTCGGTCCCCGGAGGCAGGTCTATCTCCGCCTTGGAGACGTGCAGGAAGCTGTTGGGCTTGCCCTTGGCCAGCTCGCGGGCCTCGTCCGAGTTGAGCACGTCGTAGGGCGGCGCGATTATCTCCTGGGCCTTCGCCTGCGAGGCGGGCCGGATGCCGAATATCGGCGAAAAAAGCGGCAGCTTTGTCATAAGAAGTCTTCCTTAATCTTCCCAGCGAGGCGCCTGTTTCCCGGCGAGCGACCGGGAGGTTTAGCCTCGCGAGCGAGGTTTTAGAGGGTATCCCTCCGGGATGCCGAGGAATGTCTGAGCCCAAAAGCTTTGCCTTTTGGGCGAGTTCCGCAGGCACCGATAAAACCGAAGCGAGCGACGGCGTTAAAAACCGACCTCGGAGCGAGGCGGGAAATTGGCGCCTTATATCTTCTCGCCGTTGACCGCGTGGGTGCGCTTGCCGTCCAGCAGGTAGTCCGCTATCTGCTCGGCCGCCTGCCTGGCCACCGTCACCTGCGCGTCCTTGGTGGAGGCGGCGATATGCGGCGTGCAGATCACCTTCTCCATGCCGAAGAAGAGGTGCCTGGTAGCGGGCTCCTCTGAATAGACGTCCACGGCCAGGCCGGCGATCTGCCCGCTCTCCACGGCCGCCTTCACGTCCTCTTCGACCAATATCGCGCCGCGGGCGCAGTTAATCAGGCGCACGCCCTTCTTCATCTTGGCTATAGCGTCCTTGTTTATCATCCCCTTGGTGGCCGGGTTGATGGTCACATGGTAGGTGATGAAATCGGACTTAGCGTAGAGCTCGTCCAGCGTCGCCATCTTGACGCCCAGTTCCCTGGCGCGCTCAGCGTTCATGACGGGGTCGTACACGATAACGTTCATCTTCAGCCCGCGGGCCCTGTCGGCGACGACGGCGCCTATATGGCCGCAGCCGACCACCCCGAGGGTCTTGCCGGTTATCTCCACTCCCTCGAAACGGCTCTTCTCCCACTTGCCGGCGTGCGTGGACGCGTTGGCCTGGGGGATGTGGCGCGCCAGAGCCATCATCATGGCTATGGCGTGCTCGCCGGTGGAGACGGTATTCCCGAAAGGCGTGTTCATCACCAGCACCTTCTTCTCGCTGGCGGCCGCCACGTCGATGTTGTCGACGCCCGCTCCGGCGCGGGCCACGGCCTTCAGGTTCTTAGCGGCCTCGAATATCTCCCGCGTGATCTTGGTGGCGGAGCGGACTATGATGGCGTCGTACTCGTGCGCGCAGGCCTTCAGCTCTTCGGGCTTCATGCCGGTCTTCACGACGGCGTCCAGCCCGCGCTCCTTCAGCACCTTCTCGCAGAGCGGATCTGCCTTGTCGGCTATAAGGACCTTGCTCATTTCACGGCCTCCTTGGCGTATTCCTTCGAAACCTGCTCGTGGGCCCAGTCAAGCCACGGGATGAGGGCCTCGATGTCGGCCGTCTCCACGGTGGCCCCGCACCAGACGCGGATCCCGACGGGAGCCTTGCCGTAGGAGTTGATGTCCTTGGCCACTCCCTCCTTGTCCAGCAGGCCGGTGATCTTCTTGGCCGCTTTGGCCTGCTCCTCGGCCGGGAGCTTCAGGAACCACTCGGACTTTATCCTGAAGCAGACCGAGGTGTTGGAGCGGATCTCCCTGGACTCGGCGAGGAAGGCTATCCAGTTCGACTTCTCGACCCACCGCTCGAAAGCGGCCAGGTTGGCGGTGGAGCGCTTAACGAGCCCGGGCAGGCCGCCTATCGTCTCGGCCCACTTCAGGGCGTCTATCGCGTCCTCGACGCAGAGCATGGACGGGGTATTGATGGTGCTGTACTCGAGCTCGCCGGGGGCGAGCTTCTTCTCGTCCACCAGGCGGAAGATCTTCGGCATAGGCCAGGTGATCTTGGCGTTCTGCTCCTCCATGCGCTTCACGGCGCGCGGCGAGAGGATTATCACGCCGTGCGCGGCCTCGCCGCCCAGCACCTTCTGCCAGCTGAACGTCACTACGTCGAGCTTAGTGAAATCCATGTCCATCGCGAAGACCCCGGAGGTGGCGTCGCAGATCACGATGCCGTCGTGGTCCTTCGGCAGCCAGTCGAGGTTCGGGACCTTCACGCCCGAGGTAGTGCCGTTCCAGGTGAAGATGATGTCGTTCTTCGGGTCGGCCTTCTTCAGGTCCGGCAGCTTGCCGTAGTCGGCCTTGTACTCGTTGACCTTCGGGAGCTTGAGGTACTTCACCGCGTCGGTGATCCAGCCCTTGCTGAACGACTCCCAGCCGAAGATGTCCACCGGCCTGGGGCCCAGCAGCGACCACATAGCCAGCTCCACCGCGCCGGTGTCCGAGCCGGCCACCACGCCTATGCGGTAGTCCGCCGGCAGGTTCAGGACCTTCTTCATGCGGTCCGAGACCTCCTGCAGGCGGGCCTTGCCCTCCTTGGAGCGGTGGGAGCGGCCGACGAGAGCGCCCTTAAGCGCGTCCACGGTCCAGCCGGGGCGCTTGGCGCAGGGGCCGGAAGAGAAGTTGGGGCAGCCTGGTTTCTTGACTGGTTTTTCCATGTTGTTCTCCTGTTAACGAAATAGGGTTACGACAGTTTTTCCCTCACGCCTATAATTATAAATAATTTTACCGGCAGTCTGGCACCCCCCTGCCCTCCCGGCGCGGCCGGGCGCAGGTTTTTGTAGAATATCTGTCTATGGAGAACAACAAGCGCGCTGGCGACTACGAGGTGGAATTCGGCGGATTCGAGAAGCTGATGCCGCACAGGATAAAGAACGTCCTGCTGGTGGCCTCGCTCTACGACTCCTTCCTGCTGGCCGACGACGACCGCCTTAACGAGGCGCTGTTCGGGGAGATGCTGGACTCCTCCCCGCGCTCGGCCCCGCGCATAACCCGCGTTTCCACGGCCGAGAAGGCGCTGGAAAAGCTCAAGCGCGGCTCCTACGACCTGGTCATAGCGATGATCCAGGTGGGCGAGACCGACATGGGGGACTTCTTCAGGAAACTGAAGGCCACGAAGCCCGGCCTCCCGGTGGTCCTGCTCTCCTTCAACACCCAGGACATCTCCAGCATACCCGAGGAGGCCTGCGCGCTGGCCGACGGCCTGTACCTCTGGAGCGGCGATACCCGCATCTTCTCCGCGATAATCAACATAATCGAGGACGCGCAGAACTTCGAGCACGACTCCCAGGTGGGCGTGCAGGCCGTGCTGCTGGTGGAGGACAACATCAAGTTCTATTCCTCCTACCTGCCGACGATCTACTCCGAACTGATGAAGCAGACGCAGATCGTCATGGCCGAGGAGCTCAATCCCGCCAAGAAGATGCTGCGCCTGCGCGCGCGGCCGAAGGTGCTGTTCTGCAGCACCTACGAGGAGGCCTGGGCGCTGTACGAGAAGTACAAGTCCAACCTGCTCGGCGTGATAACCGACATCGAGTACCCGAAGGGCGGCTCCTCCACCTCAGAGGCCGGCCTGGAACTGACGCGGCGCATCAAGGCCGATACGCCGGACATGCCGGTGCTGCTGCAGTCCTTCAACATGTCCTTCGCGGCGAGCGCCGCCGCGCTGGAGGCCTCCTTCATGCACAAGGCCGCGCCGGACCTCTCGAAGCAGCTGCGCGCCTTCATCGTCCGCTATTTCGGCTTCGGCGACTTCATCTTCTCCGACGCCTCCGGCGCCGAGCTGGCCAGGGCCTCGGACCTGGGCACGATGCTGAAGCTGCTGCAGATAGTGCCGGTGGAGTCGGTGCTCTACCACGCCGGGCGGAACCACTTCTCGAAATGGCTGTTCGCCCGCACCGAGTTCGAGATGGCCTACAACATCAGGCCCAAG
>JAKAMO010000092.1 GCA_021812825.1 bacterium | reverse complement strand
ACAGCAGCGAGCCGTAATCTATGCGCAGTCCGTAAAGCACTCCGTTCACGGCCAGCAGCCAGCGCGGATAGTCCGCGATCTGGCCGTCCGGAGTGAGCGAGAAGTAATACAGGCCGTCGGACCCCACCCTGAGAGAGACCGTCCCCTCGTTCTCCGTCAGCGGCTCCAGGTTGCGGAAGACGGCGTAGGTCACGGCGTCACCGAACGTCACCTTCAGGGAATTGTTGTAGAGCTGGTCGAACAGGGCGGTCATAGTGGTCTCCACCCTGGCGCCCGCCCCCTCTATCGCCACCGCGTCCCCGGTCTTGGTTATCCTCAGTTCCAGGCCCTTGTACTTGTAGACGACGCCCGTCTCGAGAACGTCTTCTTTCCACGCGCCGGCCCCGAAGCCGGAAACCGGCTTTATCATGAGCCAGGCGTCCCAGGCGGCGTCGAAGACCACCGAAACCAGGAGCTTCTCCCCGCCTATCTCCAGCGGCAGCGAGGCCTTATCCCTGGCCGCCAGCAGTTCCAGCAGCGGCGTGGCGCTTATGACCGATATCTCGGAGCGCGCGGCCAGCAGGCCGGCCGCGGCGGCGCTCTCGGAACGGCCCCACTCGGCGGAAGCCGGTACCGCCGCCATCATCAGCATCAATAAGATCTTCATAACCTCATTCTACAATAATGCCAGCCTGAGCGGACATGCGCCGCGGCAGGCGAAAATCCCGCAGCGGCCGGCGAGGGCATGCCTTCGGAGGGGCCTCACGAGGCCCGAGCTTGCGAAGCGCGAGGGCCGAGCTGACAGAGCGGGGCCACGGTGTGGCCCCGCGTACCCGGAGAAGGCGTGCCCTTGTCGGCCAATAATTCCCGGGCCTGCCCGCGCATATCCGCAAAAAAAACCGCCCGGTTCTGAGGCCGGGCGGTTCGTCAAGAATAAGAAGGATTACTTCTTCTTCTTGCCGGAATTCTTCATGATGGCGCGGGAGATGTTCCCCTTCTTATCGATGAAGTACAGGTAGCCCTTCTCTTTCTTCAGGCCGACCTTCACGGCGGTCTTCGCTTTGCCGCCCTTCTTTTTGCCGCGGGCCATCAGCGCGCAGGATATGTCGCCCTTCTTGTCGATGAAGTACAGGTAGCCCTTCTCGCGCTTCAGACCAACTTTCTGTATCATTTCAGCCATTTTCACTTTCCTCCGTTGACTTCCCCCCCTGCTCTCGCCGGGGCGAATTTTCGCTCCCGTCGGGGGCGATAGGTAGATACTACATTATGCCGACGGAAAACGCAAGGGTTTTTTCCGGAAGGGCCGGACGGCCGCCCGTCGGGAGCTATTTCCCGGCTCCGGCAGGGGCCTCGGCCTCGGGCGCCGGCTCGGGGAGGAACTCGGAGAAGAAGGCCGAGACGCGGCCGCGGTACACCTCGCCGCCCACCTCGGCGCATTTGGCGTGCGACGCGCCGGCCATCTTCCACATCTGTTTTTTCTCCGACGAGCAGAGCGCGAACAGCGCCTCCGCGTCCTCTATCGGCACCAGATCGTCGTTGTCGCCGTTGATGAACATCACGGGTATTTTCAGCGAGCCGACGTTGTAACGCGGGCTGTACGGCTCCGGGTCGGCCTTCAGCCTGCGGCGGACGAAGAAAAGGGTGAGGGCCACCAGCGGATAGTACGGCACCTTGAGCCTGCGCCAGCTCCAGTTCGCGACCACTTTCTGGTAGGACAGGAAGGTGTTCTCCGCCAGCAGGCAGGTTATCTCCGGGTACTTGGCCGCCGCATAGATAGATACCGCTCCGCCCATGGAGGTCCCGAAAAGCGCCACCTTTTCCGCGGCGTGCGGCCGGTGCGTCTTCAGGAATTCATAGGCGGCGTCGAAATCCCTCGTCTCGAGATAGCCGACACTGGAGACCGTCCCCTTGCTCTCCCCCGAAGCGCGGAAATCGAAATAAAAAAGGTTGAAGCCCTTCTCGGCCAGGAACCACGTGTCGCGCAGCATCTCTCCGCGGTTGGAGCCCCAGCCGTGGCTGAAGATGATAGTGCGGCAGCTTTCGCCTCCGGGAGCCGGGATGAACCAGCCCTTCAGCCGCACCCTGTCGGCGGTCGAGAACTCAACGGTCTCGTAGGCCAGACGGTACTGGTCCGGGTTGTAGGCGAGCGCGCCGCCGCGCACCGGCATGAGTATCTCCGAGCTCTTGTGGTAGGAAAGGTACACCAGCACGGCGGCCATCACCGCCAGCGCGAACAGGAACCAGTTGACGAGTTCAGCTATGCTCATATCATTTCACCAGCTTCCTGATGCCCAGCAGGTCGAAGTAGTCGTAGAAACCAGGGCGGCGGGCCGCCGTCCAGACCGCGGCCTTGAGCGCGCCGGCCGCGAAAACCGCGCGGGAATGCGCCATGTGTTTCAGCTCGACGCGCTCGTGCGGACCTGCGAAAAGGACCGTATGGTCGCCGACTATATCCCCGGCCCTGACGCTGGTCATAGGCGGGGGCTTCCCGCCGCGCGCGGCGGCTATGGCCGCGGCGAAACGCAGCGCGGTGCCGGAGGGGGCGTCCTTCTTGGCGGAGTGATGCGCCTCGTGAACGTGCACGTCGAACCCGTGCAGCCGCCCGGCGGCGAACGCCGCCAGCGAGAAGCAGAGATTGACGGCCGGGCTCATGTTCGGAGAGAAGAAGACGGCGGTCCTGCGGGCCGCGGCCTTCAGCGAGGCGAGCTGCGCTCCGGAAAAGCCGGTAGTGCCCGTCACGAAAGGCTTGCGCGCCCCGGCGCAGGCGGCCGCGTAGGCGCAGGCGGCGGCCGGCGAGGAGAAATCCACCGCCACGTCAGCGGATGAGAGAAGGCCGGCGAAAGCGGCAGGGAGCTCTATGCCCTCGCCGCCCGCGGAATCTACGCGGCCGGCCAGCTCGAAAGCCGGAGAGGACGCCATCTCTGCCGTCACGGCGCGGCCCATCCTGCCGGCGGCGCCGCTGACTAGCACGCGAAGAGCCTTCCTTTTCATGGATTCCATTATAAATATTATAGGTTCTCGATTACAATAACGGCCGGCGGCCCTCCTTAACGATATCCTTTTTATTGGATTTGCCCGCGTTCTTTTGCTATCCTTTTTCCTGTCATGGTATACCTGCTTTCGCTGGCGGTCGCAACACTTCTCATCGTCATCGGCGTCCTGCTGCGCAAGGTATACGAGCTTCGCCTGGACAAGCCGCCCGAATCCGCCAGCGGCACCGAGCTCTCCTTAAGGGCCACCTGGGGCAAGTTCGACGAGCTGCTGACCAGCCTGCTCACCATCCACGAGATAGGCATAGTGAACGCCGGCACGATAAAGAAGGAGGAGTTCTACCAGACCGTGGTGGAATCCGCCTGCGAGCTGATAGCCTCGCCCCGCGGCTCGCTGATGATACACGACGCGCAGGCCGACGAGCTCCGCATAGCCGCCTCCAAGAACATTTCCCGCGAGGTCATCGAGAACACCCGCATAAAGCCGGGCCTCGGCATAGCCGGCCGAGCGTTCCAGACCGGGGAGACAATCTTCGTTACCGACCCGGCGCAGAACACCCAGTACAAGGATTTCATCGGCAAGGAGGAGCAGAAGGACCCCTTCATCGCGATACCGCTGAAGCTCAAGGAAAAGCCCTTCGGCGTGCTGAACCTCCACCTCTCCCGCGAGAAGGAATCCTTCACCGACTACGACCTCAAATTCCTGACGCTCCTGGCCGGCGAGACCGCCATCACGCTCGAGAACATCAAGCTCTACGAGAGCCTCGAGAACTTCTACCTCGAGATGGTGCAGACGCTCGCGCGCGTGATAGACGCGAAGGACTCCTATACCGGCGACCACGCGGGCCGCGCCCGCCAGAAGGCGCGGCGCCTCGCCGAGGAACTGCGCATGCCCGAGCAGATGATCCGCTACGTGGAGTACGCGGCCCTGCTGCACGATATCGGCAAGATAGGCATCGACGGCGCTATCCTCTCCAAGCCGGGCAAGCTGACCAACGAGGAGTACGAGGAGATCAAGAAGCACCCGGCCATAGGCTACCAGATACTTTCCCCGATAAATTTCCTCGGGCCGGTGGCGCAGATGGTGCTCTACCACCAGGAATGGTTCAACGGCATGGGCTACCCCGAGGGTCTCAAGGGCGAGGAGATCCCGCTGGGCGCGCGCATCGTGGCCACGATAGACGCCTGGGACGCCATGCGCAGCGACCGCCCCTACCGCAAGGCCCTCAGCGTGGATATCGCCGAGGACCAGCTGATCAAGGGCTCAAGCCGCCAGTTCGACCCCGACGTGGTCAAGGCCTTCCTGAAGCTGGAGAAGGACGGCTGGCCCGAGTTCGAGAAATAGCCCGGAGGGCGATGTGCTCTCCATAGTCCCCACACCGATAGGAAACCTGAAAGATATCACGCTGCGCGCGCTGGACGTCCTGCGCGAGGCCGACGCCGTCTTCTGCGAGGACACGCGCCGCACGCTGAACCTGCTGAACCATTTCGGCCTCTCCAAGAAGCTTTTCCGCTACAACGAGCACGACGAGCGGTCCGTGGCCGGCGCGATGGCCTGGCTCAAGTCCGGCAAGAGCGCCGCGCTCGTCACCGACGGCGGCTCCCCCTGCATCTCCGACCCCGGCAAGAGGCTGGTCTCCCTGGCCCGCGCCAACGGCATAAAGGTCACGGCGCTGCCGGGCCCGTCGGCCGTCATCGCCGCCGCGGCCGGCTCGGGACTTCCCTGCGACTCCTTCGTTTTTTTGGGCTTCCTGCCCCGCTCGCGCGGGAAGATCCTCAAGGCGCTCAAGGCCGCTTTTTCCCTGAACAAGACCGTCATCCTTTTCGAGTCCCCGTACCGGCTGAAGAAGTTCCTGGCCATGGCGCGGGAGGAGTTCGGCCCGGGCCTGACGGCGGTGGTGGCCCGCGAAATAAGCAAGGTCTACGAGGAGTGGACCGGCGGCGCCATCGACGAGACCATCGCGAAGATCGAATCCGCCGGAGAGGTGAAGGGCGAGGTGGTGGTGCTGCTGCGGCCGCCCGAGGCAGCGGAAGAGGAGAGCGGCGGCTCCGAAGAGGAGGACCTGCCCTGAGGAAGGTCCTTTTCGTCTGCACCGGCAATACCTGCCGCAGCGTGCTGGCCCACCGCTACGCCGCCCTGCTGGCCGGAAAGGAGGGCCTGCCGCTCGAGTTCTCCTCCGCCGGCCTTGCCGCCTCTCCGGACATCCCCCAGCCGCCCATAGTCGCGCAGCTGCTGGCGAAAGAAGGCGTCCCGCCCTACACCCACGTCCCGGTCCCGCTGACCGCCGAACTCGCCGCCGGCGCCGATCTGATACTGGGGATGACCCGGGCGCACAAGGCCGGCATAATCTCCTCCTTCCCCGGAGAGGAAAAGAAGACCTTCACGCTGCTGGAATACGCGGGCCTCGGGAGCGGCGACATCGCGGACCCGTTCGGCCTGGACGACGTCTTCTACTTCACTATCTTCAAGGCGATAAAATCGGCCGTAACGGCCTCGCTGGAGAGACTGAAAAAAGAAGTACAATGAATTTGGTTTTACGCGGTCACCCAAGGAGAGACTAAAATGTACGACGAGATAAAGAAGAGCGATCCCCAGCTTTACGCGGCGGTCAAGGGCGAGGTGCTGCGCCAGCAGAACAACCTCGAGCTGATAGCCTCCGAGAACTATACCTCCAGGGCCGTCCTCGAGGCCCTGGGCAGCGTCCTCACCAACAAGTACGCCGAAGGCTACCCCGGCAAGCGCTACTACGGCGGCTGCGAACACGTGGACGTGGCCGAGAAGCTCGCGATAGACCGCGCCAAGAAGCTCTTCCACGCGGAGCACGCCAACGTGCAGCCGCATTCCGGCACGCAGGCCAACATCGCCGCCTATCTCTCGCTGATAGATCCCGGCGACACCGTGATGGGCCTGAACCTCAGCCACGGCGGCCACCTGTCGCACGGCCACCCGCTCAACTTCTCCGGCCGCTACTTCAAGATAGTCACGATGAACGTCAGCCAGGAGACCGAGCTGATAGACTACGAGGAAATGGAGAAGCTCATCGAGAAGCACCGCCCCAAGCTGATCATGGCCGGCGCCTCCAACTATTCCCGCAAATGGGACTGGGCCCGCATCAAGCGCGCCGCCGACGTCTGGAAGGCCTTCCTCGTCACCGATATAGCGCACTACGCGGGCCTTATCGCCGCCGGCATCTATCCGTCGCCGGTGGAGTACGCGGACATCGTCACCACTACCACGCACAAGACGCTGCGCGGCCCACGCGGCGGCCTGATCCTCTCCAAGGCCTGCTACGCCAAGAACGTGGACCGCACCAACTTCCCCGGCAACCAGGGCGGCCCGCTGATGCACGCGATAGCCGGCAAGGCCGTCTGCTTCAGGGAGGCCCTGAGCCCCAAATTCAAGGATTACCAGGTCCAGGTGCTCAAGAACGCCCGCAAGCTCGCGCGCGAGCTGCAGGGCCGCGGCTATCGCATAGTCTCCGGCGGCACTGACTGCCACCTTCTCAGCGTGGACCTGCGCGCCAAGAACATAACCGGCCTCGAGGCCGAGAAGGCGCTGGACAAGGCCGGCATCACGGTGAACAAGAACACGATACCCTACGACCCGCAGAAGCCGATGGTCACCAGCGGCATCCGCATAGGCTCGCCCGCCGTCACCACCCGCGGCATGAAGGAGAAGCAGATGGCCGTCATCGCGGGCCTGCTGGACGAGGCCATCGCCCACAAGGACGACGACAAGGCGCTGAAAGGAATAAAGGAACAGGTGAAGCTGCTCTGCTCCGGCTTCCCGATGTACCCCGGTTTCGAGAACTAACCTGAAAATTTCAGTTGAAATTTTCCGCCCGCATAGCGGGCGCCCTTCGGGAGGCATACACCTCCTCGGGCCTGGCGCGCATAGCGCTGGGCCCTCGGCCCGCTTCGCGGGGAATTCCGCAGAATAATTATGTTCACTGAATCTTCATAATGAAAACCATGTTGAACTGCGGAATTCAGGCTAAAGCCGCCTGAAATAAAAAAAGCCGCGCTCCTTCAAGGGGCGCGGCTTTTTTTGCGGGCGGCTGACTCAGGCTTTCCCGAACTCCATGCCATCCTTGCCGGCCGACACCTCCAGCCTGCCGCCCGGCTTTATCTCCCCGGCCAGCAGCTTCATCGCCAGCGGGTCCTGCACCAGCCGCTGCAGCGCGCGCTTCATAGGGCGGGCGCCGTACTGCGGGTCGTAGCCTTCCCTGAACAGCAGGTCGCGGGCCGACTTATCCAGCTCCAGCCCTAACCCCCGCTCCGCGAGCACCCTGCGCAGGCGCTCGAGCTGTATGTCTACCACCCGCGCTATCTCCGCCTTGCCCAGCGCGTTGAAGACCACGATCTCGTCGACGCGGTTGATGAACTCCGGCCTGAAGTGTTCCAGCAAACTGTCGCGCACCGCGCGCCTGACCTCCTCGCCCGGCTTCCCCGCGCTCTCGAGTATCATCCGCGAGGCGATGTTGGAGGTCATGATGACTATAGTGTTCCGGAAGTCCACCGTGCGGCCCTTGCCGTCGGTGAGGCGCCCCTCGTCCAGCACCTGCAGCAGCACGTTGAAGACGTCCGGGTGCGCTTTCTCTATCTCATCGAACAGTATCACCGAGTACGGGCGCCGGCGCACCCGCTCGGTCAGCTGGCCGCCCTCGTCGTAGCCCACGTAGCCGGGGGGCGCGCCTATCAGACGGGCCACCGCGTGCTTCTCCATATATTCCGACATGTCTATGCGCGTCAGCGCCTTCTCGTCGTCGAACAGGAATTCGGCCAGCGCGCGGGCGAGCTCGGTCTTGCCCACGCCGGTCGGACCCATGAAGATGAAGCTGCCTATCGGCCTGCCGCCCTCTGTCACGCCGGCGCGGCTGCGCCTGACGGCGTTGGCCACGAGCGACAGCGCCTCGTCCTGCCCCACCACGCGCGCGCGCAGCTTGTCCTCCATCTTCACCAGCTTGGCCATTTCTCCTTCCATCATGCGGGAAACCGGCACTCCGGTCCACTTGGAGACTATCTTCGCGATATCTTCCTCGTCGACCTCTTCCTTCAGCAGCGCCCCCTTGGATTGAAGTCCGGCGAGGTCGGCCTCGGCCTTCTCTATCTCCTTTTTCGCGGCGGGCAGCTTGCCGTATTGTATCTCCGCGGCCTTGTCCAGGTCTCCGCGGCGGCGGGCCGACTGCTCCTCGAGGTTCAGCGACTCCACGCTCTCCTTCAGGCCGCGCGCGCGGGAGATGAGGTCCGTCTCCCCCTTCCAGCGCAGCTTCAGCGCGCTCGCGCGCTCCTTCAGATCGGCAAGTTCCTTTTCCAGAGTCTTCAGGCGCGCCCTGGAAGCGGCGTCGCTCTCCTTCTTCAGCGCCTGGCGCTCCACCTCCAGCTGCAGCACCTTGTGCTCTAGCTGGTCCAGCTCGGCGGGCATCGAGTCTATCTCTATGCGCAACGCCGAGGCCGCCTCGTCCACGAGGTCTATGGCCTTGTCCGGCAGGAAGCGGTCCGTGATGTAGCGGTGCGACAGGCGCACGGCCGCTATGATGGCCGCGTCCTTGATGCGCACGCCGTGGTGGATCTCGTACTTCTCCTTGAGGCCGCGCAGTATCGCTATCGTCTCCTCGGGGCCGGGCTCGCCCACGTAGACCTGCTGGAAGCGGCGCTCGAGGGCCGCGTCCTTCTCGATGTATTTCTGGTACTCGTTGAGCGTAGTGGCGCCTATGCAGCGCAGCTCGCCGCGCGCGAGCGCGGGCTTCAGCATGTTGGAGGCATCTATCGCGCCCTCGGCCGCCCCCGCGCCGACCAGGGTGTGCAATTCGTCGATGAAGAGTATCACGCCGCCTTCCGCCTTCTCGATCTCCTTGAGCACGGCCTTCAGCCTGTCCTCGAACTCGCCGCGGAACTTGGCGCCCGCGAGCATGGCGCCCAGGTCCAGCGCCACCAACTTCTTGTTCTTGAGCCCTTCGGGGACCGAGCCCGCGGCTATGCGCTGGGCTATGCCCTCCACGATGGCGGTCTTGCCCACTCCGGGCTCACCTATCAGCACCGGGTTGTTCTTGGTGCGGCGAGACAGCACCTGTATCACCCGGCGTACCTCCTCGTCGCGGCCGATCACCGGGTCCATCTTCCCCTTGCGGGCCGCGTCGGTCAGGTCTCGCGCGTACTTCTGCAGCGCCTGGTACTTGGCCTCCGGCTCCTGGTCGGTGACGCGGTGGCTGCCGCGCACGGCCAACAACGCCTTCAGTATGCCGTCATGGGTCACGCCCTGCGCGGTCAGCAGGGCCTGGGCCGGGTCTCCGGAAGACTTGGCTATGGCCAGGAACAGATGCTCCGTAGAGGCGAACTCGTCCTTGAAAACGACCATCTCCCTCTGCGCTTCATCCAGCACTTTCTTATAGGCAAGGGAGAGGTACCGTTCTCCGCCGCTGACCTTGGGCAGCCCCTCGCAGCCGCGCACGGCGGCCGCTGCCAGGGCCTCGGGGCTCGCGCCCAGCTTGCGGACCACGTCGGGGATCAGGCCTTCGGCCTGGGACAACAGGGCGAGCAGCAGATGAAGCGGCTCTACCTGCTGGTTGCCGAAGCGCCCGGCCTCGGCTTCCGAGGCCTGTACCGCCTCCTGCGCCTTGATGGTGAACTTGTCGAACCTTATGCTCATGGCCCCTCCCTTACCCGGGGCGCCGACCGACTGTTCTGGGATATTCGCGGCCGGAAGGCCCGGGAACTTAAAGGTATTTCATTTATAGTATAAATAACTAGCAGTCATTTGTCAAGACTGCTAGTTATCATCTAGACCAGCTTACTCCATAGTTGGTAAGATGGGTTTAAATGAGACAACTCATCCTCTGCCTGCTTTTAGCTTTCGCCTGCCCGCCGCCGGCC
>JAKAMO010000091.1 GCA_021812825.1 bacterium | reverse complement strand
TATCTCGCCGACGCCTGCAGGGCGCACAAGGCCGACCTGGTCTGCCTGGCCGGCTACATGCTGAAGCTGGGCCCGGAGATGCTGAAGGAATACAAAGGCCGCATACTGAACGTGCATCCGGCCCTGCTTCCCTCGTTCGGCGGCAAGGGCTACTACGGCATGAAGGTGCACGAGGCGGTGCTGGCGGCGGGCGCCAAGGTGAGCGGGCCCACCGTGCATTTCGTCGACGAGAATTACGACCGGGGGCCCATAGTCATGCAGCAGCCGGTGCCGGTGCTCCCCGGCGATACCCCCGAGACGCTGGCGGCCAGGGTTAACGCCGCCGAACTGGCCATCTACCCGAAAGCCGCGGCCCTTTTCTGCGCAGGCAGGCTGTCCATCAAGGACGGCCGCGTCGAGATAGCCGGGCCCGGGCCTGAAACGGGAAAGGTCCGCAGGGCGCTGCTGTCCGTCTCCGATAAGACCGGTCTTCTGGACTTCGCCCGCGGTCTGGTGAAAGAGGGCGTGGAGCTGGTGTCGACTTCCGGCACCTATAAGATGCTGAAGGACGGCGGCGTGCCTGTGCGGGCCCTGGAGACCATGACCGGCTTCCCGGAGATGCTGGACGGCCGCGTGAAGACGCTGCACCCCATGGTGCACGGCGGCATACTTTACCGGCGCGACAATCCGGAGCACTCGGATACCGTTTTCAGGTTCGGCATTGAGCCGCTGGACATGGTGGTGGTGAACCTCTACCCGTTCGCCGAGACGGCCAAGAAGGCCGCTCCGTGGTCAGACGAACTGATAGAGAACATCGACATAGGCGGCGTGGCCCTGCTGCGGGCCGCGGCCAAGAACTGGCAGTCCGTGGCCGTGCTGACCAGCCCGGCGGACTACGCGCCGGTGCTGGCCGCGCTGGCGGAGGGGAAAGGCGCGCTGCCCGAAACCCTGAAGAAGGAACTGTCGGTCAGGGCCTTCGCCCACACGGCGGCCTACGACGGGGAGATAAGCCGTGCGCTGACCCCGGCGGCCGGATTCCCTGACAGGCTGGAGATAAGGCTGAAGAAAATCCATGACCTGCGCTACGGCGAGAACCCGCACCAGGCCTGCGCGCTCTACACCCGCGGCGAGAGGCCGCCGTTCGCCCAGCTGCAGGGCAAGGAGCTGTCCTTCAACAATATCCTGGACGCCTACGGCACGTATCAGGCGGTGCAGGACTTCGAGAAGCCCGCCTGCGTCATCTTCAAGCACGTGACGCCCTGCGGCCTCGGCACCGGCTCTGACGTGGCCGAGGCCTTCGAACGCGCCTGGCGCACCGACCCGCTGTCGGCCTTCGGCGGCATCATAGCCGTCAACCGGAAGCTGGACGGCCGGATAGCCGACTTCCTGGCGAAGAAGTTCGTGGAGGTCATCTGCGCCCCGGATTACGACGAGAAAACGCTGGAGGTGTTCTCGAAGAAGGCCAACCTGCGCCTGCTTAAGTGGGACGCTTTCCCTAAGGGACACCGCGTGCTGCGCTCGGTGGGCGAGGAAGTGCTGGTCAGCGGCGACGACGACAGGCTGCTGGGCGATAAATGGGAGGTCCCTACGAAGCGCAAGCCCACGCCGCAGGAAGAGGAGGCGCTCCGCTTCGCCTGGGCGGCCGCCAAGTACGTGCGTTCCAACGCCATAGTCCTGGCCGATCCCTGCCAGACCGTCGGCATAGGAGCCGGGCAGATGTCGCGGGTGGACTCGGTCTTCATGGCCGGCCACAAGCTGGAGGCTTTTTTGAAGGACAACCCCAGGCCGGGGACGCTGGTGATGGCGTCGGACGCCTTCTTCCCGTTCCCCGACGCGCTAGAGGAGGGGGCGAGGCTCGGCGCCACCGCGGTAGTGCAGCCGGGCGGCTCGGTGAAGGACAAGGAAGTCATAGAGGCGGCGGACCGCCTGGGCGTGGCGATGGTGCTGACCGGCATGCGCCATTTCCGGCACTAGGTCAGTCCATTACCGGGAAGTAGACGGTGAAGACGGCTCCTCCGCCCGGTTTGTTGTCGGCGAAGATATGGCCGTTGTTCTGGTGGATGATGCCGTAGACGGAGGAAAGGCCGAGCCCGGTCCCCTTGCCCTTCGGCTTGGTGGTGAAGAAAGGCTCGAATATCCGGGGGAGCACGTCCTTGGGGATGCCCGGGCCGGTGTCGGAGATCTCGAATACGGCGTATTTCTCTCCTAGGAGCGAGTGCGGCACTCCGTCCGGTCCTGCGGTAAAGGTCTTTATCTTGATGGCGCCGTTGTCGGACATGGCGTCCTTGGCGTTGACGGCGAGGTTCATGATGGCCTGCTTGAAGTGTTCCGGTTCTATCTTGACCTTGGAGGGCACCGGGTCCAGGTCGTAGGCGAGGGTGACCCCCTTGCCCAGCAGGCCGGACAGCAGCGGCTTGATCTCGTCCACCGGCTCGTTGAGCGTGGTGACCACCGGCCTGCTCTCGTGCTTGCGGGCGAAGATCATCAGGTTCTTTATCAGCGCGGCGGATTCCTTGGAGGAGCGCAGGATCTCGGACGAGAGCTTATGGCCGACCGAGCCCTCCTTCAGGTCCTCCATGATCAGCTCCATGGAACCGATGATGACGGTCAGCAGGTTGTTGAAGTCGTGGGAGATCTGGCCCGCCAGCAGGCCAAGGGATTCCATCTTCTGGCTCTGGTTAAGCTGGGACTCCAGCTGGATCTCGCGGGTGACGTCCCGGCGGGTGGAGAAGTAGTACTGGATCTTCCCGGAGGCGTCGGTGATGGGGCAGATGCGCTGCTCGTCGAGGTAGAGGCTCCCGTCCTTGCGGCGGTTGACGAGCCGGCCGCGCCAGGGCTTGCCGGAGCGGATCGTGGTCCAGAGGTCGCGGTAGAAGGCCTGGTTATGCTCCCCGCTCTTGAGCAGACTGGCCTTCTTGCCGACCGCCTCGGCGCTGGAATAGCCGGTAAGGACCTCGAAGGCCGGATTGACGTAGAGTATCGTGGCTGTAGGGTCCGTAAGGAAGAAGACCTCGCAGGCCTGGTCCAGTGCCACGATAAGCGCTTCCTGCAGTTCCATGCCGGTCTTCATGGGGATATTGTAGCAAAACTTGGCGAATTTACATGTCCGGAGCTTATGTGTTAGAATTAATCGCAAGACCCGCGTCTTGCACCGACGCGGGTATTCTTTTGGAGGGCATATGCCGGAGCGCAACATAAACGCGGTAAGTCCCCTTGACGGCAGGTACGCCGCTAAGATGGGGGGGCTGACGCGGGTCACCGGCGAGGCCGCCCTGGCCCGCTGCCGGGCCCTGGTGGAATGCCGCTACCTGGCCAAGCTGTGCGCGACCCCCGGGGTGAAGGCCCGCCGGCTGACTGCGGCGGAGAACGCCCTCCTGGAGAAGCTGCCCCTCCTGTCGGATTCCGACGTCAGGAAGGTCGTAGCTATCGAGGAGACCGGCGCCGGCGGCATCCCGGCCACCAGGCACGACGTCAAGGCCGTGGAGTACCTGCTGAAGGACAAGCTCCGCCGCGCCGGCATGGGCGATCTGCTGGAGCTGGTGCATTTCGGCCTTACCTCGGAGGACGTCAATAATATCTCCTACGCGCTGATCCTGCGCGCCGGCGTGCGCGGCGAGCTGATACCGGCGCTGGATTCCATACTCGCTTCTCTGGACGAGCTGGCGCTTAAGTACGCCGACGCCCCTCTGTTGGCCCGCACCCACGGCCAGCCGGCCGTGCCGACGACCTTCGGCAAGGAGTTCCGCGTCTTCCACGCCCGCCTGGCCCGCCAGGTATCCCAGCTGGGTTCGGCGCGCATCGCGGCGAAGCTCAACGGCGCCTCCGGCAACTACAACGCGCACGTGGCCGCCTACCCCGTAGTGGACTGGCAGAAGTTCTCGCGGGAGTTCATAGAGAGTTTCAACTCCGGCCCCGGGCCGGACCTGGAGTTCAACCCGTTCACCACGCAGATAGAGCCGCACGACAGCTACGCCGAGCTTTTCGACGCCCTGCGCCGCGCGAACACGATACTGCTGGCCTTCTGCCAGGACATGTGGCGCTACATCTCCGCCGGTCTGGTGAAGCAGAAGGCCGTGGCCGGGGAGGTCGGCTCCTCCACTATGCCGCAGAAGGTGAACCCCATACACTTCGAGAACGCCGAGGGCAACCTCGGAGTGGCCAACGCGCTGCTGGGCTTCTTCTCCGCCAAGCTGCCGGTTTCCAGGCTGCAGCGGGACCTTTCCGACTCCACGGTGGAGCGTAATTTCGGCGCCGCGCTGGGGCACTGCGTCTCCGCGTACGGCTCCATACTGACCGGCCTGTCGCGCGTTTCGCCCGACCCTGCCGCCGCGGAGGCGGAGCTGGGGTCTCACCCCGAGGTGCTGGCCGAGGGCATTCAGACCATACTCCGCCGTGAGCGGGCCAGCGGTCCCTACGAGCTGCTCAGCAAGTTCACGCGGGGCCGCAGCGTGACCGCCGCGGAGATGAACGCTTTCATAGACGGCCTCGAGCTCAAGCCCGCGGTGAAGACCGAGCTCAAGCGCCTTACGCCCCTTAACTATACGGGGCTTTCTGCCAAGCTAGCGAGGACCAGGAGGTAACATGCCAGTAGATATAGTGGTGGGCGGCCAGGCCGGGGACGAGGGCAAGGGGAAGATCACGGCCTACCTGGCCGCGAAGAACGATTACGACTACTCCATACGCGTCGGCGGTCCCAACGCCGGCCATACGATCTTTTACAACGACAGGATCTACACGCTGAAGACCACCCCTGGCGGCTTCGTCAACAGGAAGACGAAGCTGGTCCTCGGCGCCGGCACCTACATAATACCTGAATGGCTGGAGAAGGAGATGAAGCTGACCGGCACGGCCGGCCGCTTCATCATAGACCCTCACGCCGTCATAATAGAGCCGCGCCATACGGAGGCGGAGCGCGGCGACCCTCGCATGATGGGCAAGATCGGCAGCGTCGGGACAGGCCTGGGCGCGGCGGTGCGCGACAGGGTGGACCGCAAGAAGCTGATGTTCGCCAAGGACCACCCGCGCCTGAAGAGATTCGTGAAGGACGTGCCGGAGCTGCTGAACAAGGCGCTGGCCAAGGGCTCCCGGATGCTGCTCGAGGGCACGCAGGGCATGAAGCTCTCCAACCTGCACGGCGAGTACCCCTTCGTGACCTCCCGCGACACCACGGCCTCCACCTTCATGGGCGAGGCCGGCCTCGGCCCCAAGTACGCCGGGGACGTTTACGCCGTCTTCAAGCCGTACGTCACGCGCGTCGGCCCAGGTCTGGTGGCGAAGGAGATGAAGGACAAGAAGAAGCTCAATAAGTACCATACCGCCGGCCGAGAGGTGGGCAGCGTCAGCGGGCGACTGCGCCGGGTGGGGGAATTCGAGATGAACGTCGCGCTTCAGACGGTGCGCATAAATTCCGCCACGAAGCTCGCTATAACCCACATAGACATGCTCGAAGGCGCGGACCTGAGCCGCGGCGTGAAAAGCTTCACCGGTGAGGCGCGGAAGTTCATGGCCACGCTGGATAAGGTCTGCGCGGCCTACCCGTATCCCAAGGTCAGCCTGATCTCGTACGGCCCTGGCCTGCACGAGGTGCTGGAGCTGTAGCGCCCTGCTTTCGCCGGGTTTTCAAAAAATGCTATTATTGATGGGCAGTCATACCACAAATGCCGCGGTAGCTCAGTGGTAGAGCACTGGTCTGAAAAACCAGGTGTCGTTGGTTCGATCCCAACCCGCGGCATAGTCTATTTCGGGAGGCGGCCATGACCCTCCATAACAAGATCCTGATAGCCGACGACGACGCGGAGATGCTCGAGACCCTCAGCTCCATGCTGGAGGGGGAGGGCTATCAGGTCGTAAGGGCGGAGAACGGGGAAGAGGCCGTGGAGCTGGCGCACAAGGAGCTGCCCGCGCTCATCATGCTCGACATCCATATGCCGAGGATGGACGGCCTTACCGCCTGCCACGAGATCAAGACGGCCGCCGTCACGAAAGCCATCCCCGTGGTCATGCTGACCGTCGAGGGCAGCATCACCGAGATACAGCAGGCCATCAATTACGGCGCCAAGACCTATATCACCAAGCCTTCCAGCAGGGAAGAGATACTGAAGGTGATAAAAAGCGTGCTCTGAGCGGTAACGGCGAGGAGCAAAAAAACAAGGGCCCCTACGGGCCCTTGTTTTTTATCCGATCCGGGGAAAGCCCCCCGGAGTTACTGGCCGATGTTCACTACCAGGTCCTTGGCCAGCGCGTCCGTGACGTCCATGATGGCGCTCTGGATAATGGCCTCAGGCTTGGCCAGCTCGCCCATCTTTCCGCCGAAGGCGTGCTTCTCGGAGGACTTGGCCTTGCCCACGGCCCGGCCGGCGCCTATAAGCTCGCCGGTCTCCAGGTTGACCATGCGCGCCTCCACCGCCACTTCGACTTTCCTGTCCGTTTTCTCCGCTATCTTGACGCTTCTCCATTCGTCCTTCACCGAGAGGGCGGTGACGGAGCCGAGTACCGCGAAGCGCGCGCCTATCTGCTTGCCGACCTGGGCCGCCGTCGCGGAGTCTATCACTCCGGAGGAGGCCAGCTTCAGTTCCGCGAGGGCGGCGTCGACGCGGGCGCGCTCGACCAGCCTTACCCTGCCGGTCTTCATCAGCGACGCCGTCAGCGCGTCCTGGAGCCCGGAGACGCTGGAGGCGTACTGCGGGTCGGCGGCCGAGTAGACGAACGGCATAACGCAGGCCAGCGGGCGCTGCGCGAAAGGTATCTGGGTACTGGCGCAGGCGCCTGCGAGCAGCAGGACAGGCAGTAACGATCTGAAGTTTTTCATGCGGTCTTCTCCCCTAAAACGCGGTATGCAGAGATTCTAGCAAAAGTTCCAGCGGCGGATAGTGTAAAATATCGGTTGGGCCGGCATTCGGCCCGCTAGGAGGGTTTAAAGAAATGTCCTTATCAAGATTGGCGGCCGTCCTGTCCGCGATGCTGGTCTTAGGTGCGGCTTCCGCCGCTGACTCGCGGGCGGGCTGGACCCCGTTCAAGGTGCAGACTTCGCCTGGAGGCTGGGACTGGCCGGAGGACGCCGACACGGTGGCCGGCCTTGTCTTCAACTTCAAAGGCGATACTTCCAGGATATACGGCCTGCAGCTGGGCTGGATAAACGGCTCCGATTCAGCCGCCGGGATCCAACTCTCGCTGGCCTACAATCTGGCGGCCGACGGCGTTTACGGCCTGCAGGCCTCTCCGGCCGTGAACTTCGCCGACCGGCAGTACGGGCTGCAGCTCGGCGCCTGGAACAGCGCCAATCGCTCCATGGGACTTCAGGCGGCCTGGCTGCGGAACTGGAGCGACCGCGGCGGGGGGCTGATGGCGGCGCCCGTGAACGTGACGAAGAGCGCGATGAGGGGGATACAGGCCGGAGTGGTCAACCGCAGCGACGGGGATATGAGCGGGATACAGCTGGGGCTGCTGAACATCTGCAGGGGCACGTTGAAAGGGCTGCAGCTGGGCTTCGCCAACATAGGCGGGCAGAACGCGCTGCTGCCGTTCGCTATCGGCTTTAACGCAGGGTTCTAGGCCGCGTTCAGCCGACCCGCAGCAGCACGAAGTGCAGGTACTCGGATTCGGGCATGTTCAGCAGGACCGGGTGGTCTTTGGCCTGGCCGCGCAGTTCCGCTATGACCGGCGTGCGGCCTGCCCTGGCCGAGGCCGACGACAGCGTTTCCAGCAGCGCGGCGCGGGAGATGTGGTGCGAGCAGGTCGAGACCGCCAGGTAGCCGCCGCCGGGCAGGGCCTTCAAGGCGGCCGCGGCCATGCGCGAGAGCATTTTCAGCGCCTGCGGGAGATGCTTCTTGTTGCGGACGATGTTGGGCGGGTCCAGCAGGATGAAATCCGGGTTTTCCGGCAGCTGCCCGGCTTCCATGGCCTCCAGCAGGCGCTCCGCCTTCTCCTTCCTGAAGACTATCTTGTCGGCCACGCCGTTGAGCCTGGCGTTCTCCTGCGCGCCCTCTATGGCCTTCTCCGAGGAATCCACGCCCCAGACAGCGGCGGCGCCGGCCTTCGCGGCGGTGATGGCGAAGGCGCCTAGGTAGGTGTGCAGGTCGAGAACCTTGCGCCCCGCGAAGAGCGGGGCCAGCGCGGCGCGGTTCTCGCGCTGGTCGAAATACCAGCCTGTCTTCTGCGCGCCGGCCATCGGCACGCGGTAGCGCAGGCCGTTCTCCTCTATCTCCGCGGAGTCCGGCATGACGCCGAAGGCGGTCTCCTCGTAGGAGAGCAGGCCCTCGAGCTCCCGGAACTGGTGCGTGTTCTTGTAGAGGATGCCGCGCGGGCGCAGCAGGTCGGTAAGCGCGGCGGTTATCTCGCCCTTTAAAAGTTCCATTCCCGCGGAAAGTATCTCCGCGACCGCGTAGTCGCCGTACCTGTCCACCACCAGCCCCGGCAGCCCGTCGGATTCTCCGAAGCAGAGGCGGCAGGCCCGGTCAATTCCCAGCTCCTCGCGGTAGCGGAGGGCGGCGGCGAGTCGCTCGCGGACGAAGTCCCGCGGAGCCTGCGGAGTATCCTTGGCCAGCAGGCGCATCGAAATGAGGCTGCGCGGGTTGAAGAACCCTACGCCGGCCGGCCTTCCGTCGGGATAGGCCAGGCCGCAGACGGTGCCGGGGAGGATGGAGGTGTCCACGGTCTGCAGCTCGTTGGAGAATATCCAGGGATGGGCGGAGGCCCTCCGCCTTACCGCCGCGGATTTAAGTTTGAGGATGTTCATATTATTGGTCCAGCGAGACTATGGCTTCCACCGGGGCGCCTATCTTGACGTCGAAGCTGCGGGCGAAACTGCCGTTCCTGACCGAGAACTCGAGGAAGCCGAACGAGCCTATCAGGGCCAGCGGCTCTCCCTCCGCGACCGAGGCGTACGTCAGCTTGAGGCCCTTGAGCATGCGGCCGCCGGCGTTGAATACGCCGCGGGCTCCGACGTATTCGCGGGCGATATTGGTTATCACGTTCCCGAAATGGTCGATGGCTATCACCTGACCGGTTATCCTGTTGCCGGCCTTGACCGGCTGGGGGAACGGGAAACGGCGGTAATCCGGGAACAGCGGGCCTATCTTCGCCTCCGGGAGGCCCTTGGCTATGGCCGCCGCGACCGGGGCCATGATATCCCTGCCGTGGAACGTGGAGCTGATCGTCTCCATGAAAAGGGAGGAGTTGTTGATGAAGCGTGCGTCGCGGATCTTCTCCTTCTGGTCGACCCAGCTGATCAGGCCGTTGTCCGGGGCGATGAACTGGTGGTACGCCGTCCTGGTCCAGATTATGCCGCGTCCCGTGCCCACTGTCGGGTCCACCACGCAGAGGAAGAGCGTGCCCTTGGGCATGTAAGGGGTGGCCGCCATCAGGTAGAAGGCGGCCGTCTGTATGTCCTGCGGGGGGATCTGGTGCGTTATGTCGATTATCGTGACGCCCGGCGCCTTGGAGAGCAGGACGCCCTTCATAGCGCCCACGAACGGGTCGTGGGTGCCGAAATCGGAGATAAGTGCTATGTGCTTGGTCTTCATCGTTAAGATCGGGGACGCCGTGCCGAGGTCGGCGCTCCTGAGGGGCTACGGCGCGCCGCCTGGCGCGGGTGAGGCTATTCGTGGCCGTGGACGCGGTGAACGGTCGAGCCGGGGATCGTGAGCGGCAGCTTCTGCCGGCAGAGCGGGCAGTTGTCGGGCGGGAAGAGCTGCAGCGGGTAGGAGATCAGGCCGCGCACCGGCACGTTGAGCGGCAGGTCGCCGGTGGAACGGTCGACTATGGCCACCACGCCTATCACCTTGGCTCCGTAGCCGCGGGCCAGGCTGATGGCCTCGGCGCAGAGGCGGCCGGAGTTGAGGACGTCGTCCACCACCAGCACGCGCTCGCCCTCGGAGATCTTGAAGT
>JAKAMO010000090.1:3535-10255 GCA_021812825.1 bacterium | reverse complement strand
GCGGCGGCGGGCACTTTGTCGCCGCCTATGCGCAGCGCGGTCTCCACCAGCGAGAGCATCACGCTCTTCGCGCCGTAGCCGTAGAGCTCCATGTTGGCCATCTCGGTGGCGTACAGCTCCTCGGCCGCCTTTTCCGGCGACGTCCAGGGCGACATCAGCCCGCAGAACTCCCGGCCCAAGGCCTGGTAATGCGGCTCGTTGACCCAGAGGGTGTCGTCGGCGTCGAAGCCGATGACCTTGATGTCCTTCATGCCTATTTCAGCAGCGGCAGGGAGATAGTAACCGCGGCGCCGCCGCCGGCGGCGTTGCCGGCCTTCGCCGAGCCGCCGTGCAGCTCCAGGAACTTGCGCACTATCGGCAGGCCCAGGCCTATGCCGCGGGGCCTGGTGGTATAGAAGGGCTCGAAAGCCTTCTCCCCGTCGCCGCCGGCGAAGCCGGGGCCGGTGTCGGTAAAGGTCATGTGCGCGAACCTGCCGTCGTGGGAGACGGCTATGGCGACGGTGCCGCCCTCGGGCATGGCCTGCACCGCGTTCGCGAGCACGCAGCGTATCGCGTAGCGCATGGACTCTATGTCCGCGCTGACGCGCGGGTCGGAGGGGTCGGGCTCCTTCTTCAGGGTCACGCCGGGCGGCAGCGGGAAAGAGCCGGCCAGGTCGTCTATGCCGGCGTTCATGCGCACCGGCACCGGCTGCAGCTCCCGGCCGCGCGTGAAGCAGAGCATCTCCTCTATCACGTCGTTGGAGTGCTTCACCTCGCCCTCGATTATCCCCAGGTGCTTGGCGATCTTCGGGTCCAGCACGGCGCCGCCGGCGCCCAGCTTGGTCTTGATGAAATAGAGCGAGTTGGAGATGATGGCCAGCGGGTTGCGCAGCTCGTGGCTGACCACGCTGGACATCCGTTTCAGCAGGTCCGGCTTCTCTTTATTGTCGGTGTCGGTCATAGCACTGATATTCTATACCATTTTGCGGCTTCAGGCCCGGGGTTTCCAGCGTTTGAATGCGCGGGTCCTGCCGGCGGCCTAGCGCCTGCGCCGTCCCAGTATGCGCAGTATGCGCAGGAACAGGTTGATGATGTCCATGTACAGCGCGGCGGCGCTGTCCACGGCGTTGTCGAGCGTCTTCGGGATGTTGTTCGCGCGGCCCCAGTCGTAGCCCACGTAGCCGCAGAAGATCAGCACCACTATCCAGTCGATTATGCCGCGCTGCTTGTGGAAGATGAAGATGTCGGCCAGCTCCACCAGTATCACCAGCAGCAGCGATATCGTCAGCGCGGTGTGGATGCGCCTGAAGAAGGCCGGGAACAGCGAGCCCAGCAGCATCATGCCCAGCGTGACGGTGCCGGTTATCCGGATGGCTTCCAGGACCAGCGCGCTGTCGTAGCGGGCCACGACCACGTTTATCACGAAGCCGAACGGAATGACCACCAGGTTGTAGCCGAGGAAGCTGACCCCGGGGTTGGAGGACCTGTTGAACAGGTACACGCCGGCGAAGCAGGAGGCGAAATAGCCCAGCAGGAACAGCCGGATGTCTATTCCGGTTATCAGCGAGACCGGGACGTTCCTGACCATCCACCAGTTCACCAGGAAGCCCCAGCAGAGCACCAGGCCCATGGCCAGGTTGTAAGCGCCGTCGCTCATCACCTCGCCGTCGGCCGCCGTGCGCGAGAACACGTCGTTAGCGACATTGTCGTTAGCCATAACTGTATTCTAGCATACGCGGCCGCAGGACGAGGCTCCCGCTCCGCCTCTGAGGAAAAAAGGACCGCCGGGTCTCCCCGGCGGTCCCGTCGCCGCGCGGACGCGGCTTTCTCGGCGGGGCGCTTACCTGGCCGGCCTCAGCACGTCGGTCTTCTGCACGGCCGCCTTGGTCTCGGCGATGGAGTATTTCGGGGTGACCTTCACGATCTTGGCCTTGCCCACCTTCTCCTCCTCGGCGCCCAGCGACTCGCCGGTGTCGGGGTCCAGCATCTCCTCGCCCACGCGGAAGATCTCGTAGACGTTGCCGACCTTCTCGCCGTCGGCGGAGCCCGAATTGAGGTAGACCTGGCCGCCGGTTATCTTGATGATCTTCACCGCCGAGGGGCCGTTCTCGTCGAACTTGGCGGAAAGCTCCCTGGCCACGCGGTCCACCGCCTCGCGGGCGGCTTTGCCTATTATGGTCTCGTCGAAGCCCTCCTTGCCGAAGTCGAAGCTGGGGGCTATGCTGAGGTCGCCGGAGATCTCGGCGCTGGACTTGGAACCGTCGCCCTTGGCGGCGGCCACTATCTGGCCGGTGGTGGTGTCGATGGCGCGCACGTCCAGGGACGCCTTGGCGGTGTTCCGGGACACCTTCGCGCTGCCGCCGAACGGCAGCACCTTGCCCAGGCCGCCCACGCCTATCTTGGAGTCCTTCACGCCGAACTCGGTCACGGCGCCGGTCACTATGTACTGCGCGCCGAGCAGCCGGCCTATCTTGGCCGCGGTCTGGGCCGTCACCGCTCCGGAGGCGCCGAGCTTCTGCTCGTTCAGCACGGCCTCCAGCTTGTCGCGCTCTATGAGGGTGTACTTCTTCGTCTCGGAAAGGGCGGTCACCAGCATCTCGGCGACCCCGGTGCCGACGTTCTGCCAGGTATGGCTGTGGCTGGATTTATCCTCGAGGTCCAGCACGCAGATGATCTTCTTACCGCCGCACCAGCCGGAGCCTGCCAGCGAAAGCAGCATGGCCGCAGCAAGCTGAATGTTCCGCATTTTCATATGTTCTCCTCCGTATTTACCGCAAATAATAGCAAATTCCGGCGGCGGCCCCGCCCGTTCTATGTTAGAATCTAAAGATGAGGAAAAGGACGTTCCCCGACGACGGGGAGAAGGAATACTCCGAGCGCGCCTTCGAAGGCCTGGACCTGAAGGGCGCGCGCCTGGAGTCCAGGCATTTCCATTCCTGCGTGTTCAGGAACTGCGACCTAACCGGCGCCGGGTTGCGCTTCTGCCGCTTCCGCGAGTGCCGCTTCGAAAGCTGCAACCTCAGCCTGGTCTCCCCGAACGCCTCCTCTTTCGAGGGCCCCGAGTTCAGGAACTCCAAGCTGACAGGCCTGAACTGGACCGAAGCCGCCTGGCCGAAGCTCAACCTCTCCGGCCCGCCGCGCTTCTTTTCCTGCGTGCTGAGCGACTGCGTGTTCATGGGACTGGACCTCGCCGGCGCGGTCATGAAGGACTGCCTGGCCAAAGGCGCCGACCTGCGCGACTCGGACCTCACCGGCGCGGACCTCTCCGGCACCGACTTCTCCGGCGCCCTGTTCGGCGGCACTAAGCTGCTGAAGGCGAACCTCTCCGGGGCCAGGAACTACGCCATCAACGTGGGCACCTGCCCGGTCAAGGGCGCGAGGTTCTCCCTGCCCGAGGCCATGGCCCTGCTCGACGGGCTGGGCATAAAGCTGGACTGAAACTCGCCGCACCGGCGGGCCTTACCGGGCGCCGGCCGGGCCGGAGCGCCTCACTATGTCCAGGAGGCTGAGGGGGTCGTCGAGGAGGTAATCCGCGCCGTGGGCTTCCAGCTCCCGGCGCGGGCGGAAGCCCCACAGCACGCCGGCCTTGCGCAGGCCCGCGTTGGCCGCGGTCCTCATGTCCACGTCGGAGTCCCCGACGAAGAGGCACTCGTCCTTCCCCACCCCCAGCTCGGCGATCAACGCGTCGAGCGCGGCCGGGTCCGGCTTCATCGGCACGCCCTCGCGCTGGCCGTAGACCAGGTCGAACCGCTCCAGGGAAAAATAGTGGCGCACGGTATCCAGCGTGTCCGCCTGCGGCTTGTTGCTCAGCACGGCGGTCTTCACGCCCATGGCCCGCAGCCCGTCCACCGCCTCCGGCAGGCCCGGGTAGGGACGGGTCTTGGCCGTGCGCCGCGCCGCGTACTCCCTGAGGAACCTCTCCTTCGCCCCTTCGAAAGCCGCGCCCGGGCGGCCGGCGTGCGCCAGCGCGCGCTCGAGCAGCGTCCTCACGCCGCTGCCCACGAACATCTTGGTCTCCGCCGGCGTATAGGCGCGCAGGCCGTCCCCGGCCAGGGCCGCGTTGAGCGAGTCCGTGATGTCCTCTATGGTGTCCAGCAGCGTCCCGTCCAGGTCGAAGATAACGGCTTTTATCATAATGGAATTATACCGCGGCGCCGCCGCCCCCGGGAACGGCCCGCAAAGCCCGGCGCCCGGCCAGCCACAGCAGGTATACGACGCCGGCGTACAGCAAGATAGCCAGGGGTATGTAGACGCCGGTGATGAACCGCGGCATCGGCATTTTATCCGTAAAAGGCAGCGTCCCCAGGATGACCGGGAAGCCCGCCAGCGGGTCGATGAACCACCAGGTCATCCCGAAGCCCTCCTGCACGTTCCTGTCGTTGAAGTCCATCGAGAGCAGCATCCACGTCATGGCGGCCCGGTGCGCCGCCAGTATGAAGGCCGCGCAGCCGAAGGCCAGCCTGGCCTTCAGCCTGCGCCCCGGGGGCAGCGGGCCTCTCCGGGCCGCGTTCGCGGCGGAGAACAGGTAGGCCGCCGAGAACATGAACAGCGGTATGGCGGCTAGGGCAAGCAGCAGGATAATATTGTCTTTCATTCGCTTATACTGACGCGCCTTCTACTTTTCCCTTAGAATACCAGGCCGGCAAAGAAGCCCGTAAGCCCCCGGACCAGGGTGAAAGCCGGCACGACGAAGACCGGGGACGTTCCTTGCGCCTATGCGGGCCGGGGCCATCCGCGCCAGGGCTAAGCGCGCCGGCCGCTCACCCGCCGTAAAGCTCGGTCCTGATCGCCTCCGGCAGGGTGGCGCCGGCGGAGATGACGGCCTGTATGCCCTCCTGCACGGTCAGGGGCGTCCGGCGCACCTGGTCCGGCCGCACGACGAAGATATCGCCGAAGTACATGTGGTTGGTCGGCACATAGACCGACAGGTGCCTGACGCTGGCCTTTCCGGACTCCAGCGCCAGCTCGCGCGTCACGAAACCCAGCGAAAGCGCCCCCGAGCGCGGGTGCTCCAGCAGCACCACGCTGTGGAAGGAGCCCTGCCCGCCGGGCGAGAAGACCTGCAGCACCTGCTTGGTGGTATTATAGACCGTCTTGAGGACGGGCACCTCCATCAGCACGTGGTCGGCCAGGCCTATGAGCCAGCGCCCGATCACGTTGGAGCTGAAGAACCCTGCCAGCACTATCACGCAGGCGGTGATCACTATGCCCAGCCCCGGGATATGATGCCCGAAGAGATGAAGCGTGATCGGCGTGGTCCAGCTGTCCATCAGGCCGAAGAGCCAGGTCACCACCAGCGCGCTGGCCGCGATCGGCAGCAGTACCGCCAGCCCCGTAAAAAAGTACCGTCTCAGCTTCTTGCGCATATTCCCAGATTATACCTCTCCGGCGACGCGGCGCAAAGGCGGCCGCCGGCATAGAGCGGAGCCGCCGGCTTTCCCGGCGGCTCCGGCGTGAAGATGTTGGACCGCCCCCCCGGACGCCCGGCTATCTCCCGGGCTTGATAAGCTCGTAGCCGCGCAGCCGGCCGGCCTCGTCTATCCTGACGTCGTAGGTACGACTGGCCGCGTCCCCCGGCCTGGCCGCCGAGTCGAACATGTCCAGGATGACGTGGTACTCGCCTTTCTTAAAGCTGATATTCACCAGCCGCGGGAACTTCAGGCCCGTGTTCTCCACCAGCACGTCCTTGGCGGTGCTCAATATCCTTGTCATACGCCCCCCTCGAACCCCGACCCCAAGGGAATTATAACCGCTGAGAACGAAAAGGGGAATCACCCGGAAAGGCTATCCCCGGCCACGCGCGCCGGCACATACCTCGGGGCAAGACCGCCGGGACTACCCTACGGCCTGAAGCCCGTCGTCTCCCCGCTTCCGTCATTGACACTAAAACGCCTTAGTTCTATAGTGGAATGAACGTGCGGCCGCGGCCTGGGGGCGATATGCGCATCACAACTGACGAAATCCCGTTATTAAGGTCCCTTCTAACCCTGGCCTCCGTCATCGAGGCCCGTGATCCGTACACCGGCGGACATATCTGGCGGGTAAGCAGGTACGCCCGTGCTCTGGCAGTAAAAATCGGGCTCGACAGGAAAGAGGTCTTTAAAACTGAACTGGGCGGCCTGGTCCACGATCTCGGGAAGATCGGCGTCCCGGACGCCATATTGGGCAAACACGGCCCCCTCACTCCGGAAGAATACGCGATAATAAAACGCCACCCCGAGTTGGGGAGGCGCATTATCGCCAGCCATCCCATGGCCCGGTACGTCATAGAGGCCGTTTTCCGCCACCACGAGAGAGTGGACGGCAAGGGTTACCCGGGCCGCCTCAACGGGGAAAAATTACCTCTGACCGGCCGTATAGTCAGCATCGCCGACGCCTTCGACGCCATGACCAGCACGCGCTCCTACCAGCCCAGGATGAGTCCAGACAAGGCCTACCAGATAATCGAGAACGAAAAAGGAAAACAGTTCGACCGGGCGTTCACGGAGGTTTTCCTGACACTGGGCCGCGATGGCTCCCTCGACCACATTATCGGGCATTGCGGGGACGCACGCCTGATGCTGACCTGCCCCAAATGCGGTCCCATCGTAGCCCCTACCACCAAACACAAGGACGGCAACGCCATCTACTGTCCGTCCTGCTCCGGGGAATTCGTCTTGCACGCCGGCCGCGGAACCTACGAACTGGAGCGAACGGGCAGGTCCGGCCAGGCGAGTTCCATAGCCCCCGACACGGACACCA
>JAKAMO010000090.1:0-3525 GCA_021812825.1 bacterium | reverse complement strand
TCTATTAGGCCAGTCATAAAGAAAAGCTCCGGCCGCCTTTTACCGTCACCAGCCTCCCCGAAGACTCCGAGTTGCGACCGCTTACGGCTGTCCACGGTGGCCAGTTCAGCCGTTGATGGGCACCACAGCTCCGGAATAGACCCCGGGATCCGTTTCCGTGGGAACTATGCGGAACTTGTACACCGGCTTGCCGGTATTGTTGGTCACGGTCACTTCCGCGGCGCGGCCCTTCATGGTGAGTATCTTGGGGCGCGACACCAGTTTCCGCATGCTTCCGTCCGGCTGAATCCCCTCGTAGAAAACCGACAGCTCCACCATGGCCGTCTTCTCGTCCACCGAGGAGACCTTCACCTTCAGCAGCATATCGCCGCTCCTTATCTCCCTCTCCTCGCCGTCCATGGAGATCAGCGTGCCGGAGGCCTCCTGCCCGCCCATGTTCACTGAGTAGGCGCTGGAGAACAGGCGCTTCAGCCCGTTCTTTATGCTCTGCGTGGCGCCCGGCATCGAAAGTACCACTATAACGGTCGCCGCGGCGAAGCCGGCCGCCCAGGCCGACCTTCGGCCGAAGCCCGAGGCACGCGGGGCGGTTATGCCAGCGCGCACCCCGGGCCACAGGTCGCGCGGCTCGCGCAGCGGCAGGCCGGCGCACCCTTCTTCGAATTTCTTCTCAAGGGCCTTCTCGTTCATATTCCCTCCACGCGGTATTCAGGATAGGCTGGCGAGAGCGCCCTGGCCAGGCGCCCGCGCGCCTTGTGCAGGCGCAGGCTTACGGCGTTGGGCGTGACGCCCAGCGTTTCGGCTATGTCCTTTGCCGGGAGGCGGTGCAGATGGAACAGGACGAACGGCGTCTTCAGGTCCTCGGGCAGGGCCGCTATGGCGCCCTCGAGCGCGCGGCGCAGACCGCCGCCCTCGAGCTGCTCTTCCGGGGACCCGCCTGCCTCGGCCGGTTCCGGGACGCCCTCATCGTCCCCGGGGGCCATGAACGACAGGAAGCTCAGCAGGCGTCCCCGCTTCAGACGGTTGCGGGCGACGTTCAGCGTTACGGTGTAGGCCCAGTTGCGGAAAGGCATCTCCCGCCTGTACGAGCCCAGAGCGGAGTACATCTTAATGAAGGCCGCCTGCGCCGCGTCCTCCGCTTCCGACACGTCGCCCAGGAGGCGCCAGGCCAGGTCGTATACCAGCCCCTGGTAGCGCCTCACTATCAGCTCGAAGGCGTCGGCGTCACCGGAAGCCACGCGGTCGAGTATCTGCAGGTCGGTCTGTTCCATCTTTCCTCCTGCATTATATACAATCGGTCCGCGCAAATCTTTCCGCCAAAACAAAACCGCCGGAGATTTATCCCCGGCGGTTCTTTTTATTATCACCGTCAGTGCGGTTTACCCGTTGCGACCGACCACCAGGCCGCTGGCGCCGTGGCTGATGAGGAATGCCGCTATGGAGAAGTTGAGCCAGTAATCCCCCACTACTATCCCCCCGAAGGTGAGGGTCTTCAGCTGGTCTATGGCCACCATGCTAAGGATAAGGAACACCAGCGTGATGTTGCCGGACTTGTAGAAGAGCTGGAGCTCCCGCTCATCCGGCTTTTTCTTGCTGAACAGCGGCAGAAAGACCATCAGCGCGAAGCTGGCGTAGCCGGCCTGTCCGAACAGCAGCACGCTCACCAGCGTTATTATCCCCACCACGAGCTCAAACGTATACCTCTTATTCATTTCACTTCCTCCTTAATATTGAAGACTTCCTCTACCCTAACCCCGAAAAATGCCGCGATCTGTATGGCCAGCAGCACCGAGGGATTGAACTTGCCTTTCTCTACGGCATACACGGTCTGCCTTGAAACGCCCAGCTTATCGGCAAGTTCTTCCTGGGTCATCTCGCCCTTTTCAAACCTCAGCTTCCTGAGATTGTTCTGCAGCTCTGCGTCTTTCACGACTTCCTCCGTAACTCAACCGATGTAAACTACGATATACAAATTGTACACTATGCTTTACATCATGTCAAGTATTATTTACATTTGTCTTAAAAAGTCCTTATTTTACATACACATTTTTCACGACAAAAGAGACCGCAATGGAGGCAAAACAAAACCGCCGGGTTCCCCCGGCGGCTTCGCACGACCGCGGCGGTCTTCTATTTCTTCCCAGTCTTCATGCGGCCGGTGATGGAATTCACGTCGATAGCCACGCAGCCCACGCCCTTAGCCACCGCCTCGGGGATAAAGTTGTCCTTCGGCGCCCTGCCAAGCCGCACGTTGAAATGGGAAAGGAACCTGTTGAGCAGCAAGTGGCGCTCCTTAAGGTTCTCTATTATACGGGCCCGGCCGAAGCAGATAACGGATTCGTACCTGTACTTGCACCCTTTCTCGGGATGGTGCGGCTTGACCCTGTCCGGATGGCGCGACACGGTAAAACAAACTGCCGGGTTCTCGCGGATGAGGTCCAGCTTGCGGCCCTTAAGGGCGCAGTGAAACACTATGCGTCCGCCCATAAAAGCGTACGAGACCGGAACTCCATAGGGTTTGCCTTTCCTGGAGCTCAGACAGAGATATCCGGTGTCTTCCTCGGACAGCAGCCGCTTGGCCCCGCTGCGCGTCATCACTATCTTATTTTCCTTCGACATAAGTCCTCCAGGACACCGTTTCGGTCATGAATATTCTAACAAACATCCCCCGGCGGCTTCGATGTCAAGTTTCAGACCCGACCCCCGACTGCCTGGAGCGTCCGGCAGTGCTATTTCTCTTCAGCCAAAAGGTCGGAAACCCGCACGAAAGTAAAACCCGCCGCCTTAAGCCCGCGGATGATGCCGGGCAGGGCGGCCCGGTCCGCCGCGCAGGCCTCGCCGCAGAGCGCGTGCAGCAGTATTATGGAACCCGGCCGCGCCCCGGACACCGTGTATTCCTCTATGCGCGCGGCGTCGCCGGGAAAACAAGTGTCCGGCTCCAGGTCCCACGTCACCGTGGGTATGCCCCGCGAGCGCAGGTAATAAGGCAGGCCCACGAGCTTCTTGCCGTAAGGCGGACGGAAAGTCACCGGTCCCTTGTAGCCGGCCCCGCGTATGAGGGCCGTGGTGCGCTCCACCTCCGAGGCGACAGTGTAAGGAGCTTTAAAAACCATGCGCAGGTGCGAATAAGTGTGGTTGCCCAGCTCGTGGCCGGCCGCCGCTATGCGCGCCGCCCCGGCCGGGTCTTTCTCTATATTGGAGCCGATGCAGTAGAAGGTCGCCTTCACCCCTTCGGCGGCCAGCAGCTCCAGCACCGAGGGCGTAGCCGGCGTAGGAGCGTCGTCGAAAGTGAGCGCCACCACCCGCCGGTCCGTCTCCACGCGGCTCGTCAGCCCGCCGAACAGCTGGAAAGTCCTGCTCTTGCTCAGCCGGTACGCCCCGTACCCGGCCAGCAACAGCGCCGCCAGCGCGATCCCCGCCTTCTTCATTTTGAAATTCTATCAAAACAAAACCGCCGGTTCCCCGGCGGCGTTAATTAAGAATGATATGTTGAGGTGTCATGCCTCCCCCAGATGGTAGACTACATTT
>JAKAMO010000089.1 GCA_021812825.1 bacterium | reverse complement strand
CTTCACCGCCGCGGGGTTGTCCACGGTCACCGGGCTCTCGGCCTCTATGATCTGCGCCTTCGGGTTCATCTGGCGGATGTTCTGGCGCACCACCTCTACCTGCTTGGCGCTCGCGGTGTCCACCTTGTTGATGACCACCACGTCGGCCATGCGCAGGTTCTCGGCGCCGGGGTGGTAGGTGGCCTCGTTGCCCGCGCGCAGCGGGTCGGTTACCACTATGTGCAGGTCCGGCTTGTAGAACGGCACGTCGTTATTGCCGCCGTCCCACAGGATCACGTCGGCCTCCTTCTCGGCGCGCTTGAGGATCTCGCCGTAGTCCACGCCGGCGTAAACCACGTGGCCGGCGGCTATATGGGGCTCGTACTCCTCCATCTCCTCGATGGTGCACTCGTGCGTCTTCAGGTCCTCGAGGGTGGCGAAGCGCTGCCAGGTCTGCTTCACGAGGTCGCCGTAGGGCATCGGGTGGCGTATCGCCACCACCTTCTTGCCCATCTCCTTGAGCATGCTGGCGATGGCGCGGGTGGTCTGGCTCTTGCCGCAGCCGGTGCGCACCGCGCAGATGGCTATCACGGGCTTCTTCGAAGCGATGTAGGTCTGCTCGGCGCAGAGGATCTTGAAGTTCGCGCCGGCGGCCAGGGCTATCGAGGCCTTCGCCATCAGCGTGTTGAAGTTCACGTCGGAATAGGCGAACTCCACCTCGTCCACCTTGAGCTTCTTTATCAGCTCGGGCAGGTGCTTCTCCTCGTATATCGGGATGCCCTTCGGGTACAGTTTGCCGGCCAGCTCTTTCGGGTACTTGCGGCCCGCGATGTTGGGGATCTGGTAGGCGGTGAAGGCCACCACCTCGTAGTCCCTGTTGTCGCGGTAGAACACGTTGAAGTTATGGAAGTCGCGGCCCGCGGCCCCCATGATCAGCACTCTCTTCTTAGCCATTGTAGTAGCTCCTGACTGACTGCGGAACAACGCCGGGGGTCTCAGGGTCCGCGCGCCTTGCGGCGCCACCCGACCCCCGGCAAAGCCTCTAATTACAGCCCTTTCTTTATCATCAGCATGGCCAGGTCGACGACGCGGTTGGAATAGCCCCACTCGTTGTCGTACCAGGAGAGGACCTTCGCGAAGTTCCCCCCGATGACCTTCGTGCTCTTGGCGTCCACGCTGGAGCTCGCCGGGCAGTGGTTATAGTCTATGCTGACCAGCGGCTCCTCGACGTAGTCCATGATGCCCTTCAGCGGGCCCTCGGCGGCCTTCTTCAGCTCGGCGTTGATCTCCTCGGCGGTGGCCGGCTTGGAGAGCTGCACGGTCAGGTCCACCACGGAAACGTTCGGGGTGGGCACGCGGATAGCGAAGCCGTCCAGTTTGCCCTTCAGCTCGGGCATCACCAGGCTGATCGCCTTGGCGGCGCCGGTGGAGGTCGGGATCATGGACAGCGCGGCCGCGCGGGCGCGGCGCAGGTCGCTGTGGGCCATGTCGTGTATCTTCTGGTCGTTCGTGTAGGCGTGTATCGTGGTCATCAGGCCCTTCTCTATGCCCCACTTGTCCTGGATGACCTTCGTGAACGGCGCCAGGCAGTTCGTGGTGCAGGAGGCGTTGGAGACCACATTGTGGGCCTTCGGGTCGTACTTGGAATCGTTGACGCCCATCACTATCGTTATGTCCTCGCCCTCGGCCGGGGCCGAAATGATGACCTTCTTTGCGCCGCCTTTCGTGATGTGGTTCTCGGCGCCCTTCACTTCCTTGCCCTTCTTGTTGACGCCGTCCTTCTTGACGGTGAACAGGCCGGTGGACTCTATTACGATCTCCACGCCCACGCTCTTCCACGGTATGGCGGCCGGGTCCTTCTCTTTGAAGACCTTTATCTCCTTGCCGCCCACGGAGATCTTGTCGTCGGCGACGGCCTTCACTTCCTGCTCCAGGCGGCCGTGCACGGAATCGTACTTAAGGAGGTGGGCGTTCGTTTTGGCGTCCGTGAGGTCGTTGATCGCGACCAGCTCCAGCCGGCCGTCGGTGCGGGCCAGAATGGCGCGCGCGACGAGGCGGCCAATGCGTCCGAAACCGTTGATACCGATTTTAGTAGCCATTTTAGGGGTCTCCTTAATAATAATTTAAATTGCAGACCTAGCGCGGCGGCCCTGCCGCCACGCAATAATTGTAGCAAATTTGGATTTTTCGTTCCCTTGACCCGCCTCAAAAGGGAAGGGCCCCGCTTCCAGGCGGGGCCCCCTCCTGCAGCCGCCCGGAGGCCGGCTATTTGCCCACGCCCTTGACCTCGAAGCCGATCCGGCGCAGCTTCGCGTGGTCCAGCATGTTGCGGCCGTCGAACAGGAAGGCCGGCTTGCGCATGCCCTTGTAGAGCTTCTCGTAGTCCAGTCCCTTGAACTGCTCCCATTCGGTCAGCAGGATGATGGCGTCGGCGTCCCTGGCCGCCTCGTAGGGGTCCGCCGTGGTCACCACCCTGGAGGCCAGCTCGCCCAAATCCTCGGCCACGTGGCCCAGGGCCTTGGGGTCGGTTATGGCTATCTGCGCCTTCTCCGCGGCCAGCATCTTCGTTATCGCTATGGCCGGGCTCTCGCGGGTGTCGCTGGTGTTCGCCTTAAAAGCGAAGCCGAAGATGGCCAGCTTCTTGTTGGCCAGCGTGTTGAACATGGTCCTGAGGATGTTCGCCACCAGCCTCTCCTGCTGGTAGTCGTTTATCGCCACCACCTGCCGCCAGTACTCGGCCACTTCGGTGAGGCCGTAGCTGTCGCAGATGTAGACGAGGTTGAGGATGTCCTTCTTGAAGCAGGAGCCGCCGAAGCCGGGGCCGGTCTTCAGGAACTTGGGGCCTATGCGGCTGTCCATGCCTATGGCCTTCGCCACCTGGTCTATGTCGGCCTCGGTGGCCTCGCAGAGCGCGGACAGGGAGTTCACAGAGCTGATGCGCTGGGCCAGCATAGCGTTGGCGGCCAGCTTGGAAAGCTCGGCGGACCACAGGTTGGTGGTCAGGATGCGCTCCTTAGGGACCCAGGCCGCGTACACCTCGGCGAGGGCCTTTATAGCCGCCTTGCCGCGCGGAGTCTGGTGGCCGCCTATCAGCACCCTGTCCGGGTTCTCGAGGTCGCTGATCGCGCTGCCCTCGGCGAGGAACTCGGGGTTGGACAGCACCTCGAAATGGTATTTCGGGTGGCGGCTCAGGATATGCTCCATCGCCTCGGCGGTGCGCACCGGCAGCGTGCTCTTTTCCACCACTATCTTATCGCGGTTGGCGACCTTCACGATATTGCGCGCGGTAGCCTCCCAGTACTGCAGGTCGGAGGCGCAGCCGGCGCCGCGGCCGAAGGTCTTCGTGGGAGTGTTCACTCCGACGAAGATGATATCGCAGTCGCGGATGGCCTTGTCGATGTCGGTGGAAAAGAACAGGTTCTTGCCGCGGCGGCGCTTGACCACCTCGTCCAGCCCCGGCTCGAAGATGGGCATCCTGTCCGAGTTCCAGGCGTCTATGCGCTTCTTGTTGATGTCCACTACCACGACCTTGCGGTCGTGGTTATGGTCGGCTATCGCGGCCATCGTCGGCCCGCCTATGTAGCCCGCGCCTATGCAGCAGATAGATCTGTTCATCTTCTTCATGAAGCCCCTCTCTGTCGGTCCAGACTTGCGAGTCACTTGAGCGTACGGCGGAAATAGTCCACCGTCTTCCCCAGGCCCTCTTCCAGTTTTATCTTCGGCGTCCAGCCCAGTTTTTCTTTCGCCAGCGTTATGTCCGGCTGGCGCTGTTTCGGATCGTCCTGAGGAAGAGGCTTGTAGATCAGTTTGCTCTTGCTCTCCGGGATCAGCTGCAGCACCTTCTCGGCCAGCTGCTTTATCGTGAATTCGTCGGGATTGCCGATGTTCACCGGGCCGGAAAAATCCGCCGGGCTCTCCATCATCGCCGTTATCCCGTTCACGAGGTCGTCGACGTACTGGAAGCTGCGGGTCTGGGAGCCGTCGCCGTAGATGGTGATGTTCTTGTTCTGCAGCGCCTGCACTATGAAGTTGCTGACGACGCGCCCGTCGTTGGGATGCATATTGGGCCCGTAGGTATTGAAGATCCTCACCACCTTGATGTCCAGCTTATGCTGGCGGTGGTAGTCGAAGAAAAGGGTCTCGGCGCAGCGCTTGCCCTCGTCGTAGCAGGCCCGCGGGCCTATAGTGTTCACGCGGCCCCAGTAACTCTCCGGCTGCGGGTGCACCTCGGGGTCGCCGTACACCTCGGAGGTCGAGGCCTGCAGGATGCGCGCCTTCGTGCGGCGCGCGAGGCCCAGCATGTTTATCGTGCCGTTCACCGAGGTCTTGGTGGTGTGCACCGGGTTGAACTGGTAATGCACCGGAGAAGCGGGGCAGGCGAGGTTGTAGATCCTGTCCACCTCGAGCACGAGCGGAGAGCAGATGTCGTGGCGGATGAACTCGAAGCGCTTGTCGCCGAAGAGGTCGAGGACGTTCTCCTTGCTGCCGGTGAACAGGCTGTCCACGCACAGCACGTCGTGGCCTTCGGAAAGCAGGCGCCGGCAGAGATGGGAGCCTATGAACCCCGCGCCGCCGGTGACCAGTATCTTGAGTTTATGAGACATCATCTGATCCGTATCCCCGCGCCGAAAGCGATATTTTAACAGTATAAGGCCGGTCAATCAACCGTGGCGCGGCCGGCGGGGCCGGCCTGAGCCGACTCTTCGGCGGCCTTGCGGCCCTTGCCGCCGGGAGTCCAGCCTATGACCAGGCGCAGGCCGAGATAATCTATCGCCCGCTCTCTCCCGTTGCTGAAGGAGCGTTCCCAATCACAGCGTAACCGGTACCCGCGCGGCAGATAGTCCAGTCCGGCCGAGAGCCCGAATACAGCGAAAGGGCGCACCCAGCCTTCCCGGCGGTTGCTCCAGTAAACCCCGCCCTTATAGGATTCCCTGTAGCCTGTAGACAGTCCGGCACGGCCCGACGGGGTAAGGAGGAAATTACCGAGCTTAAGGTGCGCGGCAGCGCCAGCCCGCACCCCGGCCAGGAAATTGTAGAACCGCCCCTCCTCCTTGTTGTTATGGTCGATGGAAAAATTGCCGTAAGAGACGGGGAAGGATACATGCAGAGACCAGCTCGGCACGCCCGGCACTCCGAACAGGTAATGTCTGGCCGGTGCAGCGTGGATAGTATTGCCTACCACATGTCGCTTCACCCCGGCCAGCCGTATCTCACCGCGCCCGGGGGATCCCACAAGCGAAGTCCCCAGCGTACCCCCGTCATAAGTACCAGTAGACGTTCTTTTGGCTAAGGAAAGGCTGATATCCAGGCCGTTCACCTCGGTCCTGTCCCCGTCGCCGGCCAGCCAGGCCCCGCTGATATCCCATGTGGTGTCCTTCGCATAATCCACGGCCGGGGCAGGCTCGGTCAGCAGGTTGTACTGCTGGGCGCACAGCGGCGCAACGGAGAACAGAAGAAGTGCCGGCAGGATACGCAGAAGCATAAGAGCGGTAAAAAATGCGCGTTGAAGGGTTCGCATGCATGTTAACTGCTATAATTCTAGCATTGTGACAGCACGGAAAATCAGCGCGGACACTCTCCTTTCGGCCTTTCTCTGCCTGTTCGCGGCGGCGGCCCTGTTCTCCGTTACGGCGGTGGAAACTGCGCTATTCCTGAACCTCATGACCCTGCTGGTCATCCGCTACAGGGAAGGCTCTATAAAAGAGGCCCTCTCTTTTCTCGGGTGCCACCCGCTCTTCATCCCGTGGGCGCTCTACCTGGGGGTCTGCCTGCTTACGGCCATTACCGCCTATTACCCCGGCAAGGCCTTCGGGCAGCTCAACTCCGATTTCCTGAAATACGTCTGCCTCTCTACGCTGCTGCTGGCGGTCAGGAAGGACCATCTCCCCCGCCTGTCGGCCTTCTACGCCGCGGCCGCCGGGGTCTCCGCCGTCTTCGGCATGTACGAGGCGCTGGGCTCGCTGGCCGCCGGGAACGGGCTCGCCCGCGCGGGAGTGCTGATGAACGCGGTGCGCTACGGCGAGGCAATGTCCATAGCGCTGCTGCTGCAGCTCAGTCTGCTGTTACAGGGCGGAGAGGCCCCGGCCGGGCGCCGCTTTCCCCTCCGCCTTTCCGCCGTCCTCACCTTCGCGGCGGTGCTGCTGACACAGACCCGGGGCGCCTACCTGGGGTTGTTCGTCGGCATGCTCTGCATCTTCACTTTCTCTCCGGCCTCCAGGAAGAGGCTGGCTCTTGCCGGCGGGGTTATGCTGCTGGCTGTCGTGCTGCTGGCCGCCTTCAGTCCAGGCGTCCGGAACAGGGTAGATGCTTCAGTGGCCTTCAAGCGCGGCGACTTCGCCGCGAATTCAGCCAGCACCGGCATCAATATCCGTTTGGAGCTATGGAAGGTCGGCTACAAGATGTTCAAGGCCCACCCCGTGGTCGGGGTCGGACCTGACAATATCAAGAGGCTGTTCAAGAAGTTCCACCCAGAGCCCTTCCCGGAGGACGGCGTCTACGGCACGCTTAACAACATCTACGTCCACCAGGCGGCGGAACGCGGCACGCTGGGACTGGCGGCGTTGCTGTTCCTGTTCTGGGCCATGCTGAACTTCGCGCTCCGGCGGTTCCGCGCGACGTCCAGTCCCTACGCCCTCTGGGCGCTGTGCGCGCTGCCAGCCTTCTACGTGATGAACCTTACGGAGATCTCCTTCCAGCACGTGCACACGTCGTTCGCTATCTTCCTCGCGCTGGCCTTCGCGGCGGCGGCGTAAAAGAGCGGGACCTGACACCCGTCAGGAAGTAATGGCCGTCTTGCCGGCCATAGCGGCGTCCTTCTGGAAAACCCTGCGGAAAGTCCTTAAGATTATGCCCAGGTCCAGTGCCAGCGACATGTTCTTGACGTAGTACAGGTCGTAATGGAGCTTCTCCAGCGACTCGGCCTGGCTCGAAGTGGCGTGGTAATTTATCTGCGCCCAGCCGGTGACGCCGGGCTTTATCAGGTGGCGCAGGTGGTAATGCGGCACTGTGCGCTCCAGTATGCGGACCTCGCTGGTCCACTCAGGCCTCGGCCCGACCAGCGACATGTCCCCCTTCAGCACGTTCCAGAGCTGAGGGATCTCGTCGAGCCTGCTCGAACGCAGGAACTTGCCCAAAGGCGTGATCCTCTCGTCGTCCTTGCCGGCCTTGTACAGCGGCCCGGCCTTGCTGGCGCCCACCACCATCGTGCGGAACTTCCAGATTATGAATCTTCGCCCGAGGTGGCCGACGCGCTTCTGCACGAAGAACACGGGCGCGCCGATCCCTCCCTCCAGCTTTATGGCCGCCCAGACCGCCAGCGTCAGCGGCAGGGTCAGCAGCAGACCCGCCGCCGCGAAGGCCACGTCCAGGACCCGCTTCAGGACCGAATAGAACCGGTTCTCCTGATGCAGCACGTTGCTCAGCAGCCAGCTGGGCTTGGCGGCGTGTTCGGGAGGTATCTTGCCGTAGAGGTCCTCGTAAAAATCCAGGTGCGTGATGATAGGGACCTGCTCCATCACGGCGGTGGAGAGCAGCACTCCGCCAACCATGGGCCTGTTCTCGGCGTCCTCCGCGTCCACCACCAGCACGTCTATCCTGGGGGCCATGTGCACGCAGCCCCGGCCGTTGGGACGCCAGTAGCCTTCGGCGGTCTCGGCCGCGCCCAGGTCGGGCAGCGGCACGACGGTGAAGCCAAGGTAAGGATTCAGCGGCAGGTCCCGTTTTATCTCCTCGATAAGGGTGTTAGTGCCGAGAAAGGCGACCTTCTGCAGCAGGAGCTTGCCCAGCACCACGCGCGTCCAAACGCGCCGCCAGAGCGTGGCGAAGAGGTGCAGGAAGAAGAGGGTAAGGAACAGGTGCGTCTTCGGGGTAAGTCCCAGCTGCAGGTAGAACGCGTAGAACATCGCGCTGACCGCGGCCAGGTTCACCACGAAAGAAAGGAGACAGATGTTTATCAGGTTTACCAGCCTGTTGATGCGGCGCAGATCGTAGAAACCGACCACGTAGAAGACCGCCGTCCAGACCGGCACGAATATGGAGAATACGCGCACGTGCTCCAGGAAGAAATCCCATGGCACCGCGCTGAAACGGCGGGCCACCAGCGCCAGCCCCAGCGCCGCGTAGAACAGCGCGAGGTCGCCCAGGAAAAGCAGCAGCCGGCGCCACCTGAAGATCAGCATTTCTTCCCCGCCATCATCAGATTATAGTCTATTTGCCGCGGCGACATGTGCCCGTATTCCGGCTATGACCCTCGCCCGGTCGTATTCTCCGGCGAGCAGCCTGCCGGCGCTGCCGGAGAAACTCCCCAGCTCTTCCGCGCTCAGGGAGCGGAACTTGAGGAAGCCGTCACGTATGGCTTCCGGGCTGTCGGGGTCGGCGCCGAGGCCGAGGCCGTGCTTCTCCACCAGGCCCTTCACTTCCCCGTTCATCACGGCGAACACCGGCTTCCGAAAGGCCAGATAGGCCTGGAATTTGGCCGGCACCACCAGGTTAAGGCCGGGAGTATTGGCAAGGGAGACTATCATAACGTCGCTGGCCCTGAAAAAGGCCGGCATCTCCGAGTTCTTGTGTCTGCCCCAGAACTTCACGCCGGGGATCCCTTCCGTCGCCACGATCCCCTTGAGCGTCTCCAGGTGCGAGCCGTCGCCGACGATGCTCAGCCTCAGGTCCGGCCGCTCCTTCGCCGCCATCGCGAAACCGCGCAGGACGTTCTCCAGGTTCTGGAACTTGCCAACGTTCCCCGCGAAGGTGAAGTTGAAGCCCTCCGGCAGTTCCGCCTTCCCAGCGCCCCCGTCGTCCGCCACCGTGGGCCAGTTGGGAAAATGCGCTATCTTCCTTCCGGGGACGTATCCCAGGATGCGCCCGGCGAAGCCCTCGCAGGAGACCAGTATCTCCGAACAGCCGGAATAGACGAAGCGTATGACGGCGCCCAGGAACCACTCCAGCAGGCGGGTCTTCCTGAAGCCGTAAGAATAGACCATGTCCGGCCAGATGTCCTGCGTCCAGATCGTCACCGGAATACCATACAGCCTGCCCGCTATCACAGCAGGTATGGCCAGCGTCAGCGGGCCGGTCTGGTAGACGAAGATGCGGTCATGCCCGCGCGCCTTGAAAAGCGCGGCTGCGGTGCCGGCCAGGACGAAACTGAGATAATTGAGCAGCTTAAGGACGAGGGAATCGCGATAGCCGGTGACGGTGAAGAAGCGGAAGATCCTCATCCCCTTCCATTTCTCCGACGAGAATGGCCTGTTGGAGTACCCGTCAAAGAGCCGCCCGAAAGGATAACTCGGAGCCTGGGTCAGCACGTCCACCGTCATCCCCCCGGCGGCCCACTCGGCCGCCAGGTCGTTCACGATGAACTCCTCCGGGTAGAACCTCTCGGTTACTATGAGCGTCTTCATGTCCGCCCGGGGCCCGCCCGCTCAGAGGGATTTCCGCCAGACAATGCGGTTGATGTAGTCGGTGTAGCTCTCAATGATGCGCAGCACTTTCTTCGAGACGTTGTCGACGTCGTAGTCCCCCACGAGGCGGAACCGCCTGTCGGCCTTGCTATGCTGGGCGGTCACTATCTCCACCGACTCCAGCACACGCTCGGTCTTCAGGCCGCACATGATCAGCGTGCCTTCGTCCATCCCCTCCGGGCGCTCGTGCGCCTGGCGTATCGTGACGGCGGGGACGTTGAGTATGGTGGACTCCTCGGTTATCGTGCCGCTGTCGGAGACCACGCAGAAGGCATTGAGCTGCAGCTTCACGTAGTCGTAGAAGCCGAGCGGCTTCAGAAAAGCTATGCGCTTGTCCAGGCCCTTCACGCCCAGTTCCTCCAGCTTCTTGCGGGTGCGCGGGTGCGTGGATACTATGACGGGCATGCCGTACTTCTTCGCCAGCGCATTGAGCGAGTCCAGCAGGCTGCGGAAGTTCTCCAGGCTGTCCACGTTCTCCTCGCGGTGCGTGCTGACCACGAAATAGGCGCCGTCCTTCAGCTTCAGGCGCTTGAGCACGTCGGACTTAAGGATCTTCGGCATGTAGAACGCCAGAACCTCCTTCATCGGGGAGCCGGTCTTGATCACCGTCTCCGGGCGCAGGCCTTCGGCCAGCAGGTAGCGGCGGGCGTGCTCGGTCAGCGTCATGTTGATGTCGCTCAGGTGGTCCACCACCTTGCGGTTGAGTTCCTCGGGGACGCGCTGGTCGAAGGAGCGGTTGCCGGCCTCCATGTGGAACACCGGTATCTTGCGACGTTTGGCGGGCATCACGGAGAGGCAGCTGTTGGTGTCGCCGTAGAGCAGTATGGCGTCAGGTTCCTCCTTCTCCATCACAGCATCGGCCTTGGCGATGATGTTCCCGATGGTCTCGGCGAGCGGCTT
>JAKAMO010000088.1 GCA_021812825.1 bacterium | reverse complement strand
TTCCTGCGCGGGAGCTTCCTCGGCAACCTGCTCGGGGTAGGCTTCGCCCTCGGGCTGGACGCCGGCCTCGACTGCGGACGCCTGTTGCTGCTGCTGGTAGGCGGCGGCCTTCTCGGCCTCGGCCTCCGCGCGCCCGTCGACCACAGCGTCGGCCATCGTCGCGCAGAACAGGCGGATGGAGCGGGCGGCGTCGTCGTTGCCGGGGATCGGCCAGTCAAGCATGTCGGGGTCGCAGTTGGTGTCGCAGACGCCGACCACGGGGATCTTCAGCTTGCGGGCCTCGCGCAGCGCGTTGGCCTCCTCGATCGGGTCCACTATGAAGATGATGTCCGGCAGGGTGCGCAGGTTGCGGATGCCGCTGAGCAGCTTGACCAGGCGGGCCTTCTCCTTGGTCAGGCGGGAAACCTCTTTCTTGGACATCACGCGGAACAGGCCGTCGGTCTCGAACTTCTCGAGCTCCTCGAGGCGGCGCAGGGACTTGCGCAGCGTCTCGAAGTTGGTCAGCGTGCCGCCGAGCCACTTCTCGTGCACGAACGACACGTCGGCGCGGGTGGCCTCTTCCTTGATGATCTCCTTGGCCTGCTTCTTGGTGCCGACGAACAGGAAGGTCTTGCCGGCCTTCGCGGAATCCTTCACGAAGGTGTAGGCCCTCTTTATCTCCTTGACGGTCTTCTGCAGATCGAGTATATGGATGCCGTTGCGCTCGCCGAATATGTAGCGCGACATCTTGGGATTCCAGCGATAGGTCTGGTGACCAAAGTGGACTCCGGCTTCAAGCATGCTTTTCATCGTTACGTTCAACATTGGGACTATCCTCCGTTCTCTATACGTTGCGTTTCTTTACCCGCCCTCGGGGGGCAGGTTTTCAACCGCATTTAAAAGATAATAACATATCCGGGGCCGGCGGTTCAACCGGGCCCTGCGCCTCCGGACGGGCTCCTGGACGCTATTTCGTGAAATCGAAGGTCTTCGGCGGACGGGAACCGCGGAACACGATCCTGCCGTCCCTAGCCAGGATCATGGTCACGGGCAGGCCCATCACGCCGTACTTCTTGGCCACGGCCTTATCCTTGTCCAGCAACACGGCATAGGGATACTTGAACTTGGCGGCGAACTTCCCGGCCTTATCGGCCGAGTCTCCCACGTTCACTCCGATAAAGGAGGTCTTGTCCGCTCCGGGGCTCTTCATAAGCTCGGCCAGCTGCGGGATCTCCTCCTTGCAGGAAGAGCACCAGCGGGCCCAGAAGTTCAGCACGACGTAGCCCTTGGCCAGGGCATCCTCCAGCTTCACCTGCTTCCCGTCCAGATCAGGCAGGGAGAAGGCTTCCGCCTTCTCGGCCTTCCCGGGGGCGTCCGCGGCCTTCTTGGCCGGGGCGCCGGCCGACAACAGGACCGCTCCGAGTACGGCTACAGCGAGTTTCCTCATATGGTTGCCTCCAGTGATCACGCCAGCGTTCCGGCGGTGTAAATAAAATAGACGGCCGCCGCGATTATCAGCAGCGCGAGTCCCTTCTTGACCTTGACCATCCACCCGCCCGACTTGGGCAGGAGCGCTCCGGCGAAGAAACCGATCACCAGCAGCGTGGTGCTGAGGCCCAGCGAGAACGTGAACATCAGCAGTCCGCCGGTAAGGACCGCCTTCTTCGCGGCGACGTATGCCAGAAGCGCGCCGAGCACGGGAGCCGTGCAGGGCGAAGCGACCATGCCGGAGGTGAGGCCCATGACGAACGGGCCGAGGAAGGGGGACTTCTTCACCGATTCGGATGCTATACCGGGCAGGTTCGGCATGGGGATGTAATACCAATCCATCATGCTGCCGCCGAGAAACAGCATCATCACCCCGAAGGCCAGGTACACCCAGTTGTTTGAGGCCACGGAGCCGAACAGCGTGCCGCTCAGCGCCGCAGCCAGGCCGAGGGACGTGTAGACCAGCGAAAGGCCGAGCACGTAGGAGATGCTCGCGGCCAGCCGACTGCCGACCCCGCCTTCGCGGGAGCCGAGATATCCTACTACGATGGGGAGTATCGGGTAAACGCAGGGCGTAAGAGAGGTGAGCAGGCCGGAAACGTAGACGAGCGCGAAAGTGACGATGGAGACCGACTCGAAGTTCAGCTGTGGCATATCTCTCTCCTTTCAAGTTCCAGTCCGGGCTTGAGACCGCAGTTGAGGACACGGCCGGAGGACAGTATCATTACGCCTCCGGCGTCGCGGCGCCGCCGCAGGAACGCCTCTCCCTCCTCGGGGCCCAGGGCCATCGCCGAGATGGAGCAGGCGTTGGCCAGCGCCGCCGTGGACGCAGTCACCGTGACGCTGGCGACGCCGTCACGCACACGGCCGGTGCGGGCGTCGAGAACGTGGTGGTACTTCCTGCCGCCGTGTATGAAGAACCTCTCGTAATCTCCGGAGGTCACTATGGCCCCGGAGCGGATGTCCAGAAAACCGGCGGCCCGGCCGTCGGAAGCGAAGGGATTGCGGATCGCCACCCTCCAGGGGCGCGGGGCCGCGGCGGAGGACGAGAGGCGGATGTCGCCGGCGCCGTCCACCAGGACATCCTCCAGTCCCAGGTCCCTGAGGACCCGGAAAGCGCGGTCGACGCCGTAACCCTTGCCTATGGAGCCGAGCCCTATGCGCATCCCTTTCTCCGGGAGGCGCACCGTGCAGGCCCTTCTGTCGAGCTCCACTTTCGCATGGTCTACCAGCCGCAGGGCCGCGTCCAGCGCACGGTCCGGCGGAGGGACTCCGGTGCGGAAGGCCTCCCGCCAGAGCATGCCCGCGGACGCGAAAGTGATATCAAAGGCTCCGGACGAGTCGCGGCACAACCCGAGAGCGAAGTTGAGAAGATCCACCAGCTCTCCCGGAACGGGCACGGGGGGGCCGCCGGCCCCGGAATTGACGCGGTTGAGAGGGCTGTCGCGGAAGTCCGTCAGCAGGTCCTCGACGCGCGCTATCTCCTGATAGGCCGTGGCTATGGCCGCCTGCAGCTCCTCGCTGGTCATGGCACGGCGGCCGGCGCCGGGGTAAGCCGTTATGCAGAACGGGGACCCCATCAGGTCGCGTTTTATAAAGACGGGCGGGGGCATCAGAATTTGGCCGTAAGCGACGCCTGGGCCACTGCCACGGACAGGCCGTCGGAGCGTTTGTAATAGAGCAGAGTGCCGCCGTACTCCCAGGCGGTCCTGCCCGGCTCGCCTTCCGGGGCGTAGGCCAGCTGCGCTGAGACCTCGTCGGCAGAGAACTTGGCCAGGTCCGAATCCGAGGTCATGTAGGTCTTCATCACCGGGAAGGAGCCCGCGTAATACCTGGCCGCCGTCTGTGAATAGCGCCTGTAACCCAGCTTGATCGTGCCTGCCTCGTCGGAGAAGGACCAGGCCAGCGAAGGTTCCCAGGTATGCGCGCGGATATTCCAGGTATCGGTGTAGTACCTGTAGTCCAGATGGAAGGCCAGTTTCCCGGAGAGGCTGCGCACGTAGCGTACGTTGGCGGTCCATTTCTCCCGGGCATCTGGCAGCTGCTCCGAGGCCCGCTGGGTGACGGTACCCGTGCTGACCGTGTTGCGCGTGCCCTCTAGGAAGCCGTTCTGCCTGGTGAAGCTGATCCCGGCCAGGGCTATGGACCTCTCGTCGAGTATCTGCGTCGCGCTGGCGTTGGCGGAATTCGTGGTCTTCGACTGGAAACCCGCGAACTTGCCTTTCTGGATGTCCCAGGGGTTCGCCTCGTCCGAATAATGGAAGAGGCCGGCGGAGAGCACGAAGTTCTCCTCCGCCAGGAACTTCTGCACGTTCAGGCCGCCGTGGAGCGAGTTGTAGGACAGCTCGTGGGAGCCGCCCGCCGTGGGGGTGAACACCCAGGAGCCCTTGCGCTTCGAATAGCCGGCCTCCGCGCCCACGCGCGTCTGCCAGCCCTGGAGCAGGCCCTCTCCTCCGCCCTCGCCGTCCTCCCCGCCGCCAGTACCGCCGCGGGAGGCGCCGGTGCCGGAGTCGAAAGCCTTGGCGGAGGCCGAAGACAGCACGTCGAACACGGCGCTGCCGAAGACGCTGGTATCGTGGTCTATCTGGGAGTTGATGTACAGTACCGGTTCGTAGAGGGTGAGCGACTGGTCGCCGCTGCCGTCGTACACCTGCTTGCCTCCCTTGCCGGACTGATACATCGAGTTCACTACGAACTCCATGTCCGTGGAGGCCGAGGCGGCTTTTTCCAGACAGAGGGCGAGGACCGCGGCAAGCGCGAGCTTTCTAATTGCAGCCACAGCCGCCTCCCGCGCTCTGACCCACCCCGCCCGAAGCGCCTTCCCTTATGGAATGCACGTCGTTGATGAAGGCCTGCCGGCTCCCCGTCGGTTCGAACTGCATTATGCGGGTGGACAGGGTTTCCCGGTCTATCTGGTGCACCCTGACGCACGAACTGGCCAGCGCGGAGAGCGCGGCCAGAAAAGCAAGCTTCACATATGGCCCCATGTTGCCTCCACGGCAGCAAAAGATGAGAGGAAGGGATTTTACCATAAACAGGCACCCTTCTGCCACTTTGCCGCCAAAGGACTTATTTTCTATACTGGATTCATCCAGTAAGGCCCGGCCTGACATTGAACACATGAAGATCGCGATTGCACAGATAAACCCCAAGGTAGGCGACATAGCCGGCAACCTCCGGCTGATCGAGGCTTTCGGCCACCGGGCACAGGCCGCCGGAGCCGACATCGCTGTTTTTCCCGAGCTCACGATAACCGGCTACCCTCCGCTGGACCTGTTGGAGAAGAAGTGGTTCATCGACTCTAACCTGCGCGCGCTCAGGGAGCTCGCGGCGCTGCGGCTCCGGACAGCGCTCGCCATAGGCTACGTGGACCGCAACCCGGCGAAGAAAGGCAAGCCGCTGCACAACGCCATCGCGCTGATAGACGGCGGCAGGATCGCCGCCAGGCGCTTCAAGTCCCTGCTCCCGACCTATGATATCTTCGACGAGGCGCGCTACTTCGAGCCCGCCGCGGAGAATAGGCCGCTGCAGTTCCGGGGGAAGACGATAGGACTGACTGTATGCGAGGACATCTGGGCCGACACCGCGCTGCTCCCGAGCCGTCTGCTTTACCGCAACAATCCGGCCAGGACCCTCTGCGCGGGGAAAGCGTCGATAGTGATCAACAGTTCGGCCTCCCCGTTCTTCCGCGGCAAGAGCGCGTTGCGGCGCAGGATACTGTCCGGTCTGGCCAGGCGCACCCGCACCCACATAATCTACGCCAACCAGTTCGGGGCCAACGACGAGCTGATCTTCGACGGCAACAGCTTCGCGCTGACGCCGGAGGGCACAGTAGCCTCCGCTGCCGCCTCCTTCTCCGAGGACCTGGTGCTGGTGGACACCGAGGCCAGACCCCTCCGGACCGCTGCCACTTCTCCGGACCCGGCAGCGGAGATACGCGACGCCCTCACGCTGGGCATCAGGGATTATTTCTCCAAGCTGGGTTTCAGGAAAGCCGTACTGGGCATCAGCGGCGGAATAGATTCGGCGGTGGTAGCGGCCCTGGCCGTAAGGGCGCTGGGAGCCGGCAACGTCACCGGCGTCATGATGCCGTCAGGTTACACCTCCCGCCGCAGCGTCAGGGACTCGGAAGAGCTCGCGAAGCGTCTCGGGATAGAGCTGCGCGTCATACCGATAACCTCCGTTTACCGCGCTTATCTCGATGAGCTGGGTCACGGCGGAAAAGACGTTTCGCTGGCGATGCAGAACCTGCAGGCGCGGTCGCGCGGCGCCATCCTGATGGCTCTTGCCAACGAACACGGCTGGCTTACCCTGGCCACCGGCAACAAGTCCGAGATAGCGGTCGGCTACTGCACCCTGTACGGCGACACCGTAGGCGCGCTGGCGCCTATCGCGGACCTGTTCAAGACCGAGGTCTACAGGCTGGCCGCCTGCCTTAACGAGGGGAGCCCGGTCATACCTGCCGCCATAATCTCCCGGGCGCCCAGCGCTGAGCTGAAGCCCTCACAGCGCGACCAGGACGATCTGCCGGTGTACGAAACGCTCGACGGCATCCTGCGTCTCTACCTTGAGGAGAACCGCTCTCCCGCGGAGATAGCAGCGCGCGGGTACCCGGGGGAGCTCGTCGCCTCGGTGCTGCGCCGTGTAGAGGCCAACGAGTACAAACGCAAGCAGCTGGCGGTGGCGCTGAAGGTCACCGAAAAATCGTTCGGCTACGGCAGGAAAATGCCGATAGTGAAGTCGCTGGGCTTCCTGGAATAAGATGCGAAGGAGACCCTACCTGCTCCTGCTCGCAGTCCTGCTTCTGCTGCCGGCCGCAGCTCTGCCCCAGCAGCCCAAGCGTAAGAAGATGGTGAAGCCAGGCCCGAAAGCAAAGCAGGAGCTGGTAAAGCAGGAACCCACCACCAAGGAAGAGATCATCAAAACGGCCGAACGTCCCACGCCGCCGAAGGAAGGCCTGCTCGGCCGCGTGCTCAACGCCATCACCATCGATACTGCCCGCGGCCCGATCATCCCGTTCCCGGTAGCCGATTCCAGCAAGGACCTGGGCCTCAGCGCCGGCGTAATGCCGGTGATAGCCCTAAAGAAGCGAAGGACCGGGGAGATAAAATCCGTCCTTGTCCCCTCGGTCACCTACAACGAGAACCTCCGCACCACGCTCACCTACAGACACTATGTCTTCCCCGACGACAAGCGCTACTTCATCTTCCGCGCCTCCAGGTCCGAAAGGGTTGAACGGGAGCTGATGGCGTACTACTACACCCCGCAGCTCTTCTCAACCGGGGCGCGCTTTAGTTTAGAGGCGAAGCACTGGGTCACCGGCAAGCCCTCCTTCTATGGCTACGGGATAAACTCCAAGCGGGGGGATAAGACGAACTACTCGCTGCAGACCACCGGCGAAGAGATAATACTCGACATCCCGCTGCTCTGGAACTTCTACTTCGATTTCGACCATACCTACTCGGACAAAAGGATCGGGGACGGCCCCGTCAGCAACGGACAGATGAAGGACCGCTTCCCGGCCGACTATTCCGTGGCCTCCGACCTGAAGACCTTCCACACCAATCGCTTCTCGCTGGTCTACGATGATACCGACCATCCTTTCCTCCCGAAAATAGGCACCTACGCGAGCGCCTCGGTGCTCTATTCCAACAGGAAGCTAGGCTCGGACTACGAATACCGCACGTACGCGCTTCAGGTGAAGCACTACTACAACTACCGCGGGAAAGGCCGGTACGTCACCGCGGCGCATTATCTGCTCCAGTTCCAGCGCGGCGACGCGCTCCCTTTCTACGCGATGCCGCAGCTGGGCGAGAGCACCGGCCTCCGGATGACCGGCGACGGCCGCTTCACCGACCGCGGGAAGTTCGTGTTCACCCTGGAGGAAAGGATCACCCTCTCGAAGACCCCTTTCTACAAGTTCATAAGCGAGACCGAGATAGCGCCTTTCCTCGACGTAGGGACAGTATTCGCGCGCCCCTCCGACCTGCGGGCCCGCGACCTCAAATACGGGCCCGGTATCTCGGCCAGGCTGGTGATCCGTCCGCAGCTGGTCGCCACGGTCGACTTCGCCTACGGGTCGGAAGGGACCAACGCGATAATCCGGATAGGGTATCCTTTCTGAGACGGACCGCATGATAACCCACGACGGCAAGGTCAGAGTTTCGGCAAAGGCCATCCTGATCCGTAACGGCAGGCTGCTGCTGATGAGGGCGCGCGACCGGACTGGCGTCTACTATCTGCTCCCCGGAGGCGGCCAGCGGAACGGCGAGACGCTGCATGAGGCTCTGGCCCGTGAATGCGCGGAGGAGACCGGCATCCTCGTGGGGCCGGGGCGTGCCCGCTACGTCAGGGACTACATCGCCCGCAACCACGAATTCGCGAAATCTGACGGGGACTTCCACCAGGTGGAGGTGATGTTCCTCTGTTCCTGCGCCGGCCGGGCCAAGGGGCCCCGCGCCCCGGACGCCGCGCAGACGGGCCATTCCTGGGTCCCGCTGACCCGCCTCGGCAAGATCCGCCTTTATCCTTCCGTCCTCAAGTCGCTCATCACTTACGACGGAAAAATGCGCGGCCCCGTCTATCTGGGCGACTCCAACTGACGCCGTTCTTCAAAAAAAGTCTGGACATTTCCGCTGAGGGTTGTATAATAGGATTCTCTCGTCCTTTCGCCAAGGGGCGGCAATAAACTCACAGGAGGGGCATCATGGCAGGCATAGATATTGCCATTATTCTAGCCTTTATAGGCTACTCCATATATTCCGGGGTCAGCAACAAGGACAAGGCCTCGAAGGACCTCAACGAGTACTTCCTCGCCGGCAGGTCGCTGCCGGGCTGGAAGGCCGGCCTGAGCATGGCCGCCACGCAGTTCGCCGCGGACACGCCGCTGCTGGTCACCGGCATAATCGCGGTATCCGGCATCTTCGCGCTGTGGCAGATGTGGATCTACGCGCTCTCCTTCCTGTTGATGGGCTTCGTGCTGGCCTCCCACTGGAGGCGGGCCAACGTGATCACCGACGCGGAACTCACCGAGATACGCTACGGCGGCGGGAAGGCTCTGATGCTGCGCGGGTTCAAGGCGGTCTATTTCGGGACCATCTTCAACTGCGTGGTTCTGGCCTGGGTGTTCTTCGCCGCTTCGCGCATCGCCGAGCCGTTCCTTCCCTGGAACGAATGGCTGCCGGCCTGGTTCTTCGGTCCGGTCATGCACGCGGTCCAGTGGTTCGGCGTGAAGCTGACCAACGCCGCCCCGGACGCGGCCAACGTCTGGATACTCTCCACCAACAACTTCATCTCGGTCCTGTCCATACTGATGGTCACCACCTTCTATTCCGCCACCGGCGGTCTGCGAAGCGTAGTCGAGACCGACGTGGTCCAGATCTTCATCATGTTCGGCGCGACGCTGCTGTTCGCCGGGATAATATTCGTCAAGGCGGGGGGCATCGCCGGCATCCACGAGAAGCTGCAGGCCATCTACGCTTCGGGCGCGCTGCACGGCATAAAGCCCTCGCAGGTGCTGGCTTTCACCCCCGACCGGGCGTACCACGTCACCTTCCCTCTGCTGGCGCTGTTCGCGCTGCAGTGGTTCATTCAGCTCAATTCCGACGGGACAGGCTATCTGGCGCAGCGCTCGATGGCCTGCAAGGACGAAAGGCACGCGAAGATGGCGGCCATGGTGTTCACCGCCACCCAGGTCTTCCTGCGAAGCCTGCTGTGGCTGCCTATAGGCCTCGGCCTGCTGGTGCTCTTCCCGCCGGCCGCGGACCTCGCCGGCAACCTGCTGCAGGCCGACCGGGAGGGAGTGTACGTGAAGGGAATGGCCCAACTGCTGCCGCCCGGAGTGAAGGGACTGATGATAACCGGCATGCTGGCGGCACTCGCGTCCACGGTGGACACCCATATCAACTGGGGTTCGTCCTACTGGGCCAACGACATCTACAAGCGCATAATCTGTCAGGCCTGGCTGAAACGCGAGCCGGGCGGGAAGTCGCTGGTCTGGGTCGCGCGCCTCTCCAACGTAATGCTGATCGGAATCGCTCTCTTCGTGATGACGAAGCTCTCCTCGATCAACCAGGCCTGGCAGGCCAGCCTGCTGCTCGGCGCCGGCATGGGGCCGATACTGGTAATGCGCTGGCTCTGGTGGCGCGTGAACGGCTGGTCGGAGATAGCGGCCATCGTCGTGTCGGCCGCGGCCGCCATGCCGCTGCTGCTCTGGGTGCCCGACCAGGCGCTGCGCCTGCTGATAATGGCCGCGCTCTCTCTGACCGCTTCGCTGGCGGCGATATTCTTCTTCGGGCCGGAGGACAGGAAGCATCTGCACGCCTTCTACAGGCAGGTACGCCCCAAGGGCTTCTGGCATAAGATAGCGGTGGAGTGCGGGGACCACGACCACAAGGGCAGCAGGCGGCTGGCGCTCTCTATGGGGGCCATGCTGGCCGCGAGCCTCTCCGTCTTCTGCCTGCTGGTCGGCTTCGGTTCGATACTGGCCGGCAGCCCGCCGCCGACGTTCCTCCCGTATACGGGCGCGTGGATCGGGCTGAACATAGCCGCCGGACTGCTGCTCTGCCCGGTCTGGTTCAAGCTGGGGTTCCAGCTGGAGCACCATTAGCCTCGGGCGCGGAAAAAAGAAGGGCGGCCTGAGAGAGCCGCCCTTCTTTTTTATTCGGACAAGCCGCTATTGGAGCTGCGAGAGGTCCGCGACGCCTTCCACCAGTGAAACAAGGGACTTCATCAGGTTCAGCCTGTTGTCCCTGACCCTGGGGTCCTCCGCCATCACCATCACCTTGTCGAAGAAGTTGTCCAGGCTGCCCTTTATGGTAAGCAGCTCCGAAAGACCCTTCGCGTAATCCCTGGCGGCTATGTGCGCCTGCAGACGGCCGCTCATGGCCTTGATATCTCCGTAAAGCGCCCGCTCCTCGTCCTTCTCGAAGACGGCCTCGTCCGG
>JAKAMO010000087.1 GCA_021812825.1 bacterium | reverse complement strand
GTGCAGGTATAGTTGGACGGGGCTACGGGACGCGTCATGACCCTGTAAAGCCGGGTGTAGGCGAAGGGATTGTAGGCGTCGGCGGGGGTCTGCTCTCGGTCGCCGTTAATCGCCCCGACGCGGATATCGAACCTGGTGTTGCTGGCGAGGCCGGAAATGGTCTGCGGCGGCCCTCCCACTATCGAGGAGGTAACGGCCACGGCGAAGCCGCCGGTGGTGGAATGGTCTATCACGAACTGGCTAGCGATGCCGACCTGCGGCCCGGTGGCGGTCCAGACCATATCCCAGGTGAGGGAAATATAGTTCTCGCCCAGATGGGCCACATCGAACGGGGACGGGTCCGGCCAGACCACGGTGGTGGTCGGCGCGGAAATGGCGTAGGTGTACTTCTGGTAGGCCTGGGAACCTTCGCTCTCCAGATAGCCCACCGCCTTGAGCCAGCGGGCATGCCGTGAATTGGCCGACGGGGTGACGCTGTCGATGTAGACCTCCAGCCAGTAGCTGGTATTGGCCCCCAGCGTGGCGATCATCTCGCCCTTGTCTCCGGCCAGGGGCAGTTCCCCTTCCACCGCTATGGTGGAATGGTAGACTTTGAACCCCGTGATCCCAGTGCCGGCGAACATGTCCTTGTCCCAGCGCCATTCTATGGTGTAGGAGGAGACGGCCACCGCGGCGAAGCTCTGCGGGGTCAGGGGCGGGGTGGTGAACGTCCGGGTGGCGCTGTAGACGCCTGGGGTCAGCTCGTCGTCCCCGTTCAAGGCGCCCATCCTTATCATGTAATGCTTGTTGCTCAGGACGGGGAAGGTCTCCCAGGGCACGAAGAAGCTGCGGTTGCGGACGTAGGTCGCGCCGCCGTCAGTGGAGCATTCGATGGCGTAGGCGCTGGCGTACACCGGGTTGGGGAACCAGTAGGTTTTGGGGATCTCCGCGTAAGCGCTGGTGGAAACGATGGTGCCGTAGCGCTTGGCCCAGGGAAGGGAGAGGGAATTGGTCGTCGGCGCGGCTACGGGCGCGTCGGAGGAGATCGCTATCTCGACCGGCGGCAGGGCGTAAGTGTATTTCTGTATGTGCAGGGAATCGCTGCCTTCGTCGGTAGCGTCATAGACGGTCACCCAGCGCGTAACGGAAGAATCCGCGCCGAGGCCCGAGTCTATGTAATAACTGGTGTCCAGCGCCAGGGGGATGTAGGCGCCGGCGGCGCTGGAGGTGTACAGCTTATAGCCGGTCAGGCCGGACCCGGTGAAGGAGCCGGTGGACCAGGACCACTGGACGGCGGAAGTGGAAACCGCGGTCGCCGTAAATCCAGGGACCACGCTGATGGCCGGGTTGGCCGAGAAACGCAGCGTCCGCTGGGAAGTCCTGGATACGCGCCCGCCGGCGAAGGCGGAGGACGGCCAGGCCAGCAGGAGGGCCAGCGGAAGTAAAGACAGCAGCGCTCTGATTTTTCTTGCCCCCATTCTATCTCCCCTGTAAAAAAATAGAAAAACGGACGGACCTATGCCCGGTAGTGTATAAATCAGGATTGTAGCACTTAAACAGCGGCATTTCCATATATAAACGCGTTTTTATAAATGAATCGCGCGGGGAGCAAAAAGAGGCGGGCGGCCCGCCCGGGCCGCCCGCCTCTTGCCGGTAATCCTCCCCGCTCAGGGCTTGGAGGCGTTGAGGGCGTTGGTGAGACAATCCAGATAGGCCATCAGCTGCTGCAGGCTGGCGCCCTCCGGGGGCTTCACGCAGCCGCTCATGAACTCCAGGCCGGGGGCGGAGACGCCCTTCATTTCCTTCAGCAGGTCGTCCCACTTCGTGTCCCTGGCCCAGGCCAGCTGGTCGTATTTCTCGTTATAGCCCTGCTCGGGCAGGTAGATCGCCAGGCCGTGCGAGGCCTCGTCGCGGCCGTAGCCTTCCTTGTAAGCCGTATTGCCGATGACCATCGCGTCCAGCGCGTCCGTCATCGCGCGGCCGCTGTCGGCCAGCGCCGGGTCCGCCTCGGCTGCCAGCCGGGCGAAGTCGGAGAGGTCCTTGTTGTCCTTGTCGGCGTAGGAGGCCGCGCCGTAGAACTTGGCCTTTATCTGCGGCTTCTTGTCCGAGGCCAGCAGTGCGTCGGTCCAGGAGCCGAAGGCGGACATGAAGCCCGGCAGGGCCGATATGTCGATAGCCGAGAGCGTGACCTTCTTGCCCTTGGCGCCGTAGAACGAATCGTAGGCGGTGACCATGCCGGCCGCCAGCTCGCCGGCGCTCCGGGAGCCCGAAGCGAAAGCCGGGAGGAAGGCGTCGTAGGGGAAACCGAGGCCGGGGATGGTCTCCTCGGAGCCGACTATGTAATCCGCGTGATCCTTCACCTCGTAGACCAGCTCGGCCATCTGCATCAGGCAGGCGTCGTAGGCCAGGATGTCCACCTTGCCTATCTCGCGCATGGCCGCGCCCAGCTCAGGAGTGGAGATATGGTTCTTGGTCTCGAAATCGTAGGAGATGCCCTTGCTGACCGCCTTCGTGGTCACCCAGCCGGAGCCGTGGTTCCAGACTATAAGCGCGTAGTGGCGGGCGGGATAGTTCTTCATGCCCCACTTGGCGAAGTCCACCAGGTGGCGCCAGTCGCCCATGTCCACCTTGTCGAAGGTCTGCACGGCCTTGGACTTTATCCTGTTCTCGTCGGTGTCCTTCGTGACGTAGAAGCGGCGAGAGCCGGTCCAGTCGCCGTCGAAATGCACGTCGTTCTGCTGGCCGTTCATGCGGCCGGTCTCTGTGAGTATGTTGAGGGAATCGCCGGAGCCCACGAGCTCCATCTTGTTGACGTTGTAGAGGCCGGCCACCTCGAGGTCGTTCTTGCCGTTCATGTAGACCATCACGGTCCATTCCTTGACCGGCTGCGGCTTGTCTTCGTCGTGATGGGAGAACCAGCCTTTCGTCCCGGCCGGTACGGCGACCTCGGGGGCGTCCGTCCCCGTCAGGGCGTCCTTCACGTCAAAGCCCCTGTCGAAATCCATGCCGGCGAAAGCCCAGGGCCCTCCGGAAAACATTATCGCGAGAACCGCAGCTATGCGCTTGATCATCGAACCTCCCGTGAATTCCATGGTAATAGTATAGCGGCCCCGGAGGAGATGCGGGAGCGGCCAAGGGCCTATAACGGCGCCGTATTATGGCCCATCCCCAAGGGCCTAACGGGCAACAGGAAAGCCGGCAGAGCCCTGCCCTCGATACGATGCGCGGCCGCGCTTTTACTATAATTTAGAGGTATGAGATCATCCTATTTCCTGCTTCTGTTCCTGATGCCGGTCTGCCTGTCTGCCGCCGTTAAGAAGCCGGCGGCCAACGTGGCGGACAGGAAGGCGCCGGAAGCGCCCGAAGCGCCCATAGTCCTGACCACCTCCACCCCCGGCTTCTGCATACTGGGAGGCCAGTCCGGCAAGTCGTATTCCGGGGAAGCGGCCTTCAAGGCGGTACTCTGGAAGAACGACGTGATCTACATCGGCGAGACACACGACGAGGAACAGGACCACCGGGCCCAGCTCGAGGCGCTGAAGGCGCTGCGCATAGCCCGCGGAAGCCGTATAGCGGTGGCTTTCGAGATGCTGGACTACACGGCCCAGCCGGCGCTGGACGACTACCTGGCAGGGAAGATCGGCGAGGCCGAGTTCCAGGCCAGGACCGGCTGGCAGAGCGGCAAGGGGTTCGACTATTCGCTCTACAAGCCGCTGCTGGATCTCGCGGCGGCCAACCGTCTGCGCGGCCTGGCGCTGAACATACCGAAGACCATGGTGTTCAAGATAGCCCGCAGCGGGCTCCAGAGCCTGACGCCGGAGGAAAGGCAGGCCCTCCCCAAGGAGGTGAACATCACCTCCCACAAGAAGTACAACGAATACCTCAAGGAGTCGTTCACGATGCACTCCGGCACCTCGGTGCCGAAAGACCTCGCCTTCGAGAACTACCGGGCCTCCATGGGAGCCTGGAACGAGGCGATGGGAAGCAGGATAGCGGACTTCGTCACGGCGAACCCCGGCTTCGCCGTGCTGGTCATCACCGGCAACGGCCACCTGATGTACAACGCGGCCATCCCGGCCTCCGTGAAGGCGCGCACCGAGAAGCTGCGGCAGGTCTCTTTCTATACCGAGCAGGCCGAGTCCTGCCCGGAGAAGATGCCCGAGGCCAACAAGAACGTGGCGAACTATATCTGGTACATAAAGCACCCGGCGCCGCCCGCTGCCGCCCCCGTGCAGGCCAGCACTTCGGCGCCGGCCGCGGCCGGCAGGTAGCCCGTCGGGGCGCGAGCGCCCAAAAGGGTATAATATCCGGGATACAGGGCGCCGGCCGGGCCCGCAAGATTTAACTGACAGACAAAGGAGAACCCACATGGCATTCAATCTTCGCAACAGGCATTTCCTGAAGGAGCTGGACTTCACGCGGGAGGAGCTGGTCTTCCTGCTGAAGCTGGCGGCCGACCTCAAGGCGGCCAAGTACTCCGGCACCGAGCGCCAGCGCCTCAAGGGCAAGAACATAGCGCTGATCTTCGAGAAGACCTCCACCCGCACCCGCTGCGCCTTCGAGGTGGCCGCGCACGACCAGGGCGCTCACGTGACCTACCTGGAGCCCACCGGCTCCCAGATGGGCCACAAGGAGACCGTCAAGGACACCGCGCGCGTCCTCGGCCGCATGTACGACGGCATAGAGTACCGCGGCTTCGGCCAGGAGATAGTGGAGGAGCTGGCGAAGTACGCCGGCGTGCCGGTGTGGAACGGCCTGACCAACCAGTGGCACCCCACGCAGATGCTGGCCGATGTGTTGACGATGACGGAGCACTGCGACAAGCCGCTCGAGAAGATAGCCTACGCCTACGTCGGCGACGCGCGCTTCAACATGGGCCGCTCGCTGCTGGTAGTGGGCTCCATCCTCGGCATGGACGTGCGCATAGGCGCCCCCAAGGGCCTGCAACCCGACGCCGAGCTCATCGCCAAGTGCAAGGAGATAGCCAGGACCTCAGGCGCCCGCATCACCGTGACCGACAAGGTGGACGCCGCAGTGAAGGGCGTGGATTACCTGCACACCGACGTGTGGGTCTCCATGGGCGAGCCGAAGGAAGTCTGGGCGGAGCGCATAAAGCTGCTCAAGCCATACCAGGTCAACCCGGCCATGATGAAGAAGACCGGCAACAAGAACGTGAAGTTCATGCACTGCCTGCCGGCGTTCCACAACGCCGACACCAAGGTGGGCAAGCAGGTCAGCGAGCAGTTCGGCCTGAAGAACGGCATAGAGGTGACCGAGGACGTCTTCGAATCCCCCGCCTGCATCGCGTTCGACCAGGCCGAGAACCGCATGCACACCATCAAGGCCGTGATGGTGGCCACCCTCGGCGCATAACGCTCCGCGAGCATAAAAAAGCCCCGGGCCGCCCCGGGGCTTTTTGCTTTCCATTATCGATCACAGACTGTCCGAGGATAAAAAGCCATCAGCATGCGCGGGTGGCGGCGGATTCGGGCACGGAGGGCCGTCGCGCAGTCGCGACCGACTTGCCGAGACGGGCCGTCGCGGACCGAAGCCGCTTGCGCAGCGCGGCGAGGGGATGGCCGCGAAGCGGCCAGGTCTGCGTGACGAGCCCCGCACGGTGGCCGCTTGATGAGCATAGCTCTCGATGCGGCACGGCCACAGGCCAGTGCGAGACCGCGTGCCCGGTGAGGTAAGTCGGGAGCGACTGCTTTGAAGCGGGAAGCGCTAGCTTTTGGACCGACAAATCAACTTTTTTGCTTCTAGGGCCGGAAGGCGGCCAGCGCCTCCACCAGCGCGTCCGCGTCGGACCTGGAGTTGTAAGGCTGTATGGATATCCGCACGAAGCGCCTGTCGCCGAAAGCGCTCACCGGCACTTCTATGCGGCGTTCGGAGTACAGCCAGCGGGACAGCCGCTCCGCCCCCGCCGGCCGCACCGGTATCGGCACCATCTGCCGGAAATCCTCGGCAGGCGCTATGGATTCCAGCCCATTGGCTTCCAGCACGCGGCCCTGCGTCTCTACGGCCAGGTCCTGACAGGCCTTCAGACGTTCGGCCCAGCCGTACTTGCGGCGGAACTCGAGAGCGGCCGGCACGGCCAGGAAGGCGGCGATATCGCGGGTGCCCTGCCACTGGTGGCGGCGCTCGAAAGGCTCCCGTCCGGCGTAAGCCTCCTGGTCGGCGTTGGCGGCCGTACGCTCGCTGTAGCCCCAGCTGGTGACAAGTCCCTCTATCAGCCCCTGCGAGTCTTCCCGCGCGTGCAGGAAGGCGCTGCCCTTCGGCGCCATCAGCCACTTGTGACAGTTGCCCACATAAAAATCCGCGCCGACTTTTTCCAGGTCCAGCTCCAGCTGGCCGGGAGCGTGAGCCCCGTCCACCATGGTCAGTATGCCGGCGGCCCTCGCCCTGGCGCACAGTTCCGCCACCGGGAAGACAAGGGCCGTGCCGGAGGAGATATGGCTGACGAAGATAAGGCGCGTGCGCGGGGTTACCCGGGCCCATACCCTGTCCGCGAAGGAGGCACGGTCGAACGGCAGCGGTATGGCCGCCTTGACGTAGGCCGCGCCCGACTCACGGCAGGCCAGGGTCCAGGTATTGTCACAGGCGCCGTACTCGTGGTCCGTGGAGAGCACCTCGTCCCCGGGGGCCAGCTTCAGGGATTTGGCCACCGCGTTGACGCCGTAGGTGGAGTTCGGGATGAAGACCAGGTCTTTCGGCCGCGCGCCGAGGAACCGTCCCAGTTCGGCGCGGGCCTCCAGCAGCAGCTCCCCGGAACGCCGGCCGAGGAACTCCACCGGGTTGCGCTCCAGCTCCAGCTGCCTGGCCTGGTAGACCTCGAACACTTCCCTCGGGCAGGCCCCGAACGAGCCGTGGTTAAGGAATATGACGTCCGGGGACAGCAGGAAAAGAGAGCGGATCTTCGCGGCTTCTTCGGCGTTCATGGTCATACGGGTATCGGCGTCCTTAATTCAAGAAAAAGGCCCGCGGAAGCGGGCCTTTTGCGCGGGCTGAGCCCGTTCACTTCGGCAGCGGCTGGGTCCAGACAGCGTAGCGGTCGCCGCTGGTGGCCAGCGTCCAGCCTGAGCCGGGGTTCCAGCCCCAGTTGCGGCCTATCTTCACGACCACGCGCCCCCTGTCGCCGTCTATCACGGCGGCGTAGAGCTCGTTGGTGGCGGCCAGTATGCCCATGCGGCTGGTGGAGGTTATGCCGGCGGACCGGCGGACGTTCATCAGCGCGAGGATCCTGTCCTGATAGTCCTTCCCCCAGTCGAAGAAATGCGGCCAGAACACGCAGGGCACGCCGGGATGCGTCAGGATGTAGGCATAGCCCATCAGGCGCTGCGCCTTGTACTCGGAAGAGGCGTTCTTGATGAAGTTGGGGTCGCGGGGGCTGGTGTCATGGTTCTCGACGAAGGTCACGGCCTTGGCCGGCCACCAGCCTATCAGGCCGGACGGGCGGCCGTTGTCGTTGAGCATCTCGTAGCGCTCGTTCTCTATGGCGGAGATCAGGTTAAACTTGGTGGGGAAGTCGAAAGCGCTGGAGGCGTTGGCCTTGTTCGCCGAACTGTCGGTGCCGTCCACCCAGTTGGTGACCACCTGGCGGTTGCCGTCGTACACCTCGCCCACGGTGAACACCGGCGCGGAGGCGTTGTTGTAGTCCCCCACGTGGTACGGCGCGTAGCCCTTGACCATGTCGTAGCGCCAGCCGTCGAAGCCGATGCTGTTCTTGAGCCAGCGCATGAAGATCTTGGAGTCGTTCTGCACCAGCGGGTCGCGGTGATCGAGGTCGCGGCAGCCGAAGTCGCCCTGGCCCTCGTCGTCGTTGGGGCTCTTCGGGGAGCCCTGCCACTCGTCGTTGCGCACTATCACGCTGCTCGGCCAGTCGGGATTGGCGAAGTCGGCCCAATCCTTGCTGCCGTTGCGGTGGTTGAGCACCACGTCGGCCAGCACCAGCACGCCGTTGGAATGCATCGCGTTGACGGCGCGCACCAGCCTGTCCTTGGTGCCCCACTGCGAATCCAGGTTGTACCATTCGGTCGGGTAATAGCTGCCGCGCGAGACGGGCGGGAACCAGATCAGCCCGAAGCCGTCCCGTCCTATCTCGGCGGCCTTGCCCTCGAGCTCGCCCCACCAGCCGTTGGCCGGATGATACCAGTAATTGTCGGCGTACCAGTGGAAGCCCTGCAGCATGATCATCGGGTTAGCTCCGTTGTCTATGCGCTGCTGCGCCTTGGGCTCGAAAACGCCGTCCGAATAGAGGCGCTCGGCCTGCAGCCAGTCGGCCCGGGCCGGGGTCAGGAGCGGGGAGTTCTGAAGACGCTGCGGCGACGGGAGCGCGAGATCGAATTTACCCTCTCCGGACTGGGACCGGAGCTGGTCCACGGCCGGCAGGGCGTTTACGGAAAGGCTCGAGAATATCAGCGTGAGGAAAAGCGGGAAGGCGTCGCTACGGAATGGATTTGACCGCATTTTTTCACCCCTCTGCAGGATATACCGACATTATAGTATACATGGCGGCAGGGGCGCCGCCAGAGCCATAAGGCCCAGCGCCGCGTGGGTCCTGGCGCGGCCGGAAATCCCTTTACTTTCGTCACCACGGCGAAAGCCGGGGTCAGGGATCAAAGTGGCGCCGGCGCCAGTACGCTAGCAGGGCAGCAGGTCCACGCTGAAGGCGGCCTCGTTGAGCACGAGGTTCAGGGTGAGGCCGGAGGCTTCCCCGTAGACGTAGTTGCTCTCTTTCAGGGCCGAGTTCCAGCGCGCGAACTCTTCCCTGGGCCAGGCCCAGATCTCCACCTTCTCCGGGTTGCGGATCTCCTTCTTCACCATCTCGCGCTGGCGAAGGCCCGCATCCTGCGACTCTTTAATGACTATAAGACGGCCTTCCTTTATGCGGCGGGCGACCTTGGTAAGTTTGTTCATGGCCACATTGCCGCACTCGACCCAGACCTTTATGCCTCCCACGCCGTCAGGCACGAGCAGGTCCGGCTGGAAGCCGATATCCTCCAGCAGCGGGTCCGACGGCCCGGGCTCCACGGGATCCCCGTCGAAGAGCAGCGCGGCGGCAGCCAACCGCAGCGCGAGGTGCTCGTGCGTCTCCTCGTCGGAGCCGACTATGATAACGCGGCGCGTGCCGCCGTTGACGTTCAGCTCGCAGCGCAGGGTCATAGCTCTTCCAGTTCCTGTCCGGGCTCCAGGTACAGCCGCATCACGCAGGCGGAACAGTCGAACTCCAGCCGGAACTTCCGTCCCTCCGCGTCCTCCAGCCAGAGCGGCTCCACCTCTTTTCCCTTCCTGCACAGGCCGAGCCGGCGCCTGATGCAGAACCTGGTGGTCATCAGCGGCTTGCCAGAGAGGTCCGCCCCGCCCTCGGCCGACATGGCTATCTCCTTTACGCCGTGGCGCCTGTAAAAGGCGGCCGCTTTGGAATTAAGCACGTTTCCCCGGTAATCCAGCCTGGCTTCAGGGTAGGGATAATCGTTCGGAGTTACCTTCGCCTCCTCTCGCGCGACCGGCAGCGCGCCCGAAGCCTTGCCCAGCGCGGCCAGAGCGTCGCGACGCAGGTCGTTCAGCGCGGCGACTGGCAGGAAATACGGCCTGGAGAGCTTCAGGTCCAGCGACTCAAGGTGATAATCCGTCTCGCCGAGCTTCGAGAGCTGCTTCCGTATGGTGTCCAGCGCGGCCTCTGGCTTCTGCGCGGCGGACTTCACCCCGCGCCAGCGGGCCTCTGCGGAGGCGCCGAATTCGTCGGAAGCCTTCAGGACGAAGCCGCCCTCGTAGTCGGAAAATTCCAGCTTGAGCGCGAACATGCGCCGAGGCGCGCCGCGCTCCATCGCGCGCATGAACTCCCTGTCCAGGTTGCGGTATACCAGCGCGCCGTTCTCCAGCCCCTTCATGTTGTTCACGCGCACCCGGCCGTCGGATACGCCGTTCACCAGCGAGCCGGCCAGCACGCCGTTCCTGTCGTAGTAGGTTATGCCGTCGCCCGGGTGCAGCCTGGCGGCCTCGCGCAGGCGGAACGAGCCGTTCTTCACGTCCGAGGCCGGGCCCAGCGGCTCGCCGACGAACTTGGGCGTGTCCGGGGAAGCGATGTCGGCCGGGTTGCCGTCAACGAAATACTCGGTATAACCGCGGTTGAAGGTCTTCGCCAGGTCCGGCTCGAAACCGGCCACGCTGCGGCCTACGGAATAACGGGAATACCCTTTCTTCGCCATGACCTTGTCCAGCTCGCGGCGATAGAAGGATACCGTGTTGCGCACGTAGTCCCTGTCCTTGAGCCTCCCCTCGATCTTGAAGGAGGTTATGCCGGCCGAGGCCAGGTGTGAAAGCCTGCGCGAAAGGTTCAGGTCCTTTAGCGACAGCAGGTGCTTGTTGACCTCCAGCGTCTCCCCGGAGGCGTCCCTGAGCGTATAGAGCTTGCGGCAGGGCTGGGCGCACTCGCCGCGGTTGCCGCTGCGCCCGCCCAGCGCGTAGCTGAGGTAGCATTGGCCCGAATAGCAGACGC
>JAKAMO010000010.1 GCA_021812825.1 bacterium | reverse complement strand
CGGCCAGGTGCTGGCGGCGCCGAAGTCCTGCACGCCTCACAAGAAGTTCAAGGGCGAGGTTTACATCCTGACGAAGGAAGAGGGCGGCCGCCACACGCCGTTCTTCAAGGGCTACAAGCCGCAGTTCTACTTCCGCACGACGGACGTGACGGGCGGGGTTGAGCTGAAGCCTGGCGTGGAGATGATCATGCCCGGCGACCACGCGGAGATGACGGTTGACCTGATATCCCCGATCGCTATGGAGAAGGGTCTGCGCTTCGCTATCCGCGAGGGCGGCCATACGGTTGGATCGGGCGTTGTGACCGAGATCATAGAGTAATTATATGGCTGAAAATAATACTGACGCGAAGGGCACTCAGCGGATCCGCATCCGCCTGAACGCCTACGACTACAGGCTGATAGACCAGTCCACCGCGAAGATCATCGACACGGCGAAGCGGACGGGCGCGCTGATAGCGGGCCCGGTGCTGCTGCCGACGAGGATCCGGAAGTACACGGTGAACAGGTCGGTGCACGTGGACAAGAAGAGCCGCGAGCAGTTCGAGATGCGCATTCACAAGCGTCTTATCGAGCTGATCAGTCCTACTCAGAAGACGGTGGACGAGCTGATGAAGCTCGATCTGCCCAGCGGCGTGGAAGTGGAGATAAAGCTCTAACTTCGGCGCAGCTTTAACTAGTTAGCTTGTTTCTTTTGCCAGCCCTGGCTGGTCCTTAGGGACCAGCCAGGGTTTTCTTTTTCTAAGGAAGACTGCAGTCGATAGTCGGGCCAGGCGGGGTATGTGTCTTCAGGCACGCTATCGGCCACACCGTGGCCGCGCTCGCGCTCGGGCTCGGCGCTGGCCTATGGCCGTGCCGTATCAGGCGCTATGCGCATCAGACGGCCTACGCAAGCCTCGCCCTGCGCGACGGCCTTCAGCCCCATACCCCGCCCGCCCCTATAGGTGCAATCCGGTCCCAACTAAAATATGGGGCAAAGGGGTCAGGTCTTGACTTTTGACCTTTAGGGCAGGCTGACGGGTAAAGGTGTAATGGGGGCGTATGCAATGAAAACACTATTGTGTTGTGTGCTTTTGTTCTCTTCGTCGCTGGTTTTTGCGAATAGTTCTGAGTGGAAATTCCTTACCATAGATGCGGAATGGAATATCCATAAAGGCACAGCTGCTGTTATCTTAAAAAATGGGGATGAATTTGAATACCCCAAGCAATATTCTTTTTCGATTCAATTCGTCGCGAAGGATAGATCTAATCAATCTCAAAATTTTAATATACATGGGGTAATGAAAGACAATTCCATCGCATATTTATTTTTGCATTCTAATCTTGAAGGTAAGGTGGCAATGGGTCCCTCTGGCGTTATGCAGGAGTGTAGTGGCAAATACAGTAAAATTTCTCACGAAGATTCTGATGAAGTGCAAGAGAATATCAGCTTGTTGTGTGATAATTCATTGTTTTTTACATTTAGAAGAGACTCAAAGAGAAAATAGCTACCGTCGAGCAAAGGGTCTCGGGAGAGCAGCGGCAAACGGGGGGGCAAAGGGGTCAGGTCTTGATTGTTGACTGTTGAGACGGAGCCGCCGGGGAAGCCCGGCGGTTTTGCTTTTGGTAGAATGTTCGCATGGTAGGCAAGTCAAGAATCAAGACCTGACCCTATTCGTACGTTATCATCGTCGCGGTTATAGTGATTGTTTGGAGGCAGGACGTTTGTCAGTTCTTTTTGAAGAGATGAACGACCATAATTATTACAGTACTTTTCTCAGCGTAGCGGAAGATTCCAGGGCGCTGACCGGTGTAGTCCCGGAGGCCAAAGCCGGGAAAGACACCGTTGCTTCGCTCCAGTACAAACTTATTTCGAAAGCGCCGTACGAACTTACCCAGGAAGATGTTTTATTCAAAGTATACGCTCTCCGAAACAATATCGCCGATAATGATCTGAAAAAAGAAAGAGAAAAATTCTTTTCCAAAAGGCAGCCTTGCTTGCGAACTTCGCCTCTTGGCAAGGCTTATGGCTGGGGTATTCATTTCCGCCGGGATGGGAAAATCGCTTTATATGCGGTCGATTCAGGGGAATACAGGCAGTATTCCAGGGACAAGTCGCTGAAACAGATAAAAGCAATGCGGTCAGGAAAGTAAAAAAAGCGGAATTCCGGGGACACAATATTGCGGAGCCGCCGGGGAAGCCCGGCGGTTCTGTTTTGGTAGGATAATGCGGATGGGGGCTTCGCCCCGGCGCCTGCTACTTCGTAATGGGGGTAAGGACAAACAGTGGGTCTTTGTCGCAGACTATAACGCCTGCTTCTTCCGGATATGACAGGCCGTAGATGTATAAAACCTTGTCCTTCCAGCTGTAACCCATCCTTTCGGGGAAGCCGTTCTTCATCCTGATCTGTCCGAAGCTGTCGTCCAGCACGTCGAAGGTCTGGCAGCCGCCGTCGGGCTAGTCTTCCGCGAAGTCCTGCTGCACCGCGTAATTGAACGCGCGGCCGGGCCAGACGGCTTTTTTGTCGGTGAAAACGAAGGAGCGCCCCTGGCTGTCCTTATACTTTCCGGCAAGTACGGTCCTGTTCACGTACCGCGTGATGTCCTCGCCGGTCTTTATGAACGCCGCTTTCCGCCATTCGATCTTCTTATTCTCGTCAAAATCCTTTTTGCTCCACTCAATTTCCTGAACGGAGTTGCCGGCTCTGGAGACTATCCGGACCATTTCCCCGGAGGTCATGGGGGTCAGTTTCACGGTCTTTTCCGGGCCTTCGGCCAATTCCTCCTTGCCGTAGACAAGGATAAAGGAGTCGTCGCCTGCGGGCCGCAGGTCCAGTATGGCCGGGGCATCCCCACCCTCATGGAAGTTGTAGATGAACGTCCTGACATAGCGGCCATTGGCCGGGCCGCTGTCCGCCTTGAAGATGCGCAGGCTGCAGGCGTCCGGGACCTTCTCTACGGCTTGCTTGGGGTCTTTGGTGGCTTGCAGGGTCTCGGAGTACTCCTTGCTCAGCCAGGTCCCGGCCAGCTGTTCTATGGAGACGGCGGTCTTCTCCGCCGCGGCGGACGTAATGGCCGGGATGAAAAGGATCGCTGTTATGATCGCGGATATTATTCGCATAATTCCCTTATGTAGCCGCCGTGCCTGGATAACGGGAATATAATAGCATTATTGCCGTTTTTGGGGGTTGACGGGCTTGCGGGGTTAGTGCTATACTACTGTTGTGGAAATATCGAACTATTCAAGGGTATTCAAGGCGCTCTCCAATGAACAGCGGCTCAGGATATTCATGATGATATACGAGCGCTGGAAGAAGGAGCGGGACGCGGCCCTCATCCCGGCGGAGGAGGGATGCTGCGCGGTGGACAGGGCTTTCACCAAGATCTGCTCCTGCATGAAGCTGTCGCGCTCTACCATCTCGCACCATTTCAAGGAGCTCCAGGCCGCCGGCCTGATAACCTGCGAGCGGGACGGGCAATCGTATAAGTGCCGCATCAATGAGAAGTCGATAGAGTCCATAAAGCATTTCCTGAAGTGATTTTTTTTGCGGAGTATGTTCGATGTTCGTAGAACTATAAAACAAAAGGAGGTGATAATATGAAGAACTGCTGCGACAAGAACCTGGAGAAACTTTGCGGCGAGCTCGACTGCAAGACCACCGAGACAGCTGATGGCGTTAAGGTCGAGATAACCGCGAAAGACCCGAAGAAGACCGGTTCCCTGAAGGCGCTCGTGAAGGCCTGCAAGGAATTCTGCTGCTGCTAGCTGACATGGCGTCGGGAGGTGGGCCCGCCTCCCGGCGCCGCTTCTGCTCTTTTTGAGCCGCCGGGGAAGCCCGGCGGTTTTGCTTTTTCCGACAACCCCTTGTCGGGTTCGTCTGCTAGGATATAAGCGGGAAGGGAGGGTTTATGTCCGAGGGGATCGTTCCGAGGGTCGATATTGAGTCGAAAATACTCTTGATCCGCGGATACAGGGTAATGCTGGACTCGGCGCTGGCGGATATTTACGGTACCAGTACTAAGCGGCTTAACGAGCAGGTGTTCAGGAATCGGGCCCGGTTTCCCGGGGATTTCATGTTCCAGTTGACCCGGGCTGAATACGATTCTTTGAGGTCGCAATTTGCGACCTCAAAAGGACGCGGGGGGCGGCGTTATCTACCTTATGTCTTTACCGAGTACGGCTGCATCCATGCCGCCAACGTGGTCAATACGGAGATCGCTATACAGGCGAGCATTGCCGTGGTGAGGGCGTTCGTGCGCTTGCGGCAGCTGGTCTTTGCTCACCGGGAACTGGCCGAAAAGCTTTCTGAACTGGAACGAAAGGTGGCCGGACAGGACGCGGAGATCCGCTCTATAGTGGGGATGATCCGTGAGCTGATGGAGGGGATGTCTCAGGATCGTCCAGGTAAAGAGTGCGGCCCAATGCGCAGGATAGGGTTTAGCCCATAAGGCGCAAGGGCAAAGTGGTCAGGTCTTGGCAGTCTGATGGTCGCCTGATGCGCATAGCGCAGACTTTTGACTGTTGAGGCTTAAGCCGCCGGGAAAGCCCGGTGGTTTTGCTTTTGGTAGAATGTGGGGACAATACTGCCGGGAAGATCGGTCCGAGCTACTGCATGATACCACCTCTCCGAATGCTGATAGGAGCCTTCTTTCTGGCTTGGGCGGGAGCGTTGCCGTCTCTGGCGGAGGAGGCCTGTTCTCCTCCTATCCACACGGGGCCGCAGTCGCACGGGGCCCGGTCAAGCAACCCGAATATATCATCAGGCGACTGCGCGCGGTATCGGGAGGCCCAAGAGGTGGTGGATAAACTCGCCAAGGCGGGTGGCTTGTCGCTGAATCCCGTGGCGATTTTCAAGATAGACGATTTCGGGGTCTCGTACAACCGGTATGATCGACGGGTGGCTATAAGTCTTGGCGCGCTGCGCCGTCCCGGGGGGGTCATGGCGCTGACGGGGATACTCGCGCACGAGATCGGGCATGCCTTGCAATGGGACGCCCACGCGCGGAAAGCGATTTTCAGCCAGCCCGCCTACAAGGGGACCGTGCAGTTTGAAGCGCATGCCGATGCTCTGGGCGCTTTGTTGCTTGAAAGATCGGGTGTGGGACAAAAGGCGCTGCGGCTCAGCCATGTGGTATCCTGGGGCTGTTCCGATATGCTGATCGACCATGGGAACGCATATAGGCCGGCTCACGGGGACAGATGGGTGAATGGCGTGCTCTTTCGAGAACGGGTGGTTTCGCTCGCCGCGATCAAGCCTGCCGGCGATCCAGTGGAGTTGATAGGGCTTGATGCTTTCGATGAGCGTGGCCGGGTAAGGGGCGTGTTTTTGAGCACTGAACCGGCGGTCGCGGCGGGGCTAGAGTCGGATGCCTTTCGCCGGGGACTTATTAAGGAGCGCTGCGGGGTCCCGGGGTGGCTGTTCCGGCTGGAAGACTGGCGGCGCCGTTGGATAAAGTGACACTGAACTTAACTCGGTAAGTCTGGGCCGCCGGGGGCAAGCCGGCGGTTATTTTTTATGCGGGGGCGGCGGGCTGGTCTTGACATGCTAGTCTAAATTAGACTACCATATCACTTGTGCTCTTGGATGTTATAAACACGGGGAGGAAGCTATGAAACTTAACAATATCCGGTTAATGACAAATAAGTTCGACGAAACGTTCTCTTTCTACTCTAAAACCCTCGGTTTCGAGGTCACCTGGGGCGCTCCCGGGGAGACCTATGCGCATTTCAAGGCGCCCGGCGGCGGAGAACTCTCGCTTTTCAGCCGTAAGGCCATGGCGGAGGCCCTGGGGACGGAACGGCTGCCGGCCGCGGCGGCCGCGCAGGACGGGTTCGCGCTCATACTGGAGGTGCCGTCGGTGGACGGCGTCTTTAACGAGCTTTCGGCTAAAGGTGTAAAGTTCCTTACGACGCCGGAGGACAGGAAGGACTGGGGTATCCGCACGGCGCATCTGCGGGACCCTGAAGGGAACCTGCTGGAGCTTATCTCGGACCTGCCCAGGGAACAATGGAGCAAGGAGCTTAACGAGGAAGCGAAAAGCTATGTCAAAGAATAGGCGCCTGGAGGACCTGGTATCCGTGGGGCCGGCGACGTTGGAAGACCTGCGCAGGCTGGGTGTGCGTAGCGTGGCGGAACTGGCGCGCCGCGAGCCACGGGAATTATACCGGGAACTGTGCCGCCAAAAGGGCCGGCACGTCGATATCTGCTGCCTGGATACGTTTGCCGCGGCGGTAGCCCAGGCGAAGGATCCGGCGCTGCCGGCAGTGAAACGCTTCTGGTGGTATTGGAGCCGCCAGCGCAAGAAGAAAGTATGAGATCCCGCTCTCTTTCCACCTGCGATATCCTGATCTTAAGCCTGCTGTGCGAGCAGCCGATGCACGGCTATCAGATGAACCAGGAACTTGAGAACAGGGATGTCAGGGACTGGGCTAATATCTCCAGGCCGCAGGTGTATTACTCCCTGAAAAAGCTGGAGCAGATGGGGATGGTCTCCCCTGCCGCCGACGCCCAGCCGCCTGTCGGCCCGGAACGCCGGCTGTGCCGTATAAATTCCTCCGGCCGCGCTGCATTGGTTAAAGCGCTGGGGCGGAAGAGCTGGGCCTCGCAGCGCACTATACCGCCTTTCCTCACCTGGCTGGCCCTTTCGCCGCATGCCGGGAAAGATGCCGTGCGTGCGCAGCTGAAAGCCAGGGCGGAATATCTCGGCCGGGAACTAGAGCGCGAGCGGAAGACGCTCGCGGCGCTGGCCAGTGAAACCGGTGTCATGGCCGTGCCGGCCCGCCTGATGGTGGAGCTGACGGTGAAGCACTTCGAAACGGAGCTGGAATGGCTGAAGAAAGCGAAAAAGGAGATATTGGAGTAGGGGGTTGGGCCCATATCCTGATCGCAGCCGCCGGGGGAGAGGAACCCGGCGGTTTTGCTTTTGTAGAATGTGGAGGGGGAGTTGATCACGGGAGAGGGGGAAGGAGCTGGATCTGAATGGGTATTAAGATATTCCATATTGACGCTTTTACGGATGAGCGGTTTGCGGGGAATCCGGCTGCGGTGTGCCTGCTCAAGAGGATGCCTGACAGGCGCTGGATGAGGGCCGTGGCGGCGGAGATGAACCTGTCCGAGACGGCTTTCGTGGTACCGGCGAAAGGCGGGTTCCTGCTGAAGTGGTTCACGCCGGCTACCGAGGTGGAGCTGTGCGGGCACGCTACGCTGGCCAGCGCGCACGCGCTCTGGTCGAGCGGGGCCGTTAAGAAGGACGTTATAAAGTTCCGCACGCTGAGCGGCACGCTTACGGCCGAGCGCGCGGGGAAGTGGATAAAGCTGGATTTCCCGGCGCGGGTGACGAAGCCTGCCGCCGCGCCGGCCGGGCTGGCGCGGGTGCTCGGAAAAAAGCCGCTTGCCCTGCACCGCAGCGGGCCGTATTACATAGCCGAGTACCGGGACGAGAAAACTGTCAGAGCTATCGCCCCGGATTTCGAGGCGCTCAGGCGCCTGCCGATGCTGGATATAGCGGTTACGGCGCCCGGGGGCGGAAAGCCTTACGATTTCGTCTCCCGCCTGTTCGCCCCGGCCGAGGGTGTCAACGAGGACCCTGTTACGGGATCCGCCCATTGCGGCCTGGCGCAGTACTGGGCGGCGAAGCTCGGAAAAAAAGAATTCCTGGCTAGGCAGGTCTCGAAGCGGGGCGGCACGCTGCGCCTGAGTCTTTGCGGGAACAGGGTGATCATACAGGGCCAGGCCGTGACCGTCTTCTCCGGGGATATGCGGGCGTAAAACAACAGGGCAAATGCGGCGCAAGAAAAGGTACCTGGTACCTTTTGCACATCGACGTGGGCAAAGAGGTCAGGTCTTTAAAGAGGCGGAGCCGCCGGGGAAAAGCCCGGCGACGGGGAAAGGGGACGTTCTCGACCAGCGCCCCCCGGCTCACTTACATCATTGTGCTTTCTGTTTTACACGCTTCAGGTATATGTCGTTGTTCTTTATTTCCATCCAGGAGCCTGGATTTGCGGTTATCTCAAACCCGAATTGTTTGTAAAGCGAATGAGCGTCCTTTGTCGCCAAGCAGATGCGTCTCAAGCCACGGCTAGACGGGTGCGCCATAACAGCGCTCATAAGAGTTTTCGCCAGTCCCAGGCCGCGGAACTCCGGTTCGATATAAACATCGCACAGCCAAGCGAATGTGCAGCCGTCGGTCACCAGTCTCGCGTAGCCTACCTGAACAGTATCCTTGCCGGCTTTATGGTAAACACCGAAACAGAGAGAAGCTTGTGCGGCCTTTTTCACGAGACTTCTTGGAATTCCCAAGCTCCAGTACGCTTGCGTGGAAAGAAACTTATGCATTCTTCCGATTTGAAGCAGTTTTCTGTCCGAACTGACGAAGAAATTCTCTTTTTTAAAACCTTGTCGATTTTTTCCGTTGGTGGTCATCTGGTCCTCCATGGGTTATTTTAACAACTTTTACCCAGGAAAATATGGACAGTGTCCTGTTTGAGATAAGGGGACGCGTTGCTTGATCGCGAGCCGCCGGGGAAAAGCCCGGCGGTTTGTTTTTGCGGCGGCTATTTCTTGCCGGAGGGACGGAGGGTGACGGCTGTGCGCCTGATCTCTTTGCGGTAGCTGGCGCCGGTGGCGGCCCAGTCCACGGTCTCGACCCGGAAGGGCAGGCTGGCGGCGAGGAAATCGGAGGAGAGCTTGCTGAGCCGCGCTTCGCCGAGGGGCGTGTCGCTCATGATGGCCAGGTCCAGGTAGGAGTGCTGGTTGGCGGTGCCGGTCGCGCGCGCCCCGTAGGCCAGCACTTCGTACTCGGGCACATTGCCCGAGAGCACTTTTATGATCTTCCGCATGACCGCAGGTTTTAAGTCCAGCATGACGTCCGCCTTTAGTATATCATCACCCATTTGGACCGGCAAAGCAAGATAAATATGGGGGGCCGATCCTCAACTAGCGCCCGCAAAGGTCATGCTCGACAGGGACTCGGCGGAGTTCAAGAGGGGAATTCGGGGGACACAATACTTAATTGCGCAAGCCGCCGGGGAAGCCCGGCGGTTCTGTTTTTGGTGGGGTGCTGCCGCTTGACAGGTTGTCTGCGTGAGTAATAACATGAGAAGCGAAGGCAAAAAGGGGGGCGCATGACAGGGATTATCTCGAAAAATCCGGACTGCATCTGCGAGCTTATTCGCCCGGAGGACTGGGACGAAAAGGAAATAAATTGGACGGACAAGCTGTTCGTGGCCGACCACGTGACCAGCGTCTTCCATATTCCGCTGAACTTCGGCGCGAAGATGACTAAAAACATCGCGCTGATAGAGGCCGCCGGCGCGGCGCAGAAGCCCGTGCTCACGCTGACGGACGAGAAGTCGCTCTGGGGCGCGGATATCTATATAGCCAGCGCCAAGGAGGTTCCAGGTGCGCAAATGGCTAAGCTGTCGGGCAGCTTCATCACCAGGGTCTTCGAGGGACCGTACGGAAACGCCGGCCGTTGGGCGCAGGAGATGAAGCAATACCTGGCTTCCAAGGGGAAGACCCCGGCCAGGATATACTTCTTCTACACCGCCTGCCCGAAGTGCGCAAAGCGTTTTGGCAAGAACTACGTGGTGCTGTTCGCGCAAGTCTGAAGATACAATTCGGTGGACACAATACTTAATTGCGGAGCCGCGGGGAAAGGCTTATCGGTGGTTTGTTTTTAGAAGATCTGGGTATACTGTCCACAGATTCCGTACGGTTACGCTATGGAGATAGGGAAAACCCTGTATGTGACAACCCGGAAGGCCTGGCGCGCCTGGTTGGCGAAGCATCACAAGAGCGCGCAGGAGATCTGGCTGATCTATTATAAAAAGGCCTCCGGCAAACCCAGCCTGGACTATGGTGCCGCGGTGGAAGAGGCGCTCTGCTACGGCTGGATAGACAGCGTTACAAAGGGCTTGGACAAGGAGCGCTTCGCCCAGCGCTTTACGCCGCGCCGGGCCAAGAGCGTCCTGTGCGCCTCCAATATCGAGAGGCTTAACAGGCTTGTCGCCCGGAAGAAAATGACCCGTGCCGGACTGGCCGCAGTTGCGCACGCCTGTAGGAGCCGCCGGGGAGTTCCGGGGGTGCCAGGGGACGTCGATCCCTAATCCCTGATTGAAGCCGCCGGGGAAGCCCGGCGGTTCTGTTTTTGGGGAACGTTTCCGGTGAATTTTCCATGGGGAAATCCATCTGAGCGTGACGCTGGCGTATTTGACAACCCAGGAAGTGTAGATTAGACTATTCGTGGTAATAGGCGGCGGGAGCTTTTCAGGGGGCATCATGAATAATTTCGAGATATACATCATAGCGGGGTTCGTGGGGGGTATCGCCAGGGGTATTTCGAGTTTCCTGAAGAAATTCAATAAGGATTCTAAGACCAGGTTCAATTATCCCTACTTCTTTACCACGGTATTCTTCTCGGGCATACTTGGTTGCATAGCCGGGGCGTTGGCCGAAAACAGCTGGAAGACGGCATTCCTTGCCGGCTATGCCGGTATGGATTTCCTGGAAAATATGTACAAATCCAGTCCGCTATCGCGGATATTTAAGACCGAGGAGAAGTGAAGGCCGGGTCCTGCCGTTTTTTGGGCATGCCCATTGATGCGGCACGGCCATAGGCTAGTTGCGGTGAGCGCGAAATCTGCGGACTCAAAAGGTACCTAGTACCTTTTGAAGTATTTTAGAATATTGAGATGGGAATGCCGGAGATGGTGACGGTGGGCGGGAAGGGCAAGGCCGAGCTGCGCGAGCTGCTCAGGCGGAGCTGCGTGGAGCTGAACGCCTATGCCGAGGAGATATTCGCCAGCGACCTGTTCACGGTTTCCGATGCTCCCCGCCAGGTGCGGATAGCGGAGGTTTCAGTGGAAGCGCTGGGCTTTCCGGGCGGGGCGGTCATGCGGGATGTGCTGGCCAAGGCTGGGGAGCTGGGCCTTGGTCCTTGTCCTCCTGAGCTGGGGCCGTACCTGCGGCTCGCGTACATGGACCAGCCGGGAGTTAGCGGGAGTCTCTCCGGAGGGGGGAAGGCGCCGGAGGGGGCCGTTACGGTGGTCTCGGCGCCGTTGAGCGCCGACGATGCGTTCCCCAAAGGGTTCTATCTGCGCAAGGTGAACGGGGTGCTGTGGCTGCGGGGATACCGCTGCGACGCGGAACATGTCCTGGCCCCGCCGGACCGCCTGGTATTCGCAAGGCTGTGACGGGAAATTCGGGTGACGCAATGCATAATTAAAGCCGCCGGGGAAAAAGCCCGGCGGTTTCGTTTTGGTAGAATTGGGTGGAACGCGGAAAACGCCATAGGGAAGGGGAGGCATGAGCGTGGAAGAGGAAATAAAGAAAGCGGCTTTGGAGTTGGTCAGTGGAACGCCCATAGTAATGCTGGGTAACAACGGGCCTGACGGTTATCCGGGCATCAAAGCCATGATCAAGATGGAGAACGAGGGACTTAGGACTTTTTGGTTCAGCACGAACACTTCATCTAAAAGGGTGGGGCAGCTGCGCAAGGACGGCAAAGCCTGTGTCTATTTGGTGGACATGAAGAGCTGGCGGGGCTTGATGCTGCTTGGCGAGGTCGAAGTGCTGGAGGACCCTGCCGCCAAAAGGCGTCTCTGGCGCGACGGGTTCGAGAAGTATTATCCCAAAGGCGTGACTGACCCTGATTATTGCGTGCTGCGGTTCACTGCGCTCAGGGGGAATTACTATCATAACCTGCACAATTCCGACTTCGCGATAGATTAACAGTCCGTTACGTCAAAAGGTACCTGGTACCTTTTGCAGGTATTGGGCGCGGAGCCAAAGGGCAGGGCGGGGCGGCGGTTCTGTTTTGGTAGAATTTGAACATGAGGGAGATCCGTAAGCTGCGCTCTTTCGCGGCGGCGCGCGCGCTTTCCGGCGCGGGCACGCTGCAGCAGGTGCTGGACCGTCTGGGTTTCGTCCAGGCGGACCCTATCCGTTCCCCGGCGCGGGCGCAGGACCTGATATTGCGGCACAGGGCGCGCGGATACCGCGCCGGGGATCTGGAGCGCATGTATCCGGCGCTGGAAGTCGAAGAGGACTATCTCTACGCCTATGGTTTCGTGTCGCGCCCGGTATGGCGGCTGCTGCATCCCCGCGGTAACGGAAAGCCTTCGGCCTTCGCGCGCAGGGTGCTCGAAGCCGTGTCGGATATGGGCGAGGCTCACCCGGCCGCGCTCGAGGCGCGGCTGGGCGGACGGCGCGTGACCAACGCCTGGGGCGGTCTCTCCAAGGCCACCACGCAGGCGCTGGACTGGCTGCATTACCGCGGCCTGCTGCGCGTGGCCCGCAGGGAAGGCGGCGTGCGGGTGTTCTCCCCGGCCAGGCGGCAGGCGGAGCCCCTGCCCCCGGCCCGGCGGATGCGCGAGCGCGTGCTGGTGCTGGTGAACATACTCGCTCCTGTGCCGATGCGCCAGCTGCGAGCCATGGCGGCGCGGCCCATGCGCAGGTATTTCCCGGGCCTGGGAACGGCGCCGCGCTTCCTCGCGGACATGATAAAGGACGGCGCGCTGCTGGCCGTGAAAGCCGGTGGTGAGGATTATATCGTGCCGCCCGGCTGTGACCTGGGGGTAGAGGCGCCGCGCCGGGTGAGTTTTCTGGCCCCGTTCGATCCGCTGGTCTGGGACAGGCAGCGCTTCGGGCGCTTCTGGGGATGGGAGTACAGGTTCGAAGCTTATACCCCGGCCGCTAAGCGCGTGCGCGGCTATTACGCCATGCCGCTGCTGTGGGAGGACGATGTTGTCGGCTGGGCCAACGCCGCCGTGCGGGAGGGACGGCTCGTAGTGGAGACCGGCTTCGCGCGGAAGCGGCCGGGGGGCGCCGCCTTCAGGCGCGAGTTAGAAGCGGAGACGGCGCGCCTGGCCGCTTTCCTCGGGGTTGACCTATAGCCTGTAGGGGGAAAAGGCAGCAGGAGCCTTTTGAGGCGAAGCCGCCGGGCGGGCCGGCGGCAGCGTTTGTTAGAATATCCTGACGGATGCGGGCTTTGTACGCTTGCTCCTTTTATTTTGGAATTCCTGATGCTTAAAGGCGGGGTAATGCGAAACAACATCGGATCCGTTTGTCTGTTGCTCATCGGGGCTTCGGTCCTTCAAGGCTGCAGTACATGGGAGAATTGCGGGAATCCCGGGGCTCAGCATACCTGCTATTCAAAAAAGGTGGAGAAACAAAAGGCCCTGAACCTTTTCAACGCGGCTATCGGCGGCGGAGCGGCAGCGACCCAACTGCCGGACGTGTCGCTGCTGTTCCCGTCCTGCACCAGAGCGAACGGCGACTATAAATGCGCGTTCAGGTTTCATCAGCCTCCCGGCGGGGAGCTTTCTGCTCCGATAAACATACGGGGCGACAAGGCCAAGGTCCTGTACGAGGCGCTCAGCGAGGCCGGGGTCAATCCCGACTGCGCGCCGGGCTCCTGCACGGTCTCGGTCGTCAGCCTTGGCTGCCGGAACGCTCCTCCAGCCTGTTTCCTCTCCCGAGGTTCGGCGGTGGAAGTGGCCTGGTAGGGAGCGTCCCGAAGCCAAGCGCCAAGGGGGGGAGGTCTTGGCCGCTTGTTACGCATAGCGCCGCGGGTGCTCTTCCGGGCTCAAAAGGTACCTGGTACCTTTTGAAGCAGCCGGGTGAAAGCCCGGCGGTTTTGTTTTGGTAGAATCTTCCTGATCTGAGCTAACCCGGTCGCAGTCTTGTTTAAGGGGGGGTATGGCCTTTATCGCTTTCATATCAAGGTTCTTTTTGGTGTTCCTGCTGGTCGGCGGCGTACTCGCCGTCATACGTCATTTCCTCCCGTGGGAGGCGGTGAAGGGACGGAAAGCGGCTGCAGGCATACTGCTCGTCGCGGCGCTGCTGGGCTACTGGCAGGGTGTCGGTGCTGTGCTTGGCTGGGCGGACTCCGCCGCGCAGAGCCTGAAGGAGAGGGACTACCACGGGGTGGACGGCGTCTATCTGCTTTATGATTTCATGCCGGTGCTGAAATTCCTTCACGCTCCCCTCCCGGCCGGGGTTTGGGAAGCTGTGGACCGCCTTGGGGACGAAGGTGCGCCCTGCATGACCGTGCAGGCCAGGAAGCTACGCGGTTCGGTGATAAGCCCGGAACTGGCGGCCGCCTGCTCTGCCGAAAAGGAGCGGATCGCCGCCGGCGTGGCGGTTTCCACGGCGGGAACAGCGGGGACGGGTCCTGGCCGCCTGAGTGGCACGGCCCTTGAGCGGCCCGCGCATAGCGCAGGAAATTGACGGAGGCGGGACGGGGAGTGCGATGTCGTGAGCGACACGCATGGAAAGGGTCAGGTCTTGGCCGCTCGATCTTATAGTCCCTGTCAGCCGGGAGAAAATGGACATTTATGATGATACTGATAGTGGACGATGACAAGGACAGTCTTTACCTGACCAGCGCCATGGTGAAGCAGTGCGGCTACACCCCGGTGACGGCTTCTGACAGCGCCCAGGCGCTCACCTGTATAGCCGACATGGATATACGGGTGGTCATAAGCGACTGGGAGATGCCGGGTCTTACCGGCATAGACCTGGTGCGGGCCCTGCGCGCCGACAGGCTGAAGCCTTATGTGTATTTCATCCTGCTGACCGGCAAGAGGATAGGCAGCATCAACTTCATGGAGGCCATGGACGCCGGAGCCGACGACTACATGGAGAAGCCGGCGCGCAGGGACATTCTGAAGGTCAGGCTGCGCGTAGCGGAGAGGATACTGAAGCTGGACATGCAGATGAAGGACCTGAGCAGGCTGGTCCCGGTATGCTCCAGCTGCCGCCGCGTGCGCCGCGACGACCAGGCGTACGAGAGCATCGAGGCGTACATCTCCAAGAACTCCGAATTCAAGTTCTCGCACGGCATCTGCCCGGAGTGCATGAAGAGGCTGTATCCGCATATCAAGTGACGCGCCGGCGCGCCTGGCCGGGCCCGTACTTAATCAGGGCCGCCTGGTAAGTCCCGGCTGATCCGTTTCGGCCATCTGCGGCACAGGGAACGCTCGAGGCAGGCCCCGGTTCGCGGCTGGCGCAACCGGCGTGCCTTCCGCCGCGTATATAAAATGGCGCCCAGGCGCCCATGGAGGAAAAATGAAAAAGACGCTGTTTTTTGCCGTGCTGCTCGCCGCCGCGCCAGCGGCTTATTGCGCGCAGAGCGAAGTTAAGACCTTCCCCGCGGCCGGCCTGAAGAAGATATACGTGGACACCGGCGCCGGCAGCATAACCGTGGACGGAGGCGCCAAGGGCGAAGTGCGCGCCGAGGCGATAGGCGACGACCTGGGCAAGTGCGCCATCACCATGGAGGTCAAAGGCTCCGAGCTGGTGCTGAAGGCCGAGGACAGCGAGGCGGCCAAGGCCGCCAAAAAGGGTTTTTGGCGCAGCCTCTTTTCCGGGGGAAAGGCGGATCTCGGCAAAGGCTGCGGCGCCGGTTTCAAGGTCTCGGCGCCGGCCGCGCTTTCCGTGAAGGCCGATACCGGGGCAGGGAGCATCTCCGTTTCCGGCATGACCGGAGAGCTTGACGCCGACACCGGGGCCGGCAGCATAAGCGGCTCGGGTTGCCTGGCCGCGCTGAAGGCCGACACCGGGGCCGGTACCGTGAGGATGGACGGTCTCTGCGGCCCCGCCGAGGCCGACACCGGCGCCGGCAGCATAGAGCTGAGCTGGGCCAAGGCGCCCTCTTCCGGCCGGGTCAAGGCGGACGCGGGCACGGGCAGCATAACCCTGGTCTTCCCGGCGGACGCCTCGCTGGACGTGAAAGCGGACGCCGGCATTGGGAAAGCCGTGAACGAGTTCGGCTCCGGGGGCAGGCTCAAGGTTCTTGCCGACAGCGGCGTCGGGAGCATCTCGGTGCTCAAGGCGAAGTAGCGGCCGCGGGAGGAAGCAGCCTTTCGGGGCGCAGGCCGCCGGGGAAGCCCGGCGGCTTTGTTTTGTAGAATGGCTCTGATGCCGGGCAGGATATTAAGATCGAAGCTGTTCAGGGCCGGAGCGGTCCTTTTTGCGATAGGCTGCTCGCCGCTGCTGCTGTACGCGCTCTTCGAGCTCGTTACCGGCAGGACGGGCGGGAACCCGATAGGCCTGGGCCTGCTGTTCTTCGTGACCTTCTGGCCCAGCGTGATACTCATGCTCGCCGGCGCGCTCCTGAGCCTCCGCAAGGAAGATGAAAAATGAGCGGGGATACTGGACACGGCGGCGGCGCTATGATGAAAGCGGCCAGGATATTCCTCCAGGCGGCGGTCGTGCTTCTCGGCGCCGGCGTGCTAGCCCTTATGCTCTGGGTGCCGCCGCACGAGGGAAGGAACGTGAACGCCGCGCTGTTCGCGGTGTACTTCAAAGACCCGTTCCTGGCGTGCGCGTATATAGGATCGATCCCTTTCTTTTCTGCGCTCTACCAGGCCTTCAGGGTGCTGGGGTACATCGGACGGAACGAGCTGTTCCTGCCGCGCACGGTCAGGACTCTGCGGACGATAAGATACTGCGCGCTGGCTACCGCGGGGATAGTCGCTGCGGCGTCAGCTTACGTGAGAATCACCGCGGGCGGGAACGACGACCCCGCCGGTTTTGTGATGCCGGGGGTCATCGCCGTTTTCGCTTCCTTGGTAGCCGCCGCCGCCGCGGCGGTGTTCGAAGACGTCGTCCGGAATGCCATGCAGATCGGGTCCGGGAACGGCCCGGCTTCGGAAGGATAGACGGCGCGTCGCTGAATTCCTTAGCCGCCGGGGAAGCCCGGCGGTCCTGTTTTGGTAGAATGGGAAATATGCGAGGACGGTTATCGTCAAGGTCCATAATGCTGGCCGCGGCGGCGCTGGTTTTCTGCGGGTGCAAGAAGGATTCTTACCGAGCGGACCGCTTCTACGAGGCCGGAGGGAAGCGGTATGCCTTTACGGTCGCGGTGGAGGACGGGACGCTCTACATATCCGGGATGGTGGACGGCAAGCGGATAGAAGGCAGCCATGGCGCCGCGGTCCCGGAGGGCAAGCTCGCCCGGCTGGAGGTTGCGGACCTGAACGGCGACGGGGAGCCGGAGGTCTACGCGTTCTCCCAGGGGGGACATTCCTGGTGGACCGGCCTTTACGCGGAATCCTGCGGCGAGAACGGCTGCGTGCCCATAGGCATGGAGGACGGGCCTGGCGGGCGGCCGCCTGCGGACTATTGCGGCGAGGACGCCTACAGCCTGGAAAATAACGCCCTTGTAAGGCAGTATACCGTCTGCCCCGGCCTTACTCGCGGCCCGAAAAAGATTGGCGCCATACGCTACAAGCTGAAGAGAACGTCCTTCGGGCTGGTCCTGAAAAGCTGACGGACAGGCCGGAGGCGCGGGGGCTTCGTGTTGAACCGGATGAAGATACTTATCATAGACGACAATCTGGAGCTGGCCTGGGTGCTTGCCGACTGCCTGAAGAGGGAGGGCTACGAAACGCGGACCGCCGGCAGCGGGGCCGAAGGCATAAAGGGCGCCCTTTCTTTTCTTCCCGACCTGGTGCTCCTGGACTATAATCTCGGGGACATGAACGGGCATGACGTGGCCGTGGCGATAAGGAACATGCGTAAGACTTCCAGGATCCCTTTCCTGATCCTGTCCGCCCACGGCGCGGACCCTATGCTGGTGCGCGGGTTCTCAAGGCTCCCCAACTGCCGCGGCGCGATGTCGAAGCTGCTCTCCACCAGCAAGGTCCTGGCGGCGGTGCATAAGGCGCTCCACGACGGTAAGCCCGCGCAGGGATAGGGCCGCGGACCCGCGGTCCGGCAACGTTCCAGCGAACCCAAAAAGACCGGGCCCGCGCGGGATCGTCCTCCCGCGCGGGCCCGGTTGCCTGCTATGTGGATTATTTGCAGGCTTCCACGTAGGAGAGCGGGACCAGCCTGACCAGCACGTAGTTCAGGTTCCTGTCCTGGACGCGCATCCTGGCCAGGCCGCTGGGGAAAAGGGTCTCTATGGTCATGGGCGAGCCCTTCTTGGCGTAGTAGGGCCAGGGCTGGAACAACCCTGAAACGCCGGTCTCCGAGGTCTCCTCGTCGAAAACGCGGTCCTCGCCGGCGCATACCACCTGGCCTTTCTGGAACCCGCTGACAAGGACCCCGGGTTTCACTTCCAGCTCCACCCGGCCGAGGTCGGAAACGTACCAGGAGTCGTCCGTGATGTCCCACAGTACCGCCCGCCCGTTCTCGTAGAGGCTGTAGATCTCCACCAGGCGGCCCTTCAGAAGGACGTAGTCCCTTTCGGAGACGCCGTCGAGGCTGGAAACCTTGAGAAGGAGCTGCTCGCGGGTGCGGGTATACTTTTTTGAGAACCAGCTGCCGCAGCCGGCGGAGACGGTGAGCGTGCCGTCCTGGTTCATAGAACATATCTGCACGTTGGTCCCCCTGGGATCGAGGGTGTCGAGGTAGAGCTCTTTTTGCGCGCGCTTAGGGAGGGGGAGGGTTTCGCCGCCGGGCGCCTCGACGCTCCTGATGTTCTCGAGAGAGACGTCGGAGAATTCCGCGGCCTTCAGGCCGGGGGCGAGGGAAGCGACAAGTATAAGGACGGTGGTCAATATTTTCATTACATATAGTATGGCAAAGGAGCGCCCTTCTCACCAGGGCCGGGGGGCCCGTTTAAGGACGGTTTTTGGACCTACGCGGATCTGCCCTTTGGCCCGTGGCTCGAAGAGGAAAGGAGGCTGCCCCTTGTTTTCGGTATTCAGCGCGGAGCCGCCGGGGAAGCCCGGCGGTCCTGTTCCGGTAAAGTGGAAAATATACTTACGACCCCTTCCGGGGCGATAAAAAACCGCCGTCCGCGAGGACGGCGGTTTAAAACCGTTAGAGGGTTTTATTACCAGCGCTTGTCGTAGCCGCCGCGCCCGCCGCCGCCGCCGCGGTTGCCGCGGTCGCCACGGCCGCCGTTGAAGCCGCCGGAGCGGGGCTCCATCGGGCGCGCCTCGTTGACGGTCAGTTTGCGGCCGTCGAAGTCGGTGCCGTCGAGCTTCGAGATGGCCGCGGTGGCCTCCTCGTCGTTCGCCATTTCCACGAAGCCGAAGCCCCGGGACTGGCCGCTGTACTTGTCGGTGATCAGCTTGGCGCTGGTGACCGCGCCGTGGGTGGTGAACAGGGCGTTCAGCTCCTCCTCGGTGGTCTTGAAGGGCAGTCCGCCCACGTATATACGCTTGCTCATTGTGTTGTTCTCCTAATGACTATCGCAACCTCTTCTCAGGTCTCTTTATCTATCTCTCTCTTCCGATCGTCAGTTGGGAGAATTAGGCAAAAAAGTGTGAGTTCAGGTCTGACTACTCTTATATTATGGCATTTGGAGTGCCGGCCGCGCATGAGCACTTCGGCCCGGAGCTTATGGGCCCTGCCGGGCAATATATAGGAGACAGTTTATATATAAAGAGGAAAAAAAGTCCCGCCGGGGCCAAAGGGCCTATATTTTTAACGCCATTTTTTCACGTAAAACCGGGACTTTCTGCTCTATGTGTACATCCGGTGTTCCGCTAGAATTATGGTATCGGATCTCAAAAAATTCGGGATAGGGGTGTGTCAATGAAAAAATCATTCTGCGCGGCGTCGTTGGTCCCTTCTCTTCTGATAGCCTCGAGCATGGTATTTGCTGCCGACGGGTCTATCCTGCGGTTGTCGGATGTAAGCGGCACCGTCAATAAGCTCATACAGGAGCAGAAAGATTTTAATGGCCAGCAGCCTGGCCACGGCTGGCAGCCTGGTCAGCCTGGCCAGCCTGGTTGGCACCCCGGCCTACCCGGCCAGCAGCCTGGCGGCGACCACGGCGACGATCATGATGGTCCCGGCGATGATCACGGTGGTCAGCCACATCCTCAGCCGCAACCGCAGCCTCAGCCCCAGCCTCAGCCGCAACCCCAGCCGCAGCCTCAGCCCCAGCCTCAGCCGCAGCCGGTGCCCGTGGATACTACCCAGGCATATAATGCCGGCCTGAGGGATGGCGCCGACAGAGGTATCTGGGAAGGGAGGCGTGAAGGCCACAGGGACGGTATCCGCGCCGGAGAGATAGAAGGCCGCAGGAACGGCACTGACGAAGGCGACAGAGCGGGTCGCTCCGCCGGCAGGCGCGATGGGTGGGGTGTAGACCAGGCCGCGGGAACCCTGAACGGGAGCCGCGAAGGCCAGAATACCGGCACCAATAACGGCATCCAGGCCGGCCAGAAGCGCTGCTATGACGAGGGTTATACGGATGGTTACAACGCCGCCTATGCGGCGGCTAAGGAGCTGGGGGAGCAGGACTCCTCTTCTTACAGCGCCGGGTACGCGAAAGGTCAGGCCGAAGCCTCGGCCATAGAGACCGGGAACGGGCAGAAGGCCGGCTACCAGGCCGGTTTCAGCCAGCGCGAGACCGAGCTGCAGAACTCCTTCACCGGCAACGGCGCGGCCGTGCGCGGCGTCTTCGCGAAGAACGTCCTGGCGCTGGACGGCAGGATAGAGCTCCCGATAGAGATGGCCCGCGGCGGCTATGCGACCCAGGAAGAGAAGCAGGCCTACGACAGGGGCTATAGAGAGGGCTATCAGAGGGCTTACAGGCGGGCGTATGAGGAAGGCAAGCGGGACGGATACAGGGAGAGCTACGACGTGACCTACAGGCGGGCCTACGACGAGCAGTACTCCATCAGCTACCGGCTCGGTTATGCCGAAGGAAAAGAGCAGGGCTACCAGGAAGCCTATTCAGCGGCCTACAACTCCGCTTACGCCGCTTACTTCCAGGAATACAGCGGCAGGGAATACGCCGACCAGAGGGTCCAGGGCACGAGCGTAGGCCGGGCCACAGGCAAGAAGGAAGGTTTCGAGGACGGCTGCGCCGAGGCCACGAAGCGCGGCTACAAGGACGGTTACGAGAAGATGGCCGCCCAGGTGTACCCCGGAGCTTTCGAGGCCGGCAAGCAGGCCGGCATAGCCGCGGCCGACAAGTATTACAACGAGAATGCCGTGCTCAAGCTCGGCGGCGTCTCCTTCTACGACGAGAACGGCAACGGCCAGTTCGAGGCCACCGAGAACGTGATGATGAAGGCCGAGATAAAGAACTTCGGCTTCCAGCCGTCCGACACCGTCTCCATAGTGGTCACTAGCGAGCGCGGCGAGATAGTGATAGCTCCCGACATGCGCGCCGAGGGCGTGGGCGCCCGCGCGAAGGGCGTGGTCACCCTCAACGTCGGCAAGCTGTACGACGTGGTCGCTCCGGACTCGGACGCCCTTTACGTGAAGTTCGTTGAGAAGGGGCGGACGGTGGGCGACTACCGCCAGATGTACACCAGGACCAACGCCAACAAGGTCGGCGTGATCGGCAAGGACGAAGTGGACGTGCTGAAGAAGGCCACCTGGTTCTTCCCCGGCAAGGTGACCACGCTGCACCGCGGCGACAAGGTCCTGATAACCGAGGAGAAGGGCGATTACTACAAGGTCCGCAGGTCCGCGTTCGCCGCCGGCGACTGGACCGAGGGCTACATCAACAAGGGCAAGCTGGGCCTGCAGTAAGCGGCTCCAGCGGGCAAAGCGAGGCCGCCGGGCGGAAAGCCCGGCGGTCTTGTTTCAGGGAAGGTTTAGTAGAATATCAGCATGGGAATCGTGGAATTCTTAAGCGACAAGGGAAGAGTTTCCGGGGCGGTAATGGCCGCGGCGGCCGTGATCGTGCTGTGCTCGGGCGGCGCGTTCTGCGGCGATAGTCCTTACGAGCTGCGCGCCGGCAAGGAGACCGCCAGGACGCTGAGGGATTTCGACATAGACCGCGTCGTGGAAGCCGTCACTTCCGGGATGATAGAGGCCTCGCGGAATTATTATCTTCCGGAGAAGTCCGCGGACCGCAAGGCCGTTGCCCGCTACAGGAAGGACGCCAGGTTCATACTTAAGCATGACAGCGACTTCCGCCGCTCGCTGGCGGGGCTGAGCAGGGTGCTGGCCGAGACCGCGGTGGAAGCGCTGGACCAGGAAAAGAACGCGCTGCCCGGCAAGCCGCTGGCGCTGTCCCCTGCGCAGAGCTACGAGCCGTACGACGAGGGCCTCTCCTCCATAACGGTCACGGACGACGGGGAGATGAAGACGATATTCACCAACACTATGCCGTGCATCAACGCCGCTGGTAAAGGACTGTTCGGTGGGGTCCGCCTGCAATATCTGGCCGGTTTCCAGGAAGGTTCCCAAGAGGACATGTATTATCGCCGCGAAGCTTCGGCCTCCATGAGCAGCGACCGTTTCTATAACCACGTGCTGGCCGAGGCCTGCGCGCGCCTTGTCCGCGCGGCGCAGCTGCAGGCCGAAAGCGGCCGCGGCAAGCGCTAGGCGCGGCTGTCCGTTTATAATTCCGGACAGGAAAGCTCCGGAAGTTTCAGCGTTTATCCGCGGAGGCCGGCTTGGCCGGGAGATAGTTCTCTATCCTCCAGACGAGATCGTCCCTGGTGGAGGGACCGAAGCCGGCCGCCGACCAGAGCAGTCCTCCGTCGGCGACGAACAGGGCCATGGCCGGTTGTCCGACAAGTAGCAGCGCGCGTTCGAGCGTGCCCGAGGGGTCCAGGGCGACGCTCAGCGTGGTCGGATGACTTTTCAGATACTTCATTACGGCGTCCGGTTTTTCTCCGGTATTCACGGATTGCACCGCGAAAGATCTGTCTCCGTATCGTTTTTGCAGTTCTTCTATGAAAGGCTTATGTATGCGGCAGGGGACGCAATTGGTCGTCCAGAAGTAGACCAGGACGACTTTTTCCTTCAGCGCCGAAAGACGGACAGGCGGGCCGCCCGCCGCGTTTATCAACGGAATGTCGCAGCTGGCGGGGATCCCGGAGTAGACGGGGGCTTGCAGCAGGAAGAGGCTCAGTACATGGAAGAGTATTCTTGTCATGGCGCGTCTCCCGTAGTCGGCCGCATTCGCGATGTCGCCCTGTGGGTGCGGCACATATATCATACAATATCGGCCTCGGTCGGGCACGGCTCCGGCCGCTTTGTTTGGTAGAATATTCCAGGTCAGGGTTTTTTCATGATGACTGCACGTAAGAGGATACATTGAAAGCGGCGAGGATCCTGCTGGTAGGCGGCGGCGCCGAGTTGGCCGAGCTGTGCGTCGGCACCCTGGAGAGGGAGAACTCCGAGCACGTGCTGATGGTGATAGACCACGAGCACAGCGACCGTGTCGTCAGCATAGCCGAAGCTTTCAGGCCGGACGCGGTGCTGCTGCTGGCCAAGGACCACATGAAGCCGATCGACGGGGCGGAGGTGTGCCGCCAGCTCCGCGCTAACGCCGTTACCGGCGCTTCCAAGATAATACTGTTCTCGTCGGACAGCCTGAAGAAGGGGCTGCGCGCTGCCAAGGCCTGCGGCGCGGACGCCTTCATAAGGAAGCCGTTCGAGCCGGACCAGCTTATAGAGATGATGGAGCTGCTGCTGTCGTAGCGCCGGACGGCCGGAGACCCGCAGAACCGTCGGGCGTCGCCCGGCGGTTCTCTTTTGCGGAGCCGCGCAGAAGGCGGGTCAGTCCGTTAGGGGGCGCAGCACCGGCGTCTCGCCGGCGCTTATGACCGGCGAGGGGGCCTTGGGCATGATTACGGCGGCCGCGAGGAAGGCGGCGCCGAGGAAGATAGCTAAAGCGGCGGCGAGATTCTTCATATTGTCGTTCTGCTGCATCGTTCTTCTCCGTTCAACTGCGGATCCCTATCGCTTATATTCTAGCCGGCGCGGGGAAAGCCCGTGTAAGCCGCGTGTAATATCCGTGTAAAGTCCGCCGCACGGGACCGCGTGTCATGGCGGGCGGATTTTGATATCATAGGTTCGCTGGAGAAAGGGGGCAGGAAAGACTTTTCAGGAGGGTATATGAAGAAACCGCTCATAGTCATCGCAGTCATAGCCGCGGCCGCCGCGCTGGGGGGGATAGCCGTGCTGAAAGGCGGCTATATGGAGTTCGGCGCGGACAGGGCGCCGTCCGCGCTGGAGACCAACCTGGCCATGGCCGCGCTGGACGCCTCGCTGGACCGCCATTCGGAAGGTCTCAAGAACCCGCTGCAGGCCGACGAGAAGACCCTGAAGGCCGGCGCGGAAGTTTACCTCAATCACTGCGCCGGCTGCCACGGCCTGCCGTACAATCCGAACTCGGAGTTCGGCCGGTCCTTCAACCCGCCGGTGCCGCAGTTCTTCACCGAGGCGCCGGACATGTCCGACGCGCAGAACTTCTACGTGACGCTGCACGGCATACGCTGGACCGGCATGCCGGCCTGGGGCAAAACGCTTAGCGAGACGGAGATCTGGCAGGTGGTGACCTTCCTCGCCAACACCGGGAAGCTGCCGCCGGCGGCGGCCAAGGTGCTGGCCAAGCCCTGAGCGCGGCGTGACCGTTCGGACCGCGTAGCCGCCGGGCAAGCCCCGGCGGCTTTGTTTTGTAGAATCTATGCGATGACGAATGAAGCGACTCCGGAGCACAGGGAGGAGTGCTATGTCTGCCGCAGGGTGAAGAAACACTGCCTGTGCGGCAGCATCAGGCCGTTCGGCACGCGGACGCGCTTCGTCATACTGATGCATGTGGAGGAGGCCAGGAAGCAGAAGACCGGCACCGGCCGGCTGGCCAAGCTGTGCCTGACCAACTCGGAGCTGCTGGTGGGGACCAATTTCAGCGAGGACGCGCGGGTGAACGCCCTGCTCCGGGACCCGGCCTACGTTCCTTTCGTGCTGTATCCGGGGCCGAAAGCGGTGAATTTCGGTGCCCTCGGGCCCGGGGCGCTGCCGGAGGGGAAGAGCTTCCTTATCTTCGTGATAGACGGGACCTGGCGCACGGCCAGGAGCCTGCTGAACAAGAGCGGGAACGTCCGCGCTCTGCCGCGCATCTCATTTTCCGGCGCCTACCGCTCCCGCTTCTCCATCAAGAGGCAGCCCATGGCGCATTGCGTCTCCACGATAGAGGCCGTCTATCATCTGTGCCGCGAGGCCGAGGCGGCGGGCTACGAGGAGCTGGGCCGGCGCTGCGAAGTGTTGATGACGCTGCTGGGAGAGCTGGTGGAAACGCAGGAGCGTTACGTCAGGGAGCGTCACAGGACTAGGGAAGCGAGCCGGCGCGCGCGCTGAACCCGGGGCCGGGAGTCCGCGACGTTTTTGTTTGGTAGAATAGAGACGGACGGGCCAGCGGGCCCGGCATTGACCGCGAGGACCGTACAGGCTACACCATATGGCTAAATTCATCGGACGCGAGGGACAGACCCGGGGCATGCTGCTGGCGGGCATAGCGGTACTTACTGTGACGCTGTTGCTGGCAATGAAATACTTCATGAGCGACGACTCCGCTCAGACGCAGGAGCAGCCGACGGCCGCTCAGAAGCTCTTCAGCGAGCCGGCGGCGGCCAAGCCGCCGGACTTGAAAACGGTACAGACCTCCGTCGCCAGCGGCGGCGCGCTGGACATGTTCAGCAAGGCCAACGCCGGCTATTACGGGGACGAGGGTTCCACGGCCGCGGCCGCCGGCGCGGAGCCGGAGCCGGCGGTCAGGAAATCCACCGCGCCGGCCGCGCGCAAGGCGGCCGCCAAGACCAAGCCGCAGGCCACCGTTATCCCCAGGCTGAAGCCGGTCTCTTTCGGCGGCGTAAGGCCCACCAGCGTGGGCCCGGCCGGCGGCGGCCAGATGCCGGACATCTCCAACATGATAAAGCAGGCCCAGCAAGAGGCCGGCAAGAACGGGGTTCCGGGCAAGTGAGCCTTCCCGGAGAAGGGGAGCGCGGGAGCGCGTAAGGTCATGCGGACCGCGGCGCATGTCCTGGCCTCCTCCACGGCCGCCGGCGCCGCCTACGCCCTGACCGGCTCCGCGGCGATGACGGCCTCCTGCCTGCTCAGCGGTATCTTCCTTGACGTGGACCACCTGCTCGATTTCTGGCTGCTGTCCGGCGAGAAGTTCACGCCGGGAGGCTTCCTTTCCTGGTGCCACGAGCTGCGGTGGAAGAAGATATACCTGCTGCTGCACTCGTACGAGCTTTTCCTGCTGCTTTCGCTGTCGGCCTGGCTGTTCCCCGGGCGCGCCATAGAGGGCGCGCTGCTGGGCATGGGCCTGCACCTGCTGATGGACCAGGCGGGGAACCGGGGCCTGAGCAGGTGGTTCTACTTCATGACGTTCAGGTGGCTTTCAGGGTTTTCGCGCGGCGCGCTGGCCGCCGGGGAAGGCGGCCGCGGCTGCAAGTCCTAGAGGTTGGCCATTATTATCGGTGCGAACGTGGCGGAGCCTTGTGCAGTTTCACTCCGGGACCGTATGCATGTGCCATAGCGTTATAGGACTTCCTGGCGGAAGGAGCTGAACCGCGGGCGCTACAGCGCCGGGGCCGGCGCCGCGCCGGACTCGAGCAGCCTGGAGGTGCCGTTCCCGCGGTGGAAGAGCCAGGCCAGCCAGGAGCCCTTGGCAAGCGTCGAGAGGCTGATGGCCCACCAGATTCCGGCGGTGCCCAGCCCTAACGGGCCCGCCAGCAGCCACGCGGCGGGCCAGCGCGCCACCGTCAGCGGCACGGAGACCAGCATGTAGTCGCGCGTGTGCCCCAATCCGTTGAATACTCCCTGGAAGAGCAGTTCCCAGCCGAGGAAGACCTCGAAGTAGCCTATCGTGCGCAGGTAGCGGACGGCGTTGGCTATCACCTCCGGGTCGGAGCTTAGCGGCCGCACCAGCAGACCAGGGACGAGGATGAAGGCCAGCGCCACCGGCAGCAGCAGCGCGGTTATCAGCAGGCGGCCGCGGCCCACCAGCTGCCTGACGCGGGGCATGTCGCCGCGGCCGTAGGCCTGGCCGACCAGCGCGGCCATCGCGGTTGAGAATCCCATGCCGAGGAAGTACGGCACCCCCTCCAGCCGGAAGCAGACGCTTAAGCCCGCCAGCGGCGCCTCTCCGAAGCGCGTGATGATGGACGTCAGCGCCGGATAGACCAGGGACCACACCACGTTCACCGAGGCCGCCGGCACGCCTATCTTCAGGATGCGCCAGGCGTGCGTGAAGGCCGGCAGCCGCGCCGCCTCGGCCAACGGCGGCAGGAAGCCTCGCCGGCGCAGGTAGACGACCTGCAGGACCAGCGCGAAGGCCGTCGCTATCACCGAGGCCGAGGCCGCGCCGACCACGCCGAAAGGCCGGCCGGTCAGATAGCCGAGTATCAGCACCGGGTCGAGCAGCATGTTGACGGCCACGGAGCCGGACATTATCAGCACGTTGGTGCGGGTGTCGCCGTAAGCGTTGAAGATGCCGCCGGCCAGGTTGCAGAGATAGTAGAGCGGCAGCGCGCAGACAAAGATGGTCAGGTACTGGCTGGCGTAGACGGCGGTGCCCTGCTGCAGGCCCATGAAGCGGAATACGGCGCCTATCGACGGCAGCAGCAGCGCCGTCAGCAGCAGACCGGCGCCGATGCTCAGCCAGGCGGCCTGCACGGCGGCGTCCAGTGCCTGTTCCTTCTTCCCGGCGCCGAAGAACTGCGCTATCAGGCTGTTGGCCCCTACGATGGTGGAGTTCATGGCCGCGTAGACCGCCCAGGTGAGAAAGGCGGCGGAGGCCACGCCTGCTATGGCCGAGGTGCCGAGCCTGCCCACCCAGAAGATGTTGACTATGTCGAAAAGGATGAAGCCGAGAAAGCCCAGGAAGGCGGGCACGGCTATGCTGTATATCTCGCGGTCGAGCGGGTGGCGGTACCGGGGAGTCATGCTACTAGTTTACCTTATAACCCGCCGGAGGCGGAACGCCGGGCCGCCGGTATTGTAGAATATCACGGGTATGCATCCCGACCGCCTGCTTTACGAGGAGATGGCTCGCCGCGGCTCGCGCGGGCGCTGGTTCCTGAGGGCCGGCATCTGGCTTTCCAACGCCGGACTGCTGGGCATAGCGCTGTTGCTGGTCCTGTGGCCGGTGAACCTGTATTTCAAGCTGGGCGACGCGGGCTTCCTGTTCTGGCTGGCGCTGATGCTGGCCGCGTCGTTGTTCGTGGCGGGCAACCTGCTTAAGCGGATCGCCTACAGGATGGCGCTGTCCGAAGGTATGAACCTCGCCGCGTTCTTCGCGCGGAAAGGGGACGGGACGGACTGAGAGCGCGGCCCGGCGCGGCCGCGCTTCAGCGCTTGAGCCTGGCCAGCAGCCTGTAGCAGGCTCCGACCACCGCTTCTATGCAGGTCATCATCGGCGAGGGCATGGTGTTGTCCATGCCGAGCGGCATCCTTCCCACGGCGCAGAAGGCCGCGACGCGTTCCCTGGCTTTGTTCAGCAGGTCCTCCGCGGGCCTGCCGGCGGCGGACTCCTTCTCCAGGTCCTCGAAGCGCATCCTGGCGTAGGCGTCGGTGGTCAGCTTGTCCACGGACGGCTCCCTGAACTCGCCCGGCCGCTTCTTCTCCTCGGCGGCCGCCGATACCGGAGTTACGCGCGAGAGGCGCTCCGTCAGCAGCTCCTTAGTGCCGAGGCCTCCGCTGACGGCGTTGTAATCCTTGCCGCTGACCAGCTGGGAGAGGGATTCCTTGAAGCGCGAGGAATCCGCGTCGGACAGCGGACCTCTGGCCATCCTGGCCAGGGCCCAGTCGGAAAGCGCGGCCAGCTTTTCGCGCTTGAACTCCTCGAGGGTGTCTCCGATGATCTGCAGCTTGACGATGAAGAACTCTTTCTGCGTGAACTGGCCTTCCGGCACCGGGCCGGTGAACTCTTTAAGGGCCGCGATGAGCCGCAGCTGGCTGTTGAGCTTTTCCTTTCTCCTGTCCATGTGCCCCCCTTTCCTGCGGCCGCCGGCGCGGGCGACCTGCTCCTGTAATTTTACACATTTTACGCCGCCGCGCAAGGCGCCGTGCGTATTTTGTCCGCCGCTATTGTAGAATATGGGAGGAGGGGAACATATGCAGGAAGATAACGGACCGGCAGTGGTGTACACCACGGACAATTACGGGGAGGCGGCGCTGCTGCGCTCGCTGCTGGAATCCTCCGGCATCACCTGCCTGATGATGGACGAAGCCAGCCATACCACGGCGAAGTTCGGGTTGCACGCCATAGTGCCGATACGCCTGGCCGTGCCGGCCTCGCAGGCCGCGCACGCCGCCGATGTGATAAAAGAGGCCATGAAGGACAAGCGGTAGCACGGCGGGAGCCAGAGGAGCACGGAGGCGCCATGAAAGTACTGATCGTGGACGACAACGAGGATATCCGGGGGTTGATCAGGGCCATCCTGGAGAGCAAGGGCCACACCGTGGCCGGCGAGGCCGACGACGGGGACAAGGCCGTGAAGGCCTTCAGGGAGCTGAAGCCCGATGCGGTGCTGCTGGACATCATCATGCCCGGCAAGTCCGGAGTGGACGTGCTCGAAGAGCTGCGCGCTCTGGACCAGTCCGTGAAGATAATCATGGTGACGGCCGTGGAGCAGGACGAGGTGAACCGGCGCCTGCTGCTGATAGGGGCCAGCGGCATCATCTACAAGCCTTTCTCCGCCGCGGATTTCGACCAGTACTTCGCGCCCCTCCCTAAGCCGGAGGCTGCCGCGCGCGGCGGCGCTATCAAGCGCCTGGCGGCCGGCGGGCTGAGCAAATGCATGCTGAAGGCCTCCGACGCCACCGCCTCCTCCTGGGAGCTCTGCGAGGTCAGCGTGACTTCCGGAGGCGAGGCCGAGCTGGCGAAGCTGACCGACCTGGGCCGCGACACGGCCTCGGTGCACGTCAACGTGCGCGGAGGGTCCACCTTCTCCGGGGCGCTGGTGTTCCGCGCGGACCACGCCGGCCTCATCGCCAACAGCTTCGTGAAGGGACCGGTCTACGTCGCAGAGGAGATCCGGAGCCTGGAGGAGGGGCTGATGCTGGAGATGGGGAACATCATCGTCAACTCGCTGGCCAACGCGCTGTTCAACGCCCTTAAGCGGAGCGCGATACCTTCCGTGCCCATGCTGGTGAAGGGCGGGCCGGCCGCGGTGGCCGCCGCGCTGGTCTCCTGCCTGGAGCAGGGCAAGCCGGTGCGCATAATCTCCGCCAGGCTCGCGATGCGGAGGGAAGGCCGCGTGGCCGGGGCCGGCGTGATAGGGGTACTGCCGGAGGAGATAGCCGGGGAGCTGGATAAGCTGGAGCCGGAGGGCTGAACCTGAAGCCCCTTCGTTCCGACACCGCCGGGTCAGCCCGGCGGTTTTTTTTATCCCGAAAGGTGATTTGATAATAATTTGACTTTTTCTTGGGGTATTCTTTACATGGCGCGAGGTAACATAATTTATATGCGGGAGGTGTCATGAATAGGTCGTTCGCGCTGGCGTTGGTGCTGCTGCTGCCAGCCTCCCCTGCCCTGGCGGAGGTCCCTACCGGCAAGCTGCTCAGTTTCACCAACAGCGTCCTGCTCAGGCGTACCGGCTCTTCGGAGTGGGGGCGCGTGAAGGCCGGAGAGGACCTGTACAGGGACGACACCATCTACACGATGGCCGACTCCTACGCCGGCGTCCGCTTCGAGACCGGCGAGTCGCTCAATCTGACCCCCAACACGCTGGTGGTGCTCAGGCCCCCGTCAGGAGGCGCGCCCGGAGCGGAGATGCTCTCCGGAGAGCTGCGCAGCTGGCGGTCCAGGGTGGTGACGCGCACGGCCACCATACTTCCGAAGAGCGAGGACGCGGAGTTCACGACCAGGATGAAGAAGGACTTCACCACGGTGGTGCGGGTGACGCGCGGCGTGGCGGAAGTGCAGGCGCAGGGGAAGAAGGTTGAGGTGCGCCAGGGCTACGCCACCGAGGTGAGGCCGAACATGGCCCCCGCCGCGCCGGTGGCCGCGCCGGAGCCCGCGGAGCTCAGGGAGGCCCCCTCCGCGGCCGATGTGCCCGGGGCCGAGCTGCCGGAACACGCGCTGGCCGCTATCAAGGTGATGAGGGCCTACCGCCTGCAGGCCGCCGGGGATCCGGCTTTCTCCAAGGTGCTGCTGGACAGGACCTTCGAACCTGAAGTGAAGCCGGACCTGTCCGCCCTGCTGCCGGCCGGTACGTATTTCATACGGCTGGCGGCCATAGACCTGCTCGGCTACCAGGGAAAGTTTAGCGCGCCGCGCAGGGTGAGGGTGGGCCCGAAGTAGCGGGACAGGCTAGCAGACCAGTACTATCTTCCCCGCCGCGCCGCCGCGCATCACCGCTTTGTGAGCGGCCGCCGCCTCCGCCAGCGGGAACTCCCTGCCTACCTGGGGCTTCAGCGTGCCGAGCGCGAGGCCCGCGCCGACGGCGGCGTGGATCTCCTTCTCCTCCTGCGGCGTGATGGCCCATAGCGTGAAGGCGCGTATGGAGCCTCTGCGGGCCATAAGGTCACGCGGCTCTATCGTGACCTCGCCGCGGCTGCCTATGACCACTACCCTGCCGTCCATGGCTAGGATCTTGAGGTCGGAGGCCAGGTTGACGTTGGCCAGCATTTCCAGCACTATGTCGGCTCCGCGGCCGCTGGTGGCCGCGAGCACTTCCGCCGCGTGGCCCGGGGAGGAATGGTCGAACGCCGCCTTCGCCCCCTGGCGAAGGACCAGGGCCCGCCCCTCGGGGGTGCCGGCCGTGCCGAGCACGGAGAGGCCCAGGGCCGCCGCGAGCTGCACGGCCGCCACGCCCACGCCTCCGCTGGCGCCGTGCACCAGCACGGTCTCTCCCGGCCTGGCTACGGCCTGGTGTACCAGCGCGTGGAAGGCCGCGCCGTATGGCACCCAGACGCCCGCGCCCTGCGCGAAGCTCAGGTCTTTCGGCAGCGGATGAACCTGTCCCTCCAGCGCCAGCGCGTACTCGGCGTAGGTGCCGCTCAAGTTCTTCGTCACGTAGACGCGGTCGCCCGGTCTCACCGAGGTCACCCCGGGGCCGGCGGCTTCCACCGTGCCCGCCCCGTCGGAGCCGGGGGTGTACGGCAGCTCCGGCAGGGAGGCGTAGGTGCCGGCGCGTATATATGTCTCATAAGGGTTGACGCCCGCGGCGCGGACCCGCACCAGCACCTGCCCGGCCGCCGGTTCCGGCACCGGGACTTCCTCAAGCCCCAGCACTTCAGGTCCTCCGAACTTCTTTACGCGAATAGCTTTCATGCTCCCTCCGCCGGCGCGCGGCCGGCCATTAAGGGCATGATATAAAATGGGACCGGGACGCACCAGCGTCAACTTGCGCCGGCCGGGAGTTATGATAGAATGTCGGCAGGGGGGAAGTTATGGAAAAGCTCAGGGAGATGAACCTCTTCGTGGAGTCCGAAGAGCTGTCGGACCGCGTCTGGCGCCACGTCGCGGATTGGGACGGCTTCTCCAAGGACACCATGGGCAGGGAACTGGTCAACAGCGTGGACTCGATAAGCACCAGCATCGCGGAGGGCCGCAGCCACAGGAGCCGCCACGGGAGGATGCATTACCTCTATACCGCGCGCGGCCATCTGTTCAAGGCCTTCATACTGCTGGAGCGTTCGGCGCGGCGCGGGCTTGGCCAGGGCAACGAGCTGGCCGGAGCGCTGGAGCGGCTGATGCCGCAGATCAACGACTACATAGCGTCGGAAGAGCGCTCCGCGGAATAGCGGGCGCCTCAAGGCGCTTCTCCGGGGCGGCCGACCGCCGTTCCCGGACGTTCCGTACTGGACTTCGGGGATAGAATAGAAATAGGGGGGAAAATGAAAAAGGCAATATATTGCTGTCTGGCCTCGGCCGGGCTGCTGGCGTCCGGCGCGCTGCGCGGGCCGCTTTCCGCCGGGGAGGGGTTCCTGTTCAACGGGCTCCTGCCCGCGGTGAGCGCGCCGACGGACAACGTGCAGACGGACGCGAAGATAAGGCTGGGCAGGCAGCTTTATTTCGACAAGCGGCTGTCGGTGGACAACACCGTCAGCTGCGCCACCTGTCATAAGCCGGATACCGGCTGGGCGCATCACGCGCCCACCGATACCGGCGTTAAGGGGCAGGTGGGCGGGCGCAACTCGGGCTCCATCATAGACGCGGCCTACCTGAAGTTCCAGTTCTGGGACGGCAGGGCCGGCTCGCTGGAGGAGCAGGCCGTCGGACCCATAGCCAACCCGATAGAGATGGGCGAGACGCTGGACAACGTGGTGCAGAAGCTCAACGCCATACCAGGCTACAGGAGCCAGTTCCAGCAGGTGTTCGGCACGGACGCCACGGCCGACGCCATAGGCAAGGCCATAGCCGCCTTCGAGCGCACCATAATCGCGGGCCCTTCGCCCTACGACCGCTATCTCCAGGGGGACAGGCGCGCGATGAGCGCTTCGGCCGTCAGGGGGATGGACATCTTCAAGGGCAAGGGGCACTGCAGCGCCTGTCACAGCGGGCCGGCTTTCTCGGACAACGGGTTCCATAACCTGGGCGTCGGCTACGCCGACGGCAAGCTGAAGGACCAGGGGCGCTACGCCGTGACGAAGGACGACCGGGACATGGGGGCCTTCAAGACGCCCGGGCTGCGCAACGTCGCGCAGACCTGGCCGTACCTGCACGACGGCTCTGAGAAGACGCTGGAGGACGTCATAGAGCTCTACGACCGGGGCGGCGTCCCGAACCCGCACATTGACAGGCTGATGCTGCCGCTGCGGCTGACCAGGGGAGAGAAGGCGGACCTGCTGGCTTTCCTCAACAGCCTGACCGGCCCGGTGCCTGCCGTGACGGAGCCGGAGCTGCCGAACTGAGCCCCAGGAGGAGACGATGAAAAACATACTTTTTAAGTTCGTGTTCGCCGCAGGCTGTTTTGCGGCCGTACTGGCCGCCGGAGCGCCGGAAGCCGGAGCCGTGCCGGTGTTCGCGCGGAAATACGGCTTCAGCTGCAACATGTGCCATTCCGGCTTCCCGAGGCTCAACGACTTCGGCGTCCGCTACCGGCAGAACGGCTACCGGCTGCCCGGCCGGGAGGGAGAGGAGAGGACCGTGCTGCAGGGGCATTCGCCGGTGGCGCTGCGCACCAGCGCCGGCTACAACTACGACAGGTTCCACAACGCCGCCGGCGCCACGGTACGGCAGTTCCAGTTGAACGGGGTGGACCTGCTGTCCGGGGGGCTGCTCAGCCGGGACGCGGGGTACATCTTCGTGTACGTGCCGGAGGTCGCCGGTTCGGGGGGAGTGGCGGCGCAGACCGGGACGCTGGAGATGGCCAGCGTGGTCTTCCCGGAACTGGGCACTACGTGGCTGAACGTGAGGGTGGGCCGTTTCGAGCCGGCTTACGCCGCCTTCAGCGTGAAGAGGCATCTCTCGGTCTCGCCCTACGAAGCGTACGACTTCGGTTTCAAGGGAGGCGCGCCCTTCAGCGACACGAGGGAAGGGGTGGAGGTTACTGGGCACGGTGGCGGCTTCGGCTACGCGGCCGGGGCGATAAACGCCCCCAGCCCGGCGGGCTCCTCGCAGACTTCTACGGACCTCTACGCCAGGGCCGAGAAGGTGTTCGGAGAGGGCGAGGGGCAGACAGCCGGCTATAAGGTGGGGCTGACCGGCTATACCGGGCGCGCCAGGTCCGACGCTTCCCTGCCGCAGTACAGCCGGCGGGGCTACAGCAGGGCCGGGGTGGACGCGAGCCTCAACTACCTTAACCTGAACCTCGCGCTGCAGTACCTCAACGGCACCGACGACAAGACGCTGTGGGGAAGGACCAGGGACCTGACCTATTCCGCCGGGTTCGCGGAGCTGAGCTATTTCCCGTCGGTCAGCCTGACCTGCTTCGCCCGCTACGACGAGGTGGGCGGGCCGCGTTCGGCGGGGGCGCAGATCAGCAGGTGGACCCTCGGAGGCAGGTACTACCCGGCCGACAACGTGGCCTTGCATCCGGAGTACTCGTTCCGGAAGCAGGGGCAGCCGGGCGGGGCCGCTACGGAGGCCTTCTTCACCGCCAGGGTGGATTTCGCGTTCTGAGAGCGGCGCCGGAATATCCGGGGCCGCGGCCGCAGCGCGCGATACAAAATAAAAGGCCCCGCGGAACGGGGCCTTTTATTTGTCGCGCTTCCGGTCCTACCAGTTGAAGCCGTCGCGCAGGGCCGAGAAGGCCGGGCCGGCGCGGAAAGCCGGGGCCTCGGCCGGGGCCGCGGCCGCCAGCTCGGAGGCCTTAGCCGGCTTGTACCAGCAGAGGGGCCTGAAGCCGAAGCTGAAGCCGCCGGAGCGGGTGCAGGTGCCGGCGGCCGGGTCGGTGTTGCTGAGCGCCGCCGAGACCGGCTGCGGGCAGATGGAGCCCTGCAGGTAGGTGTCCAGGCGGCACTGAGTGGCGGGATGGGACTCGAACATCGTGCTCACGACGTTCTGGTCTGGGGTGGCGAACAGCGGCGGGGTGGTCTCGTGGTGCAGGTCCATGAAGAGGGCGGCCACTGACTTGCCGGCCTTGGTACCCCTGATGCAGATGTCCCGGTCCAGGGAAGAGGCGAAAGCGGTCTCGCAGGCCTCTACCGCCACCTGGTCGTCGTCCTTATCGGCGGTGAAGGCCGCGGCGCCGGGGTCGGCGAAGACCTTCCTGAGGCACTTGAGGTTGGCGTAGTAGTCGCTCTGGCCCTCTATCGAGGCCCAGCTGTTGAACCAGCCGCCGCTCTTGGGGGCGCCGCCGAGATGATGGCCGAGCTCGTGGCAGACCACCAGCGCGAAGCCGTCCATCGTGATGGCGTCGTGGCGGGCCAGGCCGCCGTACATGTTGAGGATGAACTTGTTGCCGCTCTGTTGGGCGGAGGCGTTGACGGTGGCGTCGGTCCAGCGGCGGTTGATCTGCAGCACGCCGCCCTGCTGGGCCACTATAGGTCCGTAAAGGCGCTGTATCGTGTCGAGGACGCCGTTGAACTGCGCCTCGGTTATGCCCCTGGCCTCCGGCGAGTCGACGGGGATCCTCATGTCGTTGGGCGGCAGGAAGCCCGGGCAGTCGGACGCGCGGGCGGGAACTACGGCGGCCGCGAGAAGCAGGGCGGAAGCCGCGGAGATCAGGATGTTCTTTTTCATGTTCCTTCCTTGTGTGCGGAGTATGACGAATATCAATACCCGGCTATTATACAGAAAAGAGGCCCGGATTGGAACATGCGCGCAGGGAAAGGCCGTTTCGGCCCGGGTTTTGCTAGAATATGCGCTGGCGGGACGGAACGCAGGGGGTTATATGCCTACTATACTGATGATGGACGACGACAAGGACTTCAGCAGCCTTGTGCACGCGAATTTCACCGGGCAGGGCTATAACGTCGTCCTGGCGCACAGCGGCAGGGAAGGCCTGGCGAAGGCCGCCGCGGCGAAGCCGGACATCATCTTCCTGGACATCATGATGCCGGACATGAACGGCATAGAGGTGCTGCGCGAGCTGCAGGCCGCCGACGAGACCTCGGACATCCCGGTCATCATCATGAGCGGCAAGTACGTGGACCGGGGCATGACCGAACTTTTCGCGCAGGAGAGGAATTTCAAGGATTTCATGCCCAAGCCGGTCTCCTTCGCCAACCTGCAGCGCAGGGTCAAGGAGCTGCTCAAGAAGTGAGCGGCGCTGGAGCGGGCATGATCATCACCGTCAGGAAACCGACCGAACAGGAGAGGAAGGAAGCCGCCGCGTGGCCGGTCTGGAAGAAGGGACCCTCCTCCTTCCCGTGGAGCTACGGCGAGAAGGAGACCTGCCTGATACTGGAAGGCGAGGTCACCGTGGAGGCCGGCGGCGAGAAGGTCTCCTTCGGCCCCGGCGATTACGTGGTTTTTCCGGAAGGACTGGCCTGCACCTGGCATATCAGGAAGGCCGTCCGGAAGCATTACAGGTTCGGCTAGCCGCCTGCCGGCGAGGCTGGCTGCCCCTACGCGCATGGACTCCGACAAGGCCAGGTTCGACTGCCAGGTGCGGCTGATAGCCGGGCTGCGCGAATTCTCCTCCCCGGTACCCGCGGTCTTCGCCGGCCAGAAGGAGTTCTTCCTCGTCACGCTGAACCGCGTGGCTTCCGACCTTAAAGAGTTCAAGCTGGAAAGCTTCCGCGCCCTCTCGGAATGGGTGCTGGGCCGCCGCCGCCGCGGACCGCTGGAGGAAAGGGACATTACCGCGTTCAAGGAGACGGCGGACAAGCTGCTGTCCGCCAGGGACTACCAGTTCGTCTGCGCCGCCCTGCCCGGCAGCGCCGAATTCCTGGCCGCGCGGCTCGCGGAGGCGGCGCCTGTCTCCATAGCCGAAGAAGAGAGGAAAAAGGAAGGCGAGCCGCGGGACCCGGCGGCCGACAGGCTGGTCGGGGACGCCTACCGCCGTCTCGGTTTCGACAGGCTGCAGCAGCTGGCCGGACGCCAGCCGGAGGGCGTGCTGCTGCAGCACGCCCGGGAGCTGGTGGCGGAATACTGCGCCGTCTACCGCCTGCCGCTGAGCGCCGACGATACTTTACCGCCTTTCTCGCTTACCAGGATAGACGCCGTGGCGGGAGCCTGCTTCCGCCTGCTGGCGGTGCTCGGCCGCGGCGGGCGCTGAACGCTAGCGCCCGCCGGTATCGGTGGGCGAGATGCCGGCGGGGCCGGAGCCGCCGAAGCTTACGCTCTTGATCGGGACCACGGGGGCCAGCTTCTTTTTCCGGTCCTTCCCCGCTTTCCCGTCCCCGGGCCCGCTCTCTCCGGAAGCCGTCCGGCCGCCGGACATCATGCCGGCCACCCTTTTTCCCTGCACTGAATTGAAAGCCGCGGTGTTCTCCTCTTCGGGAGTGAGCGCGCGCTGCGAGGCGGCGGGCGCCGGCTCGGGGCGGAGCGCCTTGAGAGGGTCCTTCGCGCCGCCCAGCGCGGAGACCGCGGGCCAGATCACGGTGAGGATCAGGCCGAAGCAGACCGCGGCTATGGCCGCCAGCGTGGACAGGTTGAAGGCCTTCAGAAGCATATCCATGCGGTGCAGGTGGCGGTCGTAATGCAGCCTGGCGCGGCTGAGCAGGGTGTCGTCGAGCCTTCCCGCCTTTTCCGCCAGCTCGGCCGCCGTCCTGTCGTCCTTCTGCATCACCGCAGCCACGCTGCGCGCGAACCCGGTCCCGCCGGCCAGCTCGGCCGCCGCCAGCTTAAGGCGGCCCTTGGTCACCAGGTCGTCTTCGGAGAACTGCAGCAGCACGTCCATCAGCGCGCCCGGCCTCAGGCCCGCCTTCATCAGCAGGGCTATCGTGGTGTAGAGGTAGTAGAGCCGCAACTCGGCGGTGGCGTAGCGGCAGACCGGAAGCCAGTGCCCGGCCAGGCCCCTCGCCTTCCTGCCGGCGGAGGAGATGAAGAAGGCCCTCAGCGCCAGCAGGGCAAGAGCGCCTATGCCGAGCAGCTTCGGCCAGGACTCGGCCAGCCATTCGGCCAGCGAGGCGAACAGGAAGGCCTGCGGGGGCAGCTCCGCGCCGGACTTCAGCAGCGGCTCCATTACCAGCGGCATGACCTTGAACGAGACCAGCAGGAACAGGCCGGCGGCCAGCACGGTCGCGGCCAGCGGGTAGACCAGCATGCGCTCGAGCTGCCTGCGGAACTTGAGCCGCGCCTCCAGGCAGTCTGCGTAGAGTTCCAGGAATTCCTCCGTCTTGCCGCCCTCCTCGCCGGCCCGGAGCAGCGCTATGAAGAGAGGGGGGAAGGCGCGCCGGGCGGCGAAAGCCTCGTGCAGCGAGGTCCCGCCGGCGGTCAGCTCCGCCGCGCCGGCCAGCAGCCGGCCGTGCCTGCGCGAGGAGGCCAAAGTCTTGAACGCGTCGGAGAGCGGCAGGCCGCTGCGCACGGCGGAGACCAGCGCGCGGGAAAGGTCCAGCAGGGCTTCGTCGGATACCATCGTCAGGTTATGATAACAAAAAAAGCCGCGCGCTCAGGCGCGCAGCAGCCGCAGGAAGAAGCGGAAATACCTGACGCTCGAGAGGGCCAGCGCCAGGCCTATGCCGTTGTAGAGCAGCGAGAGGTACTGTTTGGGCAGCGCGGAGTGGCGCAGCGTGACGCCGAGCATCACCATGAAGCCGACCAGCAGGTAGCTCTTCCAGGTGATGAACGAGAAGACGCAGCGCTTCTCCTCCAGCGGGAGCAGTCTGGCGAGGTTCTTGTCCGCGACCCTGAGAAAGCCGAAATGGTGTATGGGGAGTGCGGCCAGCAGGCCGGCCGCGTAGAAGAAGGGGCGGCCGGGGCCTTCGTAGGCCGAAAGCCAGCCGAAAGCCAGCCGCATGAGCCCGCTCCCGGCGCCCAGCCACACCGCGCCGGCCAGGAAGACCAGCGCTTTTTTGTCCACTGCGGGCTTGATGGCGTCGAGGCTCATGAGGTAAGCGCGGGCCGGGAAGCCCGTCAGCTTGAAGTTTAGCATTTTAACGGGAGCCGCACTCGTTGTAGACCGCGTCCTCCTCGGCCAGCAGGCCCGTCAGCTCCTGCCGAAGGGCGGGGGAGGGCTCTGGAACGGCGTCCTGACGGTAATAGGAGCTGAGCAGGCCGTAGAACCTGGCCCTGTCGGCGGTGTCCGCTATCTCGGAGCCCGGGTTGCGGGTCAGGCCGCCGATGCTGAAGCCGGGCTCGCGCATTTTGGCCGCCCAGTAGCGGGCCTTCTCGTCCGTGAGCTTAGCGTTGAGCTCCCTGAGCTTCTTCTTGCGGGCCTCGCAGGAGGGGCCGGAGAACGAGGCAGGGGCGTCCCTGAAGGCGGTGGCCGAGGGGGCGTCCTTAAGGCCCGGCATGGCCGCCGGCCACGGTATGGGGTCCCAGGTCAGGTCCTCCAGCGGGGCTTCCGGCAGACGCGGCCAGTCCCTGTCCTCTTCCGCCATCCCGGCGGCGAGGACCTGGCCGGTCTTCACGCTGACCAGCTTGGCCAGCACCTTGATCTTGTCGCCGCTGGCGAAGACGGAACCGGTCACCACGCCGTCCACGGAGAAGATCCCGTCCAGGTCTCCGGGGGCCTCCGCGGCGGAACGGGCCTCCTTCAGGACGGCGTCCAGCTGGGAGCGCTCTATCAGGGCCGGCTCCCCCCGGCGGGCGAGCTCGGCGGCTATGCGCTCCGAGACGAAATCACCCTCCTCCCTGCCGGCCCCCGCCTTGACGGCGAAGCCGAGAACGGCTATGCGCTTCATGCCGGAATCCACGGCGGCGTCCCCCAGCTCCCCGGCCAGGGACGCGTAACTGCCGCCCGCCATGACAGGAGCCGGAAACAGCGCAGCGAAAAACGGGGCCATCGCCGCAACAAGGAAGAAGCTGACGAGCTTCATAACCCACCCCCTTTTTAAAGTATACAGCGGCCGCCGCGGGTTCTCAATTGCCGGGTTCCGTATTTTGCTGACTTTTATCCTCTTTGGCCGGCGTTTGCTAGAATATCCGGGATGGAAAGGGAGAGTCTGCTCGTCAGCGCCTGCCTGCTGGGCGTGAAATGCCGCTACGACGGCGGCGACCAGTACTGCGCCTCCGCGGTGAAGCTGCTGGAGCGCTACGACCTGGTACCGGTCTGCCCGGAGCTGCTCGGCGGCATGGGCGTGCCGAGGACCCCGGCGGAGCTGCGCGGCGGCCGCGTCATCTCCGCCGACGGCGAGGACAGGACGGACAAGTTCCGTCTGGGCGCGGAGCTGGCGCTGAAGCTGGCCCGGCGTACCGGGGCGCGCAGGGCGCTGCTGAAGTCCGGCAGTCCTTCGTGCGGACCCGACTTCGTTCATGACGGCACTTTCGGCGGCGGTACCGTGCCGGGCCGCGGGGTAGCCGCGGCCTTGCTGGCCGAGGGCGGCCTGCGGATATTTTCGGAGAAGGACCTGTCTGGTCTGGGAGTCTAAGGGGGGCTTGTGCGCATATCGAGGACCACTAAGCCGGCCGACCTGCGGGTCTGCGCCGGGTACATGGCCGCCGCGGACCCGTGGCTGAGGCTGGGCCGCGGCTACCGGGCCTGCCTGGCCGCGCTGCGCGCGCCGCGCGAGGTGTACGCGGCCCGCGAGAAGGGCGCCATCGCCGGCTTCATAGCCCTGCAGACCTACGGCGTGCTGAACGGCTACATCCAGACCGTCTGCGTGGCGCCCGGCTGGCGGGGACGCGGCGTGGGAACGGCCCTGGTCCGCTTCGCGGAGAAGCGCATCCTCTCGAAAGGGCCGAACGTCTTCATGTGCGTTTCCTCTTTCAACCGGGGAGCGCGCAGGCTGTACGGGCGCCTGGGCTACGAGAAGGCCGGCCTGCTGAAGGATTTCATCATCCGCGGCGAGGACGAGCTGCTGCTGCGCAAGACCACCGGCCCCCGGTCGGAGTTCGCGGCCCGCCGCCGAAATTGACAGGCGCCGCGCAAAACCGATAGATTTTATACGTAAGCTTTCAGGAGAACAGAATGAAAAAAGCGCTTTTCGCAGCCGTACTCGCGGCCTTCCCGGCCGCTGTTAACGCCCAGACCTCCGCGTTCCTGCAGCTGGCCCCGGCCTTGGAGCGGACGGCCGAGGCCCCGAAAGTCCCGGCCCCCGAGGCCGTCCGGGCCGGGGAGGCCAGGTCCGTACTGCTGCTGCTGGACCCGCGGACCGGTAAAACGATCACCGTCATACCGACGGGCGGCGGCTTCGTCTACGCGGCCACCGGGAAGTTCCAGCCGGCCGTATATAACGGCTCCGGCTACGTCCTGCCCGGCGGGCAGTTCCTGCCGGCGGTCGGAGGGAGCCGTGCGCCAAAGCCCGACGGCCTGACCGGCAAATGGCTGGGCTGGGGCGAATGGACCTACCAGGGTTCCGGAGCGCGCTGCGACATGAAGCTGGAGTTCGAAGATACCCCCGAGTACCTGTTCCGCAAGGGCGGCTATTTCGACTGCGGCTTCGTGGCTCTGGCCAGCGAGCCGGCGCGTTTCGCGAAGAAAGGGACCCAGCTGCTCGACGAGGCCGGCAATCCCGCCGGCTCCTACGAGGGCGGCGTCATAACCCTGCGCGAGGCCTACAGCGCGGAAGTTTCCATAACCACCACGATCAAGGCTGACGGGCTGCACTTCGACTACTCGGAGATCTGGACCGAGAAGGACGGCTCCGAGCTGTACGTCATTACCGGCAGGCTGTTCACCGGCGGCTGAGCGCCGGCGGGCCTGAGACGAGGGATATCATCGTATGAACAAGAACATCTTCGCTTCCGTTCTGGTCCCGCTGCTGCTGGCCGCCTGCGCCGGAGGCAAGCCGCCCGCTCCGCCGGTGAAGGAATACCTTAAGGCGCTGCTGCGCGCGCAGTACGGCGGCGGCGTTGAGCTGACCGCGCTGAAAGTGACCGGGGAGAAGGGCGGGGACGTCTTCGGCGTGCCGTTCCACGACGTATATTATTCCTACGATATCCTCTGCAACGTGCCCGTGCAGGGGGAGGGCTTCAAGACCTTCTCCACCGAGAACGTGATACTCCTGGACGAGTTCCTGAAGGCTCAGAAGGGGCCCTGGGAGAAGATAGACTTCACGCCCGTCATGAGGCTGAAGATGAGGATGTCGGCGGAGGAGCTCAAGTCGCTTTCGGACGCCTATGCCGTGAAGAAGTCGCTGCTGCTTTGCAAGCCGGGGGAGAACGCGTCCCTCAGCGGCGCGGTGCGGTTCATGCTGAAGGACGGCGGCTGGGAGGCCTCTCCGGACCAGCCGCCCGCCAGGTAGGGGCCGTCAGCGCGAAAAAAACCGCCGGGAGACCGGCGGTTTTTTCATGCCCTCGCGGCCGCTCAGCCGTGGATAGGGTCCTCGATCTGCGCGGAGTTGGGCGGCACCACCTGGTAGGGGCAGGCGAAACCGCTGGGGGTCTTGCCGCCGCGCGGGTAGCGCAGCTGGTCGACTTTGCGCAGGAAAAGGTCCGCCCATTCCTCGGCGGTGTGCTGCGGCTTGCGCAGCGGCGCGCGGGCCGCTGTGAACAGGTCTATAAGCTGGGAGCGCGACAGCAGGGAAAGGCGGCGCACCAGCATCTGGCGGGCCTCCTCGCCGATCTGGTGCAGGTCCCTGCCTATCGGGTCCGCGCCGTTGAGGGAGCTGGTCCAGACGGAGTTCAGGTGCATGATGCACTCGCGCGGGTAGTCCCACATCCGCTCGCGGGCCCACTTGTCGAAGTTCATGCGGCTGTTGTGATAGAGGCCGCGTCCCCCGAAGCTGATGCCCATGTCCTGCAGGTAGATGACCGGCCTGGCGCAGGTCGCCCTGCCGTCGGGCCCGGCCACCACGTCCTTCTTCCGGCAGGCTATGGCCTGGTTCGGGGCCTTGTTGTCCGAGTTGGAGAGGAACTGCTCCATGCCGGCCAGGGCCTCCGCGCCGACCTTGTCCTCTATCCGGTAGAACTCGTCGAAGCCGACGCCGGAGTTGGGTTTATCCTCTATCCGCTCGCCTATCTTGTCCTCTATGGCCACCATCTGGCCCTGGCGCCACGCGCCGCGGTCGGCCTCGTTCTTGAACGGGTCGGAGGGGCAGTCCGGGCAGTTGAGCCTCACCGGGTACATGCGGTCGGCGTAGGCGCCTATAGCGGTGAGCAGCCAGCTGGAGGCCACCTCGGCCATCACGTCGCCGGTCTCGCCGTACTTCACCTTGAAGGTCTTGCCGTCGGCGCCGCGGCACTTGAACTTGGGGGACATGCCGTTGGGGCGGCCGGTCTCGTAGGCTTCCTTCATCGGGACGTAGCTGCAGGTCACCACTTCTTCCGGGGCGTACTTCATCTTCTCGTACGGGCCGGTCTTGAAGTCTATGGCCGCCACGTTCAGCTCGTTCTCCGGGACCCACAGCGAAGATCGCCTGATATAGTCGAGGCGCTCGGCCTTGCCGACATAGCCTATCTTAAGTTTTTCCCCGTCGACGCGCAGCGGCAGCGGGACCTCCGGCTGGGTAACGTCCGCCTGCGCGGCCCTGAAGTCGGCTAGGCTCATGTCCTGCAGAGCGAACTGCGCGCTCGCGGGGGCGGCCGCGGCGGCTATGAGCGCTATAATGGCTATCTTTTTCATCTGTTCTCCCTTTATTTCGTGCTGTCCCCCGGCAGGAGGTTCTGCGGTATGTCCCTGAAAGCGGCGACCCTGCCGTAGTGGAAATCCAGTATCCAGACCCTGTCGAAAGCCCCGTCCGGCCATGCGGTAGGCAGGGTGTCCAATACGGCCTGGGCCGTATTGGAGTAGGCGGCCAGCTCGTGGACTATGTCGACCAGGTTGGTATGCTGCCAGCAGACGAGCACCATGCGGCCGCGGTAGGCCGGGTTCTCCATGATGTCGGCGGCGATCTTATGCGTCTGGCCGCGCGTGAATCCGGTGTTTATCTCCATCTTCAGCGCGTTCGCCAGGGGGGTAACTGTCTGGATGGAGCGCAGGGAGCTGTCCTCGTGCTTAGGGGCGGCGGCGTAGATGGCGGCAGGCGTGCCGTAGCGGGTCACGCTGGTGTTGGTCTGGAAGAACCAGACGAGGGCCTCGGCCCGTTTGCGTCCTTCCGGGCTCAGCTCTGAGCCGTACTCCGGCTTCTCGGCGTGGCGTATGAGTATGACCTGCGCGGGAGCGGCGAAAGCCGCGGCGGAAAAGAAGAGCGCGAGCAGGGAGGCCAGCAGGGTCTTCGGCTTCATCATTACTATAATTCTAGCAGTGACCGCGGGCGGATCTAAGAGGCGTACGGCCCAGACGGCCAGGATTTTTTAGCCTACGCTCATATAGGACTTTCATCCCCGCGGGCCGCTGTTCGGGTATAATAGGTTAAGGATGAAGGAATACTCAGAGCCGCGCATGCATACGGCCGAGCACCTGCTGAACCAGACCATGGTCCGCATGTTCGGGCGCGGCCGGGCTTTCAGCTCGCATATAGAGCGTAAGAGATCGAAGTGCGATTATCGCTTCGACCGGGACCTCTCCCCTGAGGAGAAGGCGGAGCTGGAGCTACGGGTGAACGAGGCCGTGCGCGCGGACCTGCCGGTAACGGAGGAGTTCATGTCCCCGGCCGAGGCCTGCAAAACCCTGGACCTTGGCCGTCTGCCTCCCGGCGCGGCCGCGGACACGGTGCGCGTCATAAAGATAGGCGATTATGACTCCTGTGCCTGTATAGGTCCGCACGTGACCTCCACCGCGGAGATAGGGGTTTTCCGTATAATCTCGAGCAGCTTCGCCGAAGGCGTGCTGCGTATAAGGTTCAGGCTTGATGCCCCCGGACAGACCTGAACCGGGAAGCCGGGTTATGAGCTGCGTCATAGGCGCGGCCGAGGCCGGAGCGACGCTGCTGGACTTCCTGTGCGCCCGCTTCTCCTACCATGACCGGGCGGGCTGGTCGGCGCTTATAGGCGTCGGCGCGCTGCTGGTGAACGGCGAGGAGGTCGGGTCGGACGCCCGCCTTGGGGAGGGGGCCCTGGTCACCTACCGGCCCTCGGGAGCTAGCGAACCCTACGCCGACAGGGCGGTGAAAGTGCTTTACGAGGACGGCGACATTCTGCTGGTCAGCAAGACGGGCAACCTCACCGTCCATCCCGGCGGCAAGTATTTCAGGAACACGCTCTGGGGCGTGCTGCGCGAAGAGCTGGGCGTGAAGAACCCGGGCATCATAAACCGCCTGGACCGTGAGACCTCGGGCGTGACCTTGGTAGCGAAGAACCCTGAGGCGGCCGCGTCCTGCCGCGCCCAGTTCACGGCGCGCGGCGTGTTCAAGAAGTATATCGCCGTCACCGAGGGCGCGCTGGAGAGGCCGCTGCGTTGCCGCGGCTATATGCTGCCCTGCGAGGGCTCGGCGGTGAACAAGAAACTGCGCTTCGAGCCTTCGACGGGCGAGGGACCGGAGCCCGGCAAAGAGCCGCTTTGGGCGGATACCGGCTTCGCCCCGCTGGGAAGGCGCGGGGAACTGGGGCTGGTGGAGGCCGTGCCGCATACCGGTCGCACGCACCAGATAAGGGCCTCGCTGCTGGCGCTGGGCCTGCCGCTGGTGGGCGACAAGATCTACGGGGTGGACGAGGAGATGTTCCTGCGCTTCATCGCGGACAGTCTGACACCCGAAGACGCGCGCCGCCTCAGGCTGGGCAGGCAGGCCCTGCACGCCGCGGAGCTGCGTTTCAGGCACCCGGCCACCGGCCGGGAGATATCCGCGGAGGCGCCGCTGCCGGCGGACATGGCGGCGCTTATAGGGGGGGACCTATGAGGATATTCATAGCGGGCGGCCTCGGCTTCGTGGGAAAGGCGGTGGCCGGAAGGCTGGCCGCGCACGAACTTATCATACCCACCCGGGACCCGGGCAAGCTGAAGGCTTCCGGCCTTAAGGGGGAGTTCCCGGTTTTTTCCGAAGACCTGGCGGCGCTGGCGCGGTCCGCCTCCCCGGACGTCGTAGTCAACCTGCTGGGCATAATAAGGGAGACGCCCGGCTCCGCTTTCGGCCTGGTGCACGTGGAGTACACGCGGCGCCTGCTGGCGGGCGCCAAGGCCGCCGGGGTTAAGAAGTTCGTGCAGATGTCGGCGCTGGGTGCCGCCCCGGACGCGGCGTCCGCCTACCACCGCACCAAGTTCGAGGGCGAGGAGCTGGTGCGCGCTTCCGGCCTTCCTTACATCATCTTCAGGCCTTCCTATATTACGGGTCCCGGCCAGGGGCTGCGCGCGGAGCTCAGGAAGCTGGCGCGGCTGGCGCCCGTCTTCGCGGCGCCCTCGGACGCCCTGCTGGCGCCCTTAGCCGCGGGGACCGTGGCTGATTGCTTCGGCAGGGCCGCGGAGGACCCGGCGCTGAAGGACGAGACCTTCGAGCTGGGCGGGGAGGAGGTCATCAGCTTCAGGGAGCTGCTGGCCCGGGAGCTGGCGGCCGAAGGCGTCAGGCGCCCGGTCATCGGCCTGCCGCGCCGCCTGTTCTACCCGCTGCTGCCGCTCTTCTCCCTGTTCGACCCGCCGCCCATGACGCGCGAGCAGTACCTGATGACCTCCCGGCCCAACGTCCCCTCCGGCCGCCTGCGCGGCGTCCGCGACCTGCTCGGCCGCCCCTCTTAGCGCCGCCGCTTCGTCCCCGCGCCTCCGCCCCAAGCCCGCGGGGGTTTCTCTACGATTTAGATAAAGGGTAGTGTTTCAATGGGATGCAAACTGGGGAGATTCCCTATATATCTGTGAAGTGTTCCCGAAAGAATTGCCTTTATTGCAAACCGGGTCCGTGCAAGTCGAATAATACTCATCCACCTTAGATTGATCAGAACATTCATAATCATCACATAGGGATGTTTTAGGGCTTGTTTT
>JAKAMO010000086.1 GCA_021812825.1 bacterium | reverse complement strand
TGGACTCGGCCCCGAAGACGGGCTTGATGTCGAAGCCGGTCATCATCTTCAGGTCGTCCAGGACCACGATGTTCAGAGGGTCCTCCATCGCCACCTTGAGCTTGTTCTCCGTCTTCTCCACGGCCACGAGGCCGTAGCGGCGGGCGATGTTCTCGGGGATGATCTTCAGTATATCGGGCTTTATCTCCACTGCCGAGAGGTCCACGAACTCTATGCCGAACTGCTTGCTGAGGAACTCCAGGAGCTTCCGTTCCGCTATGAACTTCTTATGGACCAGCAGCTGCCCCAGCTTGCCGCCGCTGGTGCGCTGAAGCTCGAGCACTTCGGCCAGCTGGGCGGACGTGATAAGGCCTGAGGCCACCAGCATCTCGCCGAGGCGCCTTGAAATATTTACGGATATGCCTTTATCAGCCATGTCGGGTACAATGGACTCCGCCGCGGGCTGGAAAGCCCGCGTCTCCGGGTCGCTCGCCATCTATATAATACAATAATTCAGAGCGGCGCCAGCGCCGGCGGCGCGCGGCCGGCCTCAGAAAAGCTCTTCGTCGGACTCCTGCGCCTTGAGGTATTTCACCTGTTCCGGTTCCAGCTGGGGATTCTCGAACCCGGTGGGGTCCTGCTCCTGGGAGCCTGCGGACGGCTCGTCAGGCAGCGGCAGTATCGGGATCTCCTTGGACGAGGCCTTGCGCGCGGCCTTCTTCCTGGCGGGCTTCTTGGCCGGAGCCGGAGCGGCGCTGACGCTCTTGGCCTTGGAGGAGGAGTCCAGCAGTTCTATGGCGTTGTTGTTGATACCCCTAAGGATGTCCTGCTTGGCGGCGTCCACCTCGAACTGGTAGATCAGCGGGTCCTGCTTGGGCCTCAGCAGGCGGTACTGGACCACCAGTATGTCCCCGTGCAGCGGGGTGGCGGTCCACTCCTCGTTGGCGCCGCCGGAGGTGGACAGGAAGGAATTGGCGAACCAGCTGGCTATCGTGCCGCGGCCGCCGGAAAGCTTGTAGTTCTTCACGATGTCCAGGGCCTTCTTGATGTTCTCGCCGGCCGGGGGCTGCGCGGGAACCGGCTGGGGCTCGGGCTCCGCCTGGACCGGGGCCGTGGAGGCCTCCGGGGCGGCTTCCGGCTGCTGCGCTTCCGGCGCGGCGGCGGGCTGCTGGGCCGCGTCGGCCTTGGGTTCTATCTGGCTGGCCATCGCGGCGGGACGCTTCTTGGTGCCCAGGTTCAGCATGGAGAACTCGGAGAAGCTTACCCCCTCTCCGAGGAAGAAGTAACCGAGGCCGCCGGCGGCTATGGAGCCGAAGATCACCATTATGGCTATGAAAGCCGTGCGGCCGCCCCGCCGCTGCTTGGTCTGGGGCTTCTCGGCCTCCTTCTCCTTGGCCTTGCCCTTCTTCTCGGGCAGCTGTATGCGGCGGGTCTTGTCCGGGGAATCGGCCTCGGCCGCGGCGGGGGCTTCCTTCGGGGCGGCCGCCGGGGCGGGCTCGGGCTGAGCGGAAGGAGAGAAGGTCTGGGCCTGAGGGGCCGCGGCGGCAGCGGGCTGAGCCGGCGCGGGGACAGGCGTGGGAGCTGGAGCCGGAGCCGGCGCGGGCGCATGGAAGACCACCGGCTGCACGGGCTGGAACTGCGGCGCCGGAGCCGGCTGCGGGGCCGGGCGCGGGGCCTGGGCCTGAGGCGCCATCCCCATGTCATAGGCAGGCGGCTTCGCCGGCTGCTGGCCGAAAGCAGGCTCTATCTGGGGCCTGGTCTCCAGCTGGAACTTCTGGACATCGTCGCGCTTGGGAGTTACGACAGTAAAATCATAGACGATGCCGCCGGCCTGCTGAGGCAGCGGCTCCAGCGCCTCGGGCTTGAACGCGCCGGGCGGAGCGACTTCGGGGCCGGGCAGCTCGTTGTCCTGACGGGAGCCGTAAACGTAGGCGGGAGGCTGCGTCTGACCAAGGCTCTTGAGCTGCCTGCTGGTCATGCCGGCCTCGCGCGGCTCCTCCTTCCCCTCCATGCCGACAGTGCTCTCGAGGCGGATGGTGGAGGCCGGCTTTATGCTCTTGAAGGTCCGCGCCTCTATCTTGGGGGCAGTGACTTCCTGCGGCCCAGGTGCCGCCGCGGCGGGCTGGGCGGGCGCGGGAGCGGCCTCGACGGGGCCGGGCTCCGTTTTGGGAGGCTCCGCGGCCTGCGGCGCGGACGGGGCCGGCATGGCCTTGGGCGCCTGCGCCTGGGGCTCTTCCTTAAGCGAAAGCTCTTCCTTCCTTATCTCTTCCAGCTGGCGCCTGGCTTCTTCCTTCTCTTTGAGTTCGGCGATGACGCGGGCCTCTTCCAGTTCCCTGGAGGCCCCGGAGGAGGTTTCGCGCTCCCCCTTCAGCCTGGCCTCGAGCTCCTGGATACGGGCGGCGTTCTTCCTCTCCTCCATCTCCTTCATCCGTATCTTCTCGAGGAGGAGGTTCTTCTCCCAGCGGGCGGCCTCCAGTTCCTCCTGGATGCGGGAGAGGCGTATATCGAACTTCTCCGCCAGGTCGTAATCGGTATCCGCCGGCTTGCCGGCGGCGGGGGCCTCCTTATAGGCGCCCAGCACGTTATCGATGGCGTCAAGCAGCTCGCCGTAGCCGGAAGGTGTGGCGGGAAGCTCCTTGTTCTCGAAATAGCTTATGGGAGAGCTGAAGCCGGTCTCGTACTCGAAAGTCCCGGCGGCTACGCCCGCCGTGACCATGTGGCCGGAGCCTACGCTGAGGGCGGCGGCGATCTCGGCGACCTGGGCGGCCGGCCGCCAGTCCCCGGGGTTGTCTCCGGTTGAGCTTTCAGGGCAGACCAGGCTTTCCTCGGCGAAAGCGGGAAGGGCCAGCAGTTCTGCCGGCTCGTACGGCCCGAGGATATTGCCTTCCGAGTAGAACCAGTATTTCATAGGTCCAGGTAGAGAAATTCTACAACCTGGCTATTTAGAATGTAATACAAAAATGTGGCGATTTTGTTACAGGGGTCGGCAGGGATTGCTCCTCCCGGAAACCCGGCTTACTGCAAGGAAACCGTTGCGCGGTTTCCCCCCGAAGCGGGGCCCCCCTTCCCCAAGGGTTTCCTGGAGGAGCACCCTGCCTCCGCATCACGCAGAAACGAAATCATTAAGCCGCGGCCTTTAATGATAGGCCGTCCGCTCCGGCACTTGGCCCTGCGCACTAAAGGCTCCCTCGGGGAACATGCCGGCTCCTGCATCAAGATCACGGCAGGTGAAAAACTGGAGCGGGTGACGAGGACTTTGCCGAGGAAGGCCGTCGCGGAGGCCCGAGCTTGCATAGCGCGAGGGCCGAGTGACGAGCGGCGCGAACGGTGTTTGCGACCGCGTGCCTGACGAGACAAATCCTCGGCAGGACCCGCGAACTTGCAGGCCTGCCGTTACAGTCTGTTTATGGCTAAAGCGATCCGGCGGAGGGCTTCGTCCCTGCCGAGCAGTTCGGCAATCTCTATGGCGCCGGTAGGAGTCACAGTCATGCCGGAAAGGGCTATGCGCAGCGGCCACATTACAGCACCCAACTTAAGCGGCTTCTGCGCAGAATAGCCCATGACACCATTAAGCAGGGGATTAAATTCCCAAGCATCCACTCCGGAAAGCAGACCATGCAAATCAGTAAGTGTCTCCTTGCATGATTCCAGCGTGGTCTTATTCTTCTTGTTGACGAACAACTCCGTGGAGTAGTTCTCGTCAAAGCCCGTCAGGAAAGAGGTCATAGCCGGCAAGTCCCCCAGCTTCTCCACCTTGCCCTGTATGTAGCCGGAAAGCTTTTTCGCGTCGAAGCCTTTTATAACGGTATCGGGATAGAACTTCAGGAAAAGCTCGTGGGCCTTCTCCGGAGACAGCGCCTTGACGTGCTGGGCATTGAGCCAGGTCATCTTGGTCTCGTCGAATATCGCCGGGGCTTTTCCTATGCGCGCTATATCGAAAGCCCCAACAAGCTGGTCCTTGGTAAAGAACTCCTGCTCGGTGCCGGGGTTCCAGCCCAGCAGCGCTATATAGTTCAGTATCGCCTCCGGCAGATAGCCCTTGGCCAGCAGGTCAGAAAGGGCCGCGCTGCCCTCTCGCTTGGAGAGCTTTTTTCCGTCGGGACCCAATATATGCGGCAGATGTATATGTTCCGGTATCTCCCAACCAAAAGCCCTGTATAGCAGTATATACTTCGGTGTGGAGGAGATGTACTCGCAGCCGCGCATCACGTGCGTGATGCCCATCAGGTGGTCGTCCACTACGTTGGCGAAGTTGTACGTGGGGAAACCATCGCGCTTGAGCAGTATCTGGTCGTCGAGCTGCTTGTTCTCCACCACGATGTCGCCGTAGATGAAGTCCTTGAAGGAGGTGGAGCCCTCCTTATCTATCTTCTGCCGTATCACGAAAGGCAGTCCGGAGTCCAGCTTCTGCTTGATCTCGGCCTCGGCAAGGCGGCCGCAGCGGCCGTCGTAGCCGAATATCGACTGTCCCTCATCAGGCTCGCCCGGCTCCTCCTGCTTCTCCGCCTTCTCGCAGAAACAGCGGTAGGCGCGGCCTTCCTTCACGAGCTGCTCGGCGTACTGCCTGTAGAGCGGGCGCCGCTCGCTCTGCGTATAGGGACCGACGGGGCCGCCCATGTCCGGGCCCTCGTCGTGCTCGAGGCCGGTGACGCGCAGGCTCTCGTAGATCACCTTCACGCTGTCCTCCACCAGGCGCGCCTGGTCGGTGTCCTCTATGCGCAGTATGAACTTCCCGCCGTTCTTCCTGGCGTGCAGATAGGCGTACAGCGCGGTGCGCAGGTTGCCTATGTGCATGTAGCCCGTAGGGCTGGGCGCGAATCTGGTCCTTACTTCCATGTTGTGGTCCTCTTGGTCCGCTGATTATCCTGAATTATTTGCGGCTCTCCTCGATCAGCTCGCGCGCGTGCTTCAGGCCGAGGTCGGTGCTCTGCTTCTTGCCGCCCAGCATGCGCGCTATCTCGCGCTCGCGCGAGGAGTGGTCCAGCTCGCGTACGGCGGCGGCGGCGACGCCGGCCTTGACGTCCTTCTCCACGAAAAAATGCCTGTCGCCGAAGGCCGCCACCTGCGGCAGATGCGTGATGCAGAAGATCTGCTTGTCGCGGGCGAGCTTCGCGAGTTTCTCCCCTACCAGGCGGCCGGTCACGGCGCCTACGCCGGCGTCCACCTCGTCGAAGACCTGCGCGCCGATGCGGTCGGCCCGGCTGAGGACCGTCTTCAGGGCCAGCATGATGCGGGCCATCTCGCCTCCGGAAGCAGTGTAGCGCAGCGGCCTCAGCGGGTAGCCGGGGTTGGCGGTAAAGAGGTACTCGACCGAGTCCCCGCCAGAGGAGGAGATGTTCTCCTCGTAGTAGGCGCAGTCCACGGAGAAGCGCACTTCCTTGAAGCCCAGGCCCGCGGCCTCTTTTATCACCTCTGCGGAAAGCTTCTTCGCGGCCGCCTCCCGCCTGTCGTGCAGGGCGGAGGCGAGCTTGGCCAGCTTCGAGCGGGAGGCGGAGAGCTTCTTCTCCAGCTCGGAGCGGTCGAGCGTCATGTCCTCGAGGCTGACGGCCTTGGCCCGGAGCTCCTCGGCCTTGGCGAGCACGGCCGGGATGTCGGCGCCGTACTTCTTCTTCAAAGTCTTGAACTTCTCCAGGCGCGAGAGGACTCTGTCCACCTCGGCGGGGTCGCTGTGCACGCTTTTCCCGTAGGCCCTCAGCTCGCCGGAAAGGTCGCGCAGCTCTATGGCCGCTGTGCTCATGCGGGTCACCAGCGGGCCGGCCGAAGGATCGATCGCGTCCAGGGACTTGAGCCGCTCCAGCGTCTTCTCGGCCGCGTCCGCCGCCTCGTCCGCGAGGGAATGCGCGTCTCCCGACAGGCCGAAGAGCTTCTCCGAATTCTTCAGACGGGGCCAGAGGGCTTCCAGTTCCTCCTCCTCGCCTTCCTTCAGGCTGGCGGACTCGATCTCGTTCAGCTGGAACTTATAGAGGTCCAGCAGGCGGGCCCTCTCCTCCTCCGACAGCGAAACGGCGCTCATGGCCTCCTCGAGGGATTTCGCGGCGGCCCAGGCCTCGGCCACGGCCTTCGCCTCCTTTTCCAGCTTCCCGTAGCGGTCGAGCAGGTCCCGCTGGGTCTCGGGCTTCAGCAGGCTCTGGTGCTCGTTCTGGCCGTGGAAGTCTATCAGGCAGGACCCGAGCTCGGAAAGCTGGGCCAGCGTGGCGGGCGCGCCGTTCACCGCGGCGCGCGTGCGGCCCTTGGGATCGGCCTGGCGGCGCACCTTAAAGCTCCCGCCCTTTATCCCCCAGCGCTCGGCGGCGCTGACCGGAAGGTTGTCGGCCTCGAACTCCCCCTCCACTTCGGCGGAGGCCGCTCCGGGGCGCAGGATGTCGGAGCCGGAACGCTCGCCGAGCAGAAAGCCCAGCGCGGAGATGATGATGGATTTGCCGGCACCGGTCTCGCCGGTGAAGATGTTGAGCCCCTCTCCGGGCTGCAGCTCCAGCGAGTCTATCACCGCGAAATTCTTTATCGAAAGTCTCTTCAGCATTTGAATATCAGCTTCCGCAATTCCGTTTTTATCTATGCCCTGCCCCTGCGGGGCGGTCGGATAAATGACCTGTGAAGCCTTTGCGGAAGGGGGGGCCCCGCCTTAATTTCCCCGGCGGGGGGAAACCGACGCAAGGGTTTCCATCCTCCAGGCTGAACAGGGCATTTAAACGAACGCCCCCCTTATCTTTCCCCCCAGCTGAGCTTCCTCCGCAGCATGTCGAAATAGGAGAAACCGTCGGGCACCAGCATCACGAAGCTCCTCGGATGCCGGCGCACCTTCACCACGTCGCCCGGCTGCAGCACGAAATTCTCCTGACCGTCCACGGAAAGAGCCATGACCTTGGGGCCGTAGCTGCCGCCGCGCACCTCCACCTCCAGCTCGCCCGCAGCCGGCAGGGCTATAGGACGATGGGTAAGGGTATGCGGGCAAATGGGCGACAGCAGTACCACCTCCAGGTCCGGCATCACGATGGGGCCGGAGGCCGCCAGGCTGTAGGCCGTGGACCCGCTCGGAGTGGAGACGATGAGCCCGTCGCCGAAGTAGTCCGACAGGAACTTCCCGCCGAAGGAGGCCTTCAGGCGGAAAGCGCGGGCCTCCTGGCTGCGGATCACGCAGTCGTTCAGGGCCGCCCGCGGGCCGAACACGGTCCTTCCGCCGCGGGACACGCCGACCGACAGCAGGCTCCTCTTCACGCTGCCGAAGCCGCCGGAAAGGAACGAGCCGGCGGCGCGCATGAAATCCTTCTGCTCCATTCCGCTGAGGAAGCCCAGTCCGCCTGCGTTGATGCCCAGCACCGGGATGCCCTTGTTTATCACGTGCCTGGCCGCGTAGAGCACGGTCCCGTCCCCGCCCACGGCCACCGCCGCGTCGGCCGGGCCGAGGTCGCAGGACGGGTCGTTCACGCAGACGCGCTGCACCTTCGCCCCGCCCGCCTTCAGACGGCGCTCTATGGCCGCCGCGAAGGAAATGGCCTTCCGCCGCTTGGAGTTATAGAAGAGAACTACGCTCTTTATGCGTTTCATAGTCCTCAGGCCGCCGGCCCTTTCTGCTCTATTTTCGCCCAGGTATCCTTCAGCGTGACGGTGCGGTTGAACACCGGCGCTCCGGGCCTGGAGTCCTTCGGGTCGGCGAAGAAGTAGCCGAGCCGCTCGAACTGGAAGCGCGCTCCGGGCGCGGCAGCGCCCAGCGAAGGCTCCAGCATGGCCTTCTCTATCACTTCCAGGGAATTCTTGTTGAGGTTCTTCTTGTAGTCCTCGCCCTCCGGCACGTCGTCCGGCTCGCGCGTCGTGAACAGCGCGTCGTAGAGACGCACCTTGGCCGGCACCGCGTGCCTGGCCGAGACCCAGTGTATCGTGCCCTTTATCTTGCGGCCGTCCGGGGCGTCGCCGCCCCTGGTGGCCGGGTCGTAGGTGCAGCGCACCTCGGTCACGTTCCCGGCGGCGTCCTTCTCCACGCCGACGCACTTCACGATGTAGGCGGCTCGCAGGCGCACCTCCTGACCGGGGGTCATGCGGAAGAACTTCTTAGGCGGCGTTTCCTTGAAATCGTCCTGCTCTATGTAGAGCTCGCGGGAGAAAGGCACCTTGCGGGTGCTGGAGGCCGGGTCGGCCGGGTTATTGACCACGTCCATCTCCTCTGTCTTGTCCGCCGGGTAATTGTCGATGACTACCTTTACCGGCTTCAGCACGGCCATAGCGCGCGGCGCGGTCAGGTTCAGCTCGTTGCGTATCGCGTTCTCGAGCACCCAGATATCGGAGACACCTGGCACCCTGGAGATGCCGACCTCGTCGCAGAAGGCGCGCAGCGCGCTGGCGGTATAGCCGCGGCGGCGGAAGGCCGCCACGGTGGGCATGCGGGGATCGTCCCACCCCTCCACGTAGCCGTTCTTGACGAGCTCCAGCAGCTTGCGCTTGCTGGTGACGGTGTTGCCCAGCGTCCTGCGGGCGAACTCTATCTGCTGCGGGTGGTAGATGCCGAGCTGGTCGATGAACCAGTCGTAGAGCGGCCTGTGGTCCTCGAACTCCAGCGTGCAGATGGAGTGGGTTATCCTCTCTATGGAGTCCTCGAGACCGTGCGCCCAGTCGTACATAGGGTAGATGCACCACTTGTCGCCCTGGCGGTGGTGCTCGGCGTGCAGCACCCGGTACATCACCGGGTCGCGCATGTTGATGTTCGGGTGGGCCATGTCGATCTTCGCGCGCAGCGTGCGGCTGCCGTCCGGGAACTCGCCGTTCTTCATGCGCGTGAACAGATCCACGTTCTCCTCGATGGAGCGGTTACGGAAAGGGCTATCCTTGCCGGGCGTGCCGGGAGCGCCGCGGTGCTCGCGCACCTGGTCGGCGTTGAGGTCGCAGACGAAGGCCTTGCCCTTCTTCACGAGCTCCATCGCCCAGTCGTACATCTGCTGGAAATAATCGGAGGCGAAGAACAGCCTGTCCTCGAAGTCGCCGCCCAGCCACTTCACGTCCTCCACGATGGAATCGACGTACTCCTGTTCTTCCTTGGCCGGATTGGTGTCGTCGAAGCGCAGATTGAACTTGCCTTTGTAATGGCGGGCTATGCCGGAGTTCAGGATTATCGACGTGGCGTGGCCGATATGCAGATAGCCGTTAGGCTCCGGGGGAAAGCGCGTGTGCACGCGGCCCTCGAAGCGGCCCGTCTCGTTGTCCTTGTCTATCAGCTCGTAGATGAAATTCGTCCTGGCCGTGGTTTCCATAGATAAAATTATAACAATATTCCCCCCCGCCAGGCTCAGGCACTGACGAAGTTGCGTCCCTGCCCTGCCCGGCCTATCGCAAACAACTTTAGTGCGCAGGGCCTGTCGCCGGAATAACCGGAGGGGTGACGCACGGACCCAGCCTTTTCGGATCCGGCCGCGTAAGGTGAACGGCAGGCACGCTTCTCGCCAGCCTAGCAGGGGATGGGTGGAGCGGCCGGGACGGAAAGGCGGTCCGGGCGGCAGGACCCCGAACCTGCATTCGGCGACGTGAAGCACCCGCATATAAGGGAGCGTCTGACGGGGCAGGGCGAACCACTACAGGATCAGTGCCTGAAATGGCGGATGCCGGCGAACAGCATCGTCGCGCCCCGTTCGTCGCACAGTCTAACGCAGTCCTCGTCGTCCTGCCAGCCGCCCGGCTGTATCACCGCGCTAGCCCCGCCGGCCAGGGCGGCCTTCAGGGTCTTCAGCGGCAGGGCCGCGTCGGCCGCCAGCACCAGCGGCCCGGCCCCGGGCAGGATGGGCCGCCTGTCGCGCAGGTGCCACACCGCGGCCCGCACCGCGTCGTACGAAGAGCTGCCGGAAGCGCTCACCGAAAGCACGGTACGGCCCTCCGCTATGACGGCGGCGTAGGTCTTGGCGTATTTCACGGTCTTCCAGGCCAGCAGCAGCGACGCCGCCTCCGCCTCCGTCGGCTTGCGCCTGGTCACGCAGGCAGGATCGGCGTGGAAAAGCCTGTTGTCCTTCGCCTCTATCAGCACGCCGCCGGAGATGGATCTCAGCTCCAGCTCGTGCGGCGAGAGCACCGGCGCCGGCAGAGAAAGCACCCTCAGCCCCTCGCGGGAACGCAGTATCTTCAGCGCCTCCGGGCTGTAGCCGGGGGCGACCACGCTTTCCACGAAGGTCTCAAGAAGGAGCGCGGCGGCCTCGGCCTCCACCTGCCTGTTGAAGGCGGCGGTGCCGCCCACGGCCCCGGCCGGGTCGGCGGCCAGCGCTCCCCTCAGGCAGTCGGCCTGAGACGGCAGCGCGCAGACGGCGGAAGGCTTGTCGTGCTTGCAGACGGCGCAGACCGGTTCCTCGAACTCCAGCGCCAGCTCGAAGGCGGTATCCAGGTCCAGGTAATGGTTGAAATTGAGCCAGGGGCCGGAATGCAGCCGCGCGGCGTTCAGCCCGGAAGGACGGGCCCCGCTGAGGGCGTAGAAGGCCGCGCGCTGATGCCTGTTCTCGCCGTACTCCAGCTCGGAGACCTTCCTGAGGCTCATGACGACCTCGTCGTCCAGCAGCGTGCCGGCAGGGGAAAGGTACTGCGCGACGGTGGCCTCGTAGGCGGCCAGGTACTGCCAGGCCCGGGCGGCCAGCTTGCGCTTGGCCTCCGGCTCAAGGCCGCCGGCGTCCCTGAAGGCCGCCAGCACCTCCTGGTAGTCAGCGTGCCGGCATACTGAGACCACGTTGCCGAAGTCCTTGGCGGCCGCCCTGAGCACGGCGGAGTTGGCCTGGTCGAGGTAATTCGACAGCTCGTCTACGGAAAAATCTTCCTGGGAGACTATGCCGGCGATAGGGTAAAGGTCCGCGGCCACCACGTAGAACCTGGGCAGTTCCACGCCGAGAT
>JAKAMO010000085.1 GCA_021812825.1 bacterium | reverse complement strand
CCGACTACGAAGGAGGCCAGCACGGCGGCCAGCGTCACGCCGAGGTTTATCAGGAAGGCTTTCGTGTTCTTGTTCATTCGGCCTTCCCGCCCATCATCAGCAGGCCCAGTTTCTCCTCGGTCGCCTCTTTCGCGCCGAAGACGTCCGCTATCCTGCCGCGGTATATGACCCCTATCCGGTCCGACAGGGAGAGTATCTCCGAGAGTTCGGCCGATATCAGAAGCACGGCGCAGCCGGCGTCGCGGGTCTCTATGATCTTCTTGTGGATGAACTCTATCGCGCCGACGTCCACGCCGCGGGTCGGCTGGGCCACGACCAGCAGCCTGGGCAGGCGCGAAAGCTCGCGGGCCACGACGATCTTCTGCTGGTTGCCGCCGGACAGCGCCCCGGCGCGCAACTGCGGCCGGGGGGGATATATGCCGTAATCGCCTATCATCCTGGCGGCGAAGGCCGCTATGCCCTCGAAATTCATTCTGGCCGGAGTGGAGAAGGCCGGCTCGCGGTGGCGCCCCAGCACCATGTTCTCCGCGACGGAATAATCCAGTACCAGGCCCTTCTTGTGCCTGTCCTCCGGTACGTGGGCCAGGCCCAGGGAGAACATCTTCCGCGCGGAGTTCCCGGCCGGGTCTATCGCTTCGCCTAGCACCTTTACCGAGCCGGAGACCGGCCGCCTCAGGCCGGTAAGCACCTCGATAAGTTCGGACTGGCCGTTGCCTTCCACACCCGCCAGGCCGAAGATCTCCCCCTTCTTTATCTCGAGCGAGAGGCCGTTCAGCGCTGTGTGGCCCTTACCCGACATCGCGGTCAGGTCCTTCACTTCCAGCACCGCCGGGCTCTTCTCCAGTTCCCCGGCGGTGCGCAGCGCGCGCTCGACCTGGAAGACGACCGGCCGGCCCACCATCAACTGGGCCAGGCCGCTCTCCGAGGTCCCGGCGGTCGGCAGCGAAGCGACAGTGACGCCCTGCCTCATTATGGTGACCGAGCTTGAAATGGAAAGGACCTCCTTGAGCTTATGCGTGATCAGGATCACGGTCTTTCCCTCGGAGCTGAGCTTGCGGATGATGTTGAAAAAGTACTTTATCTCCTGCGGGGTCAGCACCGCGGTGGGTTCGTCCAGTATGAGGATGTCGGCCTTGCGGTAGAGGAGCTTCAGGATCTCCAGGCGCTGCTCCTCGCCCACGCTCAGGTCCGCCACCAGCGCGTCCGGGTCCAGGATCAGGTTGAACTTGTCGATGAGCTGCCGGGTCCCGGCCGCGGCTTTCGCGTAGTCCAGCGCTCCGCCGTTCCCGACCGGCTCCTCGCCCAGTATCACGTTCTCGGCCACCGTCAGCGTCTTCACCAGCATGAAGTGCTGATGCACCATGCCTATCTTGAGGTCTATGGCGGCCTTCGGGGACGGTATGCTGACGGCTTCGCCTCGTATCCGTATCTCGCCGGCGTCCGGGCGGTACATGCCGTAGAGGACCTTCATCAGCGTGGACTTGCCGGCGCCGTTCTCGCCCACCAGGGCGTGGATCTCGCCTTTCCTCACGCGGAGGGAGGCGCCCTTGTTGGCGTAGAGGCTGCCGAACTTCTTGGTGACGCCGATCAGCTCTATCTCGTATGCCGTCTTGTCCATTTCCGTTATTTCCGCGCCGCTCCGGCGCTTACGGGGCCCGGGCCGTTCACTTATTGGGCACTTTTATCCTGCCGGCTATTATCCGCTTCTTCAGTTCTTCCACTCTGTCTATTATCGCGCGCGGGATCAGGTCCTTGTTGTGCTCGTCGTAGACGTAGCCCACGCCGTTCTCGGCCAGGCCGAACTCCCGGACCCCGCCCTTGAAAGTGCCGTTCAGATAGTCCTGGATGGTCCTGAAGACCGAGACGTCCACCATCTTCACCATCGAGGTCAGGATGCGGCCCGGGGCCTCGGCGTACTGGTCCGAGTCCACGCCTATGGCGAAGACCTTCTTTTCGCGCGCCGCCTCGAAGACGCCCAGTCCGGTGGAGCCCGACGCGTGGAAGATGACGTCCGCGCCCCTGCCTATCTGCGACAGGGCCAGCTCCTTGCCCTTGGCCGGGTTCTTGAAGGCGTCGCCGGTTACGCCCGCGTAGCCGATCAGCACGCGGCACTTCGGGTCCACATGCAGCGCTCCGGCGCGGTAGCCGGCTTCGAACTTATGGATCAGCGGTATGTCCATGCCTCCCACGAAGCCGATGGTGCCGGTCCTGGAGGTCAGCGCCGCGATGGCCCCGACCAGAAAACTGCCCTCTTCCTCCTTGAACTTTATGGCCAGCACGTTGTCCGGGATCTTCTTGGAGGGGTCCACGGCGTAATCTATGCAGGCGAACTTCTTGCCGGGGAAGTCCCCGGCCACGGTATTGATGTCGTCGGTGAAGAGGAAGCCGGTGCCGAAGATCAGGCCGTACCTGCCGGAAGCCATCTGGCGCAGGGCCGATTCCTTGTCCGCGCCCTCGCCCGGCTCTATATAGTCGGCCTGCACGTTCAGCTCCTTCCTGGCCCTCTCCAGCCCGTTGTAGGCGGAATCGTTGAACGATTTGTCTCCCCGGCCGCCCACGTCGAACACGAGCCCGACCGCGGGTTTGGAAGGATCGGCCTGTTCCCGCGGGGAACAGCCGCCCAGCAGGAAGAGCGCGGCCGCCAGGGCCGCCGCCAGGCGCGGATACTCGTCAGGGAAATTCTCTCTTCTCTTCATCGTGCTGTCCATAGAGTTTAGACAATTTCAAGGGCGGTTACAACAAACCGCCCTTGCCGGGGGGGGGCCGCCGCGCCGCAGCTGGCTGAGGGGCCGCCCGGGGTCAGTGCGCCGGCTCCTGCACGTGTATCACGGGCCTGTCGGTTATCTTCTCGCCGCGCAGCTCCCTGCCGAGGAAGCTGTTCTTGCGGCCGTAGGAGAAATAGATCACCAGACCCAGCGCCAGCCAGACTATCAGCCGCCACCAGTTGGCGGCCGGCAGCGAGCCCATCAGCAGCAGGCAGGCCGCTATGCCCAGCACCGGCACGGCCGGCACCATCGGGCAGCGGAACGGCCGCTCGGCGTGCGGGTCCAGCTTGCGCATGATCAGCACCGCGCCGCAGACTATCGTGAAGGCGAACAGCGTGCCGATGTTGGTAAGGTGCAGCAGCGCGTCTATGGGCAGCAGCCCGGCGAGCACCGAGACGAAGAGGCCTATCGCCATCGTGCTCTTCCACGGCGTGCGGAACACCGGGTGCACGTCGGCGAAGAACTTGGACGGGATCAGGCCGTCGCGCGCCATGGCCAGGAACACGCGGGGGCCGCTGAGCATCATGACCAGCAGCACCGACGTGATGCCGGCCACGCCGGCCGCGGCTATTACGAACTCGGCCCACGGCAGGCCCGCCTGCCTGAAAGCGTCGGCCACGCCGGCGTCCTTGCTGAGCTGCGCGTACGGCACCATGCCGGTCAGCACGGCCACCACGGCTATGTAGAGCACGGTGCAGATCAGCAGCGAGGCTATGATGCCTATCGGGATGTCCCGCCTGGGGTTGACGGCCTCCTCGGCGTGGGTGGAGACCGAGTCGAAGCCGATATAAGCGAAGAAGATGATGGCCGCGCCGGCTATCATGCCCACCGGGTCGCCGCCGGCGTTGGTCTGGCCGGCCACGTGCAGGCCGAAGAAGCTCAGGCCGGACCAGCCGTAGGGGGCGAAAGGCGTGTAGTTGGCCGGGTGTATGAAGAACGCGCCTACCATGATGACGAACAGCACCGCCGCCACCTTGATGAAGACCATCGCCGCGTTGAAACGCGCGCTCTCGCGTATGCCCTTCACGAGTATCAGCGTGACGGCTATCACCACCAGTATGGCCGGCAGGTTCAGCCACGACGAGGTGGCCGTGAAATGGCCGTTGTCGTATACGTAGTGCGCCTTCTGCAGGTATTCGGGCAGCGCCACGCCGAACTTGGCCAGCACGCTCTGGAAGTAGCCGGACCAGCCGTTGGCCACCGTGGCCGAGCCGACCGCGTACTCCAGCACCAGGTCCCAGCCTATGATCCAGGCGAAGACCTCGCCCATCGTGGTGTAGGCGTAGGTGTAGGCCGAGCCGGCCACCGGCGCCATGGAGGCGAACTCGGCGTAGCACAGCGCGGCGAAGATGCACGTGATCCCGGCCAGCGCGTAGGACACCATCAGCGCGGGGCCGGCCACGCCCTTGGCCGCCGCGCCCGTGGCCACGAAGATGCCCGCGCCTATGATGGCGCCCACGCCCAGCGAGGTGAGCGTGACGGGGCCGAGGGCCCTGCGCAGCCGGTTGTCGTCCTGCATCTCGGCCAGCAGGGTCTTCAGCTGTTTCTTGGCGAAGATATGTTTCATGATCGCAATAACTCCCAAATACCCGGATTACCGCTGTCCGAAATTATACTTTTTCCCGGGGTGCGTTGCGACCGCGGCCTTTAAGCCCAGGCCGGCATAGGCCTAAAAACCTGCCAGGCCCGGGTCTTTCGCCTCAATCGGCGGGCGGAGGAAGATTGATAGCATCTAGGGAACAGTTACGGAGGACGGATGAAGAATTACCTGATAGCCATCACACTGCTGCTAGGCGCCGCGCCCGCCGTGGCCGCCGAGGCCGACCACTTCACGGTGCCGGAGGGACAGGTCGCCGACGTCACCGAGGCCGTGAACCGTCTGGCCAACGAGGGCCTGCAGGCCGCCATAGACGACCTGAACGCGATGGGAGGCTGCTCCGACACCCGCGAGAGCGAGGAGCTGCTCTACGAGCGGCTGACCGAGGTCTTCTCCAACCACAAGAAAGGCCAGCTGGTGCGCACGATCATCTCCGGCGACATACCGCGCACGGTGATCCCGCTGAAGGAATCCCTCTACAGCGAGTGGAAGATCTGGAACGGCTTCCTGCTGGGCCGCAAGGGCGCGGCCAAGAGCCCGCTGGCGCTGTTCCCCCTGGTAAAGATCGGCGACACCGTGGTAGGCGTGGACAAGCTGGAGCATATGTTCGGCATGGGCCTGCGCTACTTCAAGGGCCACTATTTCGAGGAGAAGCCGCTGGTCAGCGTGCTGAAGGGCGGCATCTTCAAGGAAAAGACGGCCCTCGGCGGCAACCTGTTCGCGACCGGAGTCTTTTCCTACGGCGACCTTTCCGCCAATTTCAACGGCATGCGCTTCTGGAACCACATGCTGCAGAAAAGGGACGACGTGCTGGGCGCGCAGCACAATATAGGCCCCTACCTGACCTGCCGGGCCGGTAAATGGGTCAGGAACGAGGAGCGCCCGATAGACTTCCGCAACTATGTGGACGCCACGATGCAGGAAAGCATGAACTGCTCCAAGTTCGCCACCGCGGGCGGCGTGCGCAAGTTCCACGAGGCGCTCGCCAGGATGCGGGAGCGCGACGGCAGCCGCGTCTACTCCTGTCCCGAGAACCCGGCCCTGATCGACGAGGCCGCCCGAAAGTACGAGGTGCAGATAGCGGACGACCCGCGCGGCAGCAAGGTGGACCACTGGATCATCAACCGCGAGGGCAACGTGCAGGTCTCCTACTTCAACGAGTTCTGACGCGCCTCCGCCCCCGGTTAAGCGCCCGGCAACGGCCGGGCGCTTTTATTTCCGGTCCTGGCGCGGAATTTTTGTATACTACGCCTATGAAGAAGAGCGAGTTGGAAGTGCTGGAAGGCATGCGGCTGTTCTCCTCCTTTTCGGAGGAGGTGGCAAAGGAGTTCTTCCGGCTCTTCCGCAGGCGCTCGCTGAAGAAAGGCGAGGTGCTCTTCCACGAGGGGGAGGAGGGCGACACCTTCTATATCCTCCTGTCCGGGGACGTCTCCATAGAGAAGCAGCTCGACAAGGAAGGCAAGAAGCTGCGCAAGCTGGCCGTGCTGAAGAAGGGGGACTACTTCGGCGAGATGGCCGTGCTCGAGGGCCAGCCGCGCTTCGCGCAGGCCCGGGCCATAGCACCGGCCGAGGTCATAGAGCTGGGCCGCGACGGCCTGATGCGCTTCATCGACGCGCACCCCCGCGAGGGCGCGGCGATGCTGATAGAGATAATACTGGTCATGCTGCGCCGCCTGCGCCATACCTCCGACGATCTGATGGCCGCGCATAACTTCATGGAAGTGCTGGCCAAGTACAACCAGCGGCGCTGTTGACGGCGGACGGCGCCTGGAAAGAAGAACGCCCGGGAAAACCCGGGCGTTCTTCTTTTAAAATCCCAACAAACGGCGTCGGGGGATGGGTTCGGAGGGCCGTCGCGGACCGAGCCGCTTGCGCAGCGCGGCGAGGGGATGGCCGTGGAGCGGCCAGGTCCGAGTGTCGAGGGGCGGCCACGGTGTGGCCGACCCCGTGCCCGACGGGCCCATACCCCGATGCCTTAGTGCACCCCGTGCATCCACTTGCGTATCTTCGGAGTTATCAGCAGCAGCAGCAAGGCCGCACCTGCGCCGGTGGCGGTAGGGATCATGTAGAAGTTCACGTGGCTCATCGCGTCGTAGTTGCCGGCGAGGCGGCCGCCGACGAAGCCGGCCGCGGTGCTGGAAAGGAAGTAGACGCCCATCATCAGCGAGCCGAACTGCGCGGGCGCCAGCTTCGTCACCAGCGACAGGCCCACCGGGGAGAGGCACAGCTCGCCCAGCGTGTGGAAGAAGTAGGCGCCGGTGAGCCACAGCACGCTGACCGGGCCGCTCTGCTGGTAGGCCGCGGCCGCGGCTATCATCACCACGAAGCCTATCGCGAGCAGGCCGAGGCCCATCGCGAACTTCACGGGGCTGGAGGGCTCGCTGTTCTTCTCCGCCAGCTTTATCCACATGCCTGAGAAGAAAGGCGCCAGCAGCACTATGAAGAGGGGGTTCAGCGACTGGAACCAGCCGGCGGGGACCAGGAAGCTCCAGCCGAAGAGGCTGAGGTTCCTGTTGGTCTCGTTCTTGGCGAACAGCGTCAGCGAGGAGCCGGCCTGCTCGAAGGCCGACCAGAAGAAGACCGCGAAGAACACCATGATGAAGATCACGGCGATGCGCTGCTTCTCCACGTGGGTCAGGCCGGACTCCGGCTTGGAGGCGTAGGCGTAGGCCAGCCACAGCAGCACGCCTACGAAGGCCAGCCACTTGAGCCAGGCCGGGAACATGCCGGCTATGTCGAAGCCGTTGAAGTCCATCGCGCCGGCTATCAGGAACAGGACCATGCCGGCGACCAGGGCTATCGGCAGCCAGTAATTGGTCTGCGGGACCGCGGGCTTTTTGCAGTGGTCGCCCAGCAGGGTCTTCTGGCCCCACAGGTACATCGCGAGGCCGAGCACCATGCCCACGCCGGCCGCGCCGAAGCCCCAGTGCCAGCCTATCTTCTCGCCGAGCGTGCTGCAGATCAGCGGGGAGAAGAAAGCGCCGACGTTGATGCCCATGTAGAAGATCGTGAAGCCGCCGTCGCGGCGCGGGTCGTTCTCCTCGTAGAGCGAGCCGACCACGGTGGAGATGTTGGGCTTGAAGAAACCGTTGCCCATGATGAGGCAGATCATCGCGCCGAAGAAGAAAGGCATCGGCGGGAAGGCCATCGCGAAGTGGCCTATGGCCATCAGCACGCCGCCTATCACTATGGCCTTGCGCTGGCCGAGGTAGCGGTCGGCTATGTAGCCGCCCAAGAGCGGGGTCAGGTAGACCAGTCCGGTGTACCAGCCGTAGACGTGGCTCGCCTTCTCGGTGGTGAACTGCAGCGCCTCCACCATGTAGAGCACTAGCAGCGCTCTCATGCCGTAATACGAGAAGCGCTCCCACATCTCTACGAAGAAGAGCAGGAAAAGTCCCTTCGGCTGGTTCTTGTGAATGCTCATCGCGGCTCCTTGTGCGGGAATGGTCGAATGAATTATATATAAAAAAGGCGGCATGGGTTAGCCCCGTGCCGCGCGCCAGCGGCGGCCAGCGGCCGGCGCCGGCGAAATATTTCATTCACTTTTATGAAACACCACATTCACTCGGGAATCGGATAATATATCCGGAGAAAGAATGCCGCTCAACTATATAAATTATGTCATGGTGATAGGACTGGCCTCGCTTTCGGTGGCCGCCGTGACCTGCGCCGCCCTCTGGCTGATGGCGCCGGCGCTCTTCTCCCGTCTGCGTCCCGCCGGCGGAGAGCCGGAAACCGGGCCGGACGGACGCGGGCCGGCCGAGGAGCGCTGCGGGGTGGTGTTCGATTTCCCTCCGTCGCTGGCCCCGTCCCTGGCGGCCCTGCTGGCCGGCGAATCCCAGGACGATACGGCCATAGTGGTCTCGTGCCTCCGCTCCGACACCGCCGCCGCGCTGCTCTCGGTGCTGGAGCCGCCCAGGCGCGCCGACGTGCTCGCCAGCCTGGCGGTGCCGAAGCGGGTCGACATGGACCTGCTCCGGGGCATGAAGGCCGAGCTGGAGAACAGGCTTTACGGCAGCGTGGGCGGGGCGGCCCTGGCGGCCGACCTGATACGGGCTATGCCCCGCGCCGAGCGCGGGATGGTGCTGCAGCAGCTGGCCTCCCGGGGGGACAAGGCAGGCAACGACCTGCGCGGGATGTTCCTGCTCGAAGAGGACCTCGACGGTCTGTCCGATAGGGACGTCGGCGCGCTGGCCGGCGCCGTGCAGCCGGCGGACATGGCCAGGTTCCTGCCGGCGCTTCCCGAGAAGCTGCGGTCCAGGCTGAAGGGGGCATACAAGGACAAGGCCGCCGCCGCGCTGGAGAAGGCCGCGCCGCGCGCGATGAAAACCGCCGAGAAGGAGGCCGCCGCGGCCTCCTTCATCGGGCTCGTGGAGAAGCTTTCCGCTAAAGGTATCGTGACCAGGCCGGGGTTCAGGCCGAAGGCTCCGGTTCCCGAAGCGGCTGACAAGGACGATCGGGGGTAATATGACGGAAGAGAACAGCGGATCGATATTCTCGAAGGTCAAGAACATGGCCTCCCAGCCGGAGGCCGGGGTGCCCGCGCCCCCGCCGCCGCCTCCGGCGGCCCAGCAGGCCGTTCCTCCTCCTCCGCCGGCCGCCGTGCAGCCCGCGGCGGCGCCGGGCCGGCAGCCTCCCGTCGCGGACCCCGGCATCGCCGCCGTGCGCAGCGAACTGGCCGCCCTGCGCGGCGAAGTCGAGACTTTGAGGAACAGGCCGCTGCCTGAGCTGCCGCCGCCGCCGCGGGAAGGCGAGGATTTCTCGTTCCGGCTGGGCCGCGCCGAAGGAATGCTCGGGGAGGTCGGCCGGCAGCTGGCGGCCGTGGAGGCGGCGTCCCGCGCCCGTCTGGAGAAGACCGCCTCGAAGGACGAGCTGAAGAATTTCGACATCAGGCTGGGCGACCTCTCCGGCATGCTGGAAGGCCTCAAGCGCACCTTCGCCAGGGAGGGGGAGATGGCCGCCCGCCTGGAGCTGGCCGAGTCCGCTTTGACGGAGCTGCGGACGGCCCTGTCCGGCGAGCAGGCCAGGCTGAAGTCTGGCCTGGAGGAGATGGCCCCTAAAGAGGACCTGGATCCGCTCCGCGTCGGAGTGGCCGGCGCGAGGGCCGCGGCGGAAGAGGTCAGGAAGAGCTTCGCGCAGTTCGCCGAGGAGTTCAACGCCATAGAGAAGCAGTGCCACAGGGCCGTCGGCGAGGTGCAGGGTCTCGCGAAGGCCGCCGAGCAGGACAAGGGCGCCGAACAGTTCGGCGAATACCTGAAGGAGGCCGTCTCCAGGCTGAACGAGAAGCTGGCCGCCGCCGAGACGGTCATGCACGCCGGGCTCACGGAACTGTCCGGGCGCCTGAAGGCCAACGAGGTCCTCTACAAGAAGATGTTCACCGAGGCGGAGGAGCGGCTGCGCAAGAGCGTGGAGCCGCAGTTGAAGAACATGGACGGCCAGCTCGGCTGGCTCAGGGATAACCTGCTGCGGCTGTCGGACGACTATGCCACGGTCACCGAGCGCAAGATCAAGGCGCTGGAGGCCAAATATTCGGCCTTCGAGGTGATAGCCAGGCGCATGGACGCCATAGACGCCGCCCTTAAAAAGAGCGGCCGGATAGGGCTCCCATAATATATGTAAATATATTCCCGAATATATTTATATATACCTCAAAAAAGCCGGCGCCAGGCCGGCTTTTGCTTTGTAGGCCGGCAGCCAGCCGGCCTTTCGCTTTGTGGCTGGCAAGGGGCAACTAATAGGTGTCTGGGACAGGGCGGGGGTATGGGGCCGGAAGGCCTTCGCGGACCGAGCCGCTTGCGTAGCGCGGCGAGGGAGTGGAGCTAAGCGACACCGCAGGGTGAGGAGGGGCGCGCACGGTGGCCGCTTGATGAGCATAGCTCCTGATGCGGCACGGCCATAGACCAGTGCGCGACCCCGTGCCTGACGGCCACATACCCCCGCCCTGCCCGCCCTGCCAAAAATTAGTTGACAGATTTTTTTATTTTGTGCTATACTAATCCTGTTGTCGCAGAACGCCCCTCAAAAAGGCAGCGGATACTGAAGCAACTACACTGATCTTTCAAACGCAGAAACAACAGTTCGGAAAAAAAGTTTTTTCGAAAACGCAAGTCAAGAAGAACGATTTCTCCGACGTGAAAAAAAGTAGTTGACAAGGTTCGCAGTTTTGTGATAATATTTACGTACGGTCGCGAACACAAGCCGCGACAGTACCAAAAGACCTTCTACCTGTGGAGTGGACTCCACGAAACAGGAAAAGGGTTTGCTCTCTAAAAAATTATGTATGAATGGGCACCCTGAACGTGCGAAGCAGGGGAAGTTAAAAGAGGCCAGGCCTTAAAACCTGTCTGAACTTTTAAAAGAACCTGTGGAACATGTTGATGGTGTAGAAGTAAACGCAATTACCTTAAGGTGTGATAACCAAAGTAGGTTATACAAAGTAATTAAGAGCTAATTAGAACGCTCCGTAAATGCTAACTGCTCGCAGCGATGTCTGCTGTTAACGGTTACGGATTTT
>JAKAMO010000321.1 GCA_021812825.1 bacterium | reverse complement strand
TATCACCAGCTCAAGCACGTTCTTCTGCGAGAAGTCGAGCCCGGTGGGAGACAGCGGGTATACTATCGAGACCTCGTTGGAGTTCGTGAAGTCGTAGCTGATGTCCAGCACCTGCTGCGTGCCCTCGGAAGTGGCCGCCGGGTTGATGTCCCTGGCCTTGATGTTCTCGTTGTACCAGTCCAGCGACAGCGGGTCGGCCGGGCCGGAGGAGCCGGGGGGGTTGGCGGCGATGAACCAGTAGTTCTTGTCCATCGACGGGGAGTCTTCCTGCTTGACGCCCTCCATGTTGTCGATCAGCGCGTACTTGTTCAGGTTGGGGTTCAGCCTGCTCTGCGCGGCCTCGGCCCCCAGCGAGGTCTTGAGCCCGAGCAGGCTGAGGCCCTTGAGCTGGGCGTCGCCTTCGTAGACCAGCATGCTGTTGGTCAGGTCGGTGATATTGGGCACCGTGTTTGACTTGATGCCGCCCTGGTAGAGCAGCGTGGAGCCGGCCGAGAAGTGGCTGCCGAAGTCGTAAGAGACGCGGCCGCCCACCAGCGACTGGTTGCCCACGCCGCCGAACGGGGAGACCTCGTAGGTGATCTCGATCTTGGAGTCCTGGCCTATGCGCTCCGGGTAGTAGAAAGTGATGAAGCCCGAGTCGTAGTCGATGAAATACTCCTCGTTGCGGCCCAGCTTCTTGCCGTCGACGCGCACCACCTCCGACTGCAGTACGATGTTGGGCTCCAGGATGAAGGTCTTGAAGCGGTAGGAGTACTCAACCCGGATGACCCGTTTCGAGACAGGGGCGGCCGAGTATATCTGCGGGTCTTCCTGAGCCGGGTTGTCCGGGTCGGCGAACGGCTTGAGCAGGCGGAAGATGCCCTGCTCGAAATCCACCTCTATCGTGTCGGGGTAGGTCTGCGGCGGGTTGAGGGCGGCGCCCACGGCCGACCTGTTCAGGTCCTGCACCTTCAGGATGAAGTTGCCGTTGCCGTTGTCTCGCACGATATTGCTCTGCCCTATAGAATAGTAGGTCTTGAGCTCGCGGCGGTGCGAGACCTGCTGCGCGGAAACGGCGGTATCGGAAGAGAGGGCTATGTCGTTCGGCGTCTTGATGATCGCCGGAGCGGCTAGCGCGGCGGCGGTGTCCAGCGTGGACGTGGAGCTGTTCTGCGACAGCTGGGTGCCGCCGGCGTTCTGGAAGTCTATTATCACCACGTCCTGCGGGTTCAGCGTGCGGCTGAAGGTCACGAGGCCCTTGGCGTAGTCCATCACGTAGTCTATGCCGGGGCTCATCAGCTGGAAGCGGCCGGTATAGCTGGAGGTCTGGACGGCCATGTCCTTGCCGGTCAGCGCGAAGACGGTCACGTTGTCGACCTGCGCCTGCGTCTGCTGGTCGATGTAGACGCGTTCGGAACCGGACTTGATCGGCAGGCGGGCCGTGTTGCCGAAGGTGACGTCGTAGTACTTGCGGCGCAGGTAGTTGGTGTCCAGGACGTCCACGCCCTGGAACTGCGTGTTGCCGGTGAATTGGCGGGTCTTGGTCTGGCCCTTCGTGCGGGAGCCCACCACCGTCATCTTCAGGCGGTTGGTCTTCAGGTCGGCCCTGATGCCGAACAGCTGCTTGTTGTAGGAGACGAATTCCGTGGCCGGCAGCGACAGGTCGATGTCGCCGAACGAAACGTTCTGCACCACCTCGTTCGGGTCGCCCTGGTAGACGACGGAGATGTCCTGCTTGTCCTGTTTGGTGTCGTCGTAGTCCACGTTGACCGTGATCTTCTGGCCCACCTTGCCCTGCATGCGCACCTGCATCTGCTGGGTGATCTCGAACAGGCTTAGGCTGCGCGGCCGGGTGACGGTGGTCTGCTCGTTGACGAACTTCTTGCCGCTGTAGCTGAGCGCTATGACCTTGCGGCCGGTGACGGAGAGGGAGGTGCCGGATTCCTTGAACTCGACCTGAGGCTCGGGCGGGGCCGGGGCCTCGGTGGAGACCGCGACGGACGCTATCGGCGGCAGCTCCTCGCTCATGAAGCGGCCGGACTCCACGGCTTCCCGGGCCTCGTTCCAGGCCTCGTCGCTGTAGGTAAGCGGGACATCCTCGGCCATGCTGTCTATGTCCGCTCCCGCAGTAGGGGTGGAGACCTCTTCGGAGCCGAGTATGGCGGAGGGGTCCTGCCTGTCCAGCAGCAGGAAGCGGCCGCCGCCCGGGGCTATAACGGCGAAATCCGCCGCCCGCGCGGGGGCGCAGCTCAGGGCCAGGACAAGTGACAGCAGGGCAGGTTTGAAGTTCATTCCTCGCTACGCCGCCGGCGACGGAAACTCCCGCCGCGGGCGGGCAAGCAACGACGGCCCGTACCCCGGGGCATCCCCCGCGGACCGGGCTACTACAGTACAGCCGATATATAATAGAATAAATAGATGGCCGTGCCTATAGCCCGCCTCTATGTGCTGAAGACGTTCGCCAAGTTCTTCCTGCTTTCCCTTTTTATATTCATTTCCCTGCTGGTCATGCTGAACTTCGTGGGCATAGTGAACCAGGGCGTGCTGGCCGGTTTCTC
>JAKAMO010000320.1 GCA_021812825.1 bacterium | reverse complement strand
TCGGACATGGCCGTCCTGGGTTTCCTGGGCTACCCGGTGCTGCAGGCGGCCGACGTGCTGCTCTACGACGCCCGCTACGTGCCGATAGGCAAGGACCAGCTGCCGCACCTGGAGATCTCCCGCGACGTGGCGCGCCGCTTCAACCACGTGTTCGGCTCGGACCTGATGTGCGAACCGGAGCCGCTGTTCACCAGCTCCCCGTCGGTGCCCGGCCTGGACGGCCGCAAGATGTCCAAGTCCTACGGCAACGCCATACTGCTGGGCGAGGAGACCAAGAGCCTCCAGAAGAAGATAAACAGCATGTACACGGACCCGCTCAAGGTGCACCTTGCCGACAAAGGCCACCCGGAGGGCTGCGTGGTCTGCGCCTTCCACAAGCTCTACAACCCGGACTGGAAGAGGCAGCACGAGGCCTGCAGCTCCGGCGCCACCGGCTGCGGGGCCTGCAAGAAGATGCTTTTCGAGCTGATGGAGGGTGAGATCGGCGCTTTCCGCGTCCGCAGGGCCGCCCTGGCCGACGACGGGAAGGTGGACGCCGTGCTGGCCGCCGGCGCCGCGAAGGCGGCCGCGGTGGCGGACCGGAAGGTCAAGGCCGCGTCCAAGGCGGCGGGACTGGCATGAACGCCATAGACATACACCTGGAGAACTTCGAGGGCCCGCTCGACCTCCTGATGCACCTCATCAGGAAGAACAACCTGGACATCTACGACATCCCGATAGCCCAGATCACCGGGGAATACCTGCAGTACCTGGACGTGATGAAGAGCCTTAATCTCGAGGTGGCCGGCGAGTTCCTGGTAATGGCCGCCATGCTGATGCAGATCAAGGCCAAGATGCTGCTGCCCGCGCCCGAGGTGGAGGGAGGGGAGACCGGTCCCGACCCGCGCGGGGCACTGGTCAGCATGCTGGAGGAGTACCAGCGCTACAAGGAAGCTTCCAAGGACATGAACGGGCGCTTCAACAAGTTCAAGGACTCCTTCTACCGGGGCTCTCCGGTGTTCTCCAGCGAGGACAAGTACCTGGACCTGGATTTCTACGCCCTGATGGACGCGGTCAAGCGCGCGTTCCAGCGGGCCGAGCCCACGCGGGAAGTGGAGGCGGACAAGTTCCCCATCGAATCCCGCGTGGAGAAGATAACCAGGATGCTCGAGGGCCGCGAGTGGCTGCTGCTCGACGAGGTCTTCGCCTCCGAGACGAAGCGCCTGGGCGTCATCACCTGCTTCATGGCCCTGCTCGAGCTCGTGAAGCAGCGCAGGATCCTGGTCTCGCAGGACGAGGCCTATACCGAGATCCGCATCTACCCGGCGCCGGCGGCCCCGCCCGCCCCCGCCGAAGCCGCCGTCCCGCGGGCCTCCGAAGGCCCGCAGAGCTGAATTTAGAACCGTCAGAGAGGAAATATGGAAGACGCCGAACTGAAGAAAGTGCTCGAAACGCTGTTGTTCATCACCGACGCGCCGCTGCCGGTCGGCCGCATCTCGCAGCTCTGCGAGGTAAAGAACAAGGAGCGCCTGGAGGGCCTGCTGCAGGAGCTGCGCAGGGAATACGACGAGCAGGGCCGCACGCTGCAGGTGATGCAGGTGGCCGGCGGCTGGCAGCTGGCCACCCGCCCGGAGTACGGCCTCTGGGTCCGCAAGCTCTACCAGAACAAGATGACCGTGCGCCTGACGCAGGCCGCGCTGGAGACGCTCTGCATCATAGCCTACAAGCAGCCGCTGACCCGCGCCGAGATAGAGGCGATACGCGGCGTGGAGGTGATAGGCCCGCTCGAGACGCTGACGCAGCGCAAGCTGATAACCGTCGTGGGCCGCCGCGAGAGCATAGGCCGCCCGATACTTTACGGCACCACCAGCGAGTTCCTGCGGCAGTTCGGCCTTAATTCGCTCGACGACCTGCCTAAGCTGGAGAGCTTCAACATAGAGAACGTGGCCGCCGCCGCGCAGTCCACCGCCGTGGAGCTGGTGGAACAGGAGTCCATGCCCGAGCCGGTGGCCGAGGGCGCCCCGCCGCAGGACCCGGCCCAGGCCGCGCTGGAAGCCGGCGAGCCCCCCGCCGAAGCCGCCGCGGCCGGGCCCGCGCCGGAAGAGCCGCCGGCGGCCGCTGAGCCGGCTTCCGAAGCCGCCGCGGAGGTCCCGGCCGAGCTTCCCGGCGGGATCATGCAGGAGCCGCCAGCGGAGGACCCGGAACCGGAGGCGGCCGCTGAGGCCGTAGCGGCCGAGCCAGAGCCCGCCGCGGAAGAGCCGAAGGACGACAATTAGCCCGGATGCCTGAAATAAGAAAGGACCCCGTCTTCGGCCGCTGGGTCATCATAGCCTCGGAGCGCGGCCTGCGCCCCAACGAGTTCCGCCAGTCGCCCGGCCCCGGCGGCTATATCTGCCCCTTCTGCCCCGGCAACGAGGACCTTACCCCGCCCACGATCTACTCCCTGCCCGGCAAGGCCTCCGGCTGGAGGCTGCGGGTGGTCCGTAACAAGTTTCCCGCGCTGGTCGCGGACGCGGCCGCCGGCAGCAGGCGGGACGGTATCTACGACAGCATGGACGGCAT
>JAKAMO010000319.1 GCA_021812825.1 bacterium | reverse complement strand
CAACGAGATGTGGAACTACTTTCCCAAGATAAACAAGGTGATGAAGGTCCCGCCGTCCATGATGCTGGGCTCCTGGATGGGCTCCGACTTCACCAACGACGACCTCGTGAAAGAAAGTACGCTGATGGACGACTACACCGGAGATTTCTTCGCCCCGGCGAAGCCGGACCCGGCGTACTATTACATCCGCCTGACCCCGAAGAAGGAGACCGTCTCGCTCTGGGCCGCCATAGAGCTGACGGTGGCGAAGGACACGCTGCTGCCCAGCCGCGAGGAATACTTCGACGAGAAGGGCCGCCTGCAGCGCACGATGGAGTTCTCCGACATAGCCGAGATGGGCGGCCGCCGCCTGCCGCGGGTGATGAAGATGCTGCCGGTCTCCAACCCCGGCCACAGCACCACGATACGCTACATCAAGGCGGAATTCGACGGCGCTCTGCCGGCCGACACCTTCTCGCTGCGCAACCTGCAGCGCGTCAAGGTTAAATAATGCTGATCTTCCGGATGCACCCAAAGCCGCATAGCGGCGGGTGGCGGGGGAACTGGATAAGCAAAACCGTCCCGCAGGGCGAGGCTTGCATAGCGCCGAACCCGAGGGCCGGAAGCGCGCGCACGGTGTGCGCGACGCTGGTTTTGCGTTCCAGTCCCCCGACAGGACCCGCCTCCAGGGAAAATCCATGCTGATCTTCCGGATGGCCCTGCGCAACCTGCTGCGCAACCGGCGCCGGACGCTGCTGACCGGGCTGATGATGGCCGGCGGCTACACGCTGTTCTCGGCCACGCTGGCCCTCTCCGACGGCACCTACGGTTCCATCATCGACATGTTCACCCGCAGCCGCACCGGCCACGCGCAGGTGCATGCCAAAGGCTACCTGGACAAGCCCTCGCTGTACCGCTCCATCTCCGGCCTGGACCGCGTCGCCCGCGTGCTGGACGCCCGGAAAGAGGTGAAAGCCTGGGCCCCGCGCGTCTACACCCCGGCGCTGGCCTTCGCGGGCTCAAAGACCGTGGGCGCGCAGGTGATGGGGATAGACCCCGCGCGGGAGCGCAGGGCCATGCGCCTGGAGTCGCAGCTGGCCGCGGGCTCGTTCATCCCCGACAGGCTATCCGACGGCGCGGTAATAAGCGCCAGGCTGGCCTCGGCGCTGAACCTGAAACCGGGCGACGAGTTCTCGCTGATAGGCCAGGGCGCGGACGGCTCCATAGCCAACGACAACTTCAGGGTGGCCGGCGTGCTGTCCGCCACCGAGTCCTCCTTCGAGGGGCCCTGGTGCCTGGTGCACATAGACAAGGCCCGCGAGTTCCTGGCGCTGGGCGCCAAGGCCCACGAGATAGCGCTGGTCTTCACCGACTACCGCAAGGCCCGGGAGGACGCGGCGCTGGTGGGCGCGGCACTCGCCGACCCCGCGCTGGACACCGAGCCGTGGCAGGTCACCGAGAAGGAGTTCTACCAGGCCATGCTGCTGGACAAGAAAGGCGGCGACATCACCAATTTCATCATCATGTGCATAGTGGCCGTAGGCGTGCTTAACACGGTGCTGATGGCCGTGCTGGAGCGCACCCGCGAGTACGGCGTGCTGAAGGCGCTGGGCACTCGCCCCGCTTTCATCTTCGGCCTGATCATGGCCGAGGTCACGCTGCTGGCGCTGGCCGCCGCGGCCGCCGGCGCGCTGCTCTCGCTGGGGCTCAATCGCTATCTCTCCGTCCACGGCATACCCATACCGGAGCCCATAAGCTACGGCGGCGTCAAGTTCACGCGCATGATCTCGTCCGTCACGGCCTTCTCCTTCATCCGGCCCGCCTACACCGTGCTGGCGGCGGCGCTCATAGTCGGCGTGTTCCCCGCCCTGAAGGCGGCGCGCATAACCCCTATAAAGGCTCTGGGGAGCCGCTGATGACGTTCTACCTGAAGCTCGCCTGGCGCAACAACCTGCGCAACAAGCGGCGGACCTTCCTGGCGGCGCTGGCCGTCGGGCTGGGCCTGGCCGCGCTTATCTTCACCGACGCTATATCCGTCGGCATGCTGAAGGGGCTCATCGACACCGCCACCGGCACCTTCATGGGGCAGGCGCAGATACACCGCAAGGGCTTCCTGGACACCGCGGACTCCGACCTGCAGGTAAACGACGGCCCGCGCCTGCTCGCGGAGCTGGCCGCCGACCCGCTGGTGGCCCGCGCCGCGCCCCGCGCGGTCTCTTTCGCCATGATAGCCTCCCCGTCCAACTCGGGCTCCGTCATGCTCTACGGCCTGGACCCCGGGGCCGAGCGCGGCCTGTCGCGCCTGGACCGGACTGTGAAGTCCGGGGATTTCCTGAAAGAGGACGGCGACACGGTGGTGATAGGCGCGAAGCTGGCCGACACGCTGGGCGTGGAGTTGGGCGACAAGGTGGTCATCACCGCGGCCGCGGCCGGCGGCGGCGACCTCGCGCAGGCGCTGTTCCGCGTGGGCGGCATAATAAGCTCCGGCTCGCGCGCGATGGATTCCAATTTCGCTTTCATCAGGCTGGACCGGGCGCAGAAGCTGCTGAACCTGCGCGGCGG
>JAKAMO010000318.1 GCA_021812825.1 bacterium | reverse complement strand
GTGGAATCGGCCCCGTCCACGGACGGCCGCACGGTATATTTCGGCTCCAACGGGGGGAGGGTCTACGCGCTGGACAAGGACACGGGCCAGCCGGCCTGGACCTTCACCGGCACGCAACAGACCATGGGGAGCTTCGGCAGCGGAGCGCTGCCGGTCAGCAGCGGGTCCGTTTACGCCCTGCCGGGCCACGACGAGAGGAGGCTGCTGCGCTTTTCGGCCGCCGACGGCAATCAGGCCGCCGAGAGCGCCCCGTTCGCCAAGCTCGTCGGCCAGGCCAGCGAGAACGAGGTGACCGCCCCCGTGATCTCTCCGTACGGCGTGTTCGCCGGGGCCGGCTCGCGCCCGCACCATATCTACGCCTTCGACCCGTATGCGCTCTCCGACCTGGCCTTCAGCTCCCCGTCCGCCGGCGGCACGCTGGCCTTCGGGGTGCTCTCGTCGCCCTCTATGGCCAACGGCGTGATGTATCTGGGCACGGTGGACGCCAGGATGCTGGCCGTCAGCTCTTCCGGCGCCGTACTGCAGTCCCTGGCGGTCTCTTCGTCGGTCTATACCTCCCCGGCCGTCTCGAACGGCTGGGTCTACGCCGGCACCATGGGCGGGACCGTTCTGGGCTTCAAGGCCGCCCTCGCCGCCTCCATCTCCTCCCCGGCGCCCTACCAGGTGGTGGACGGCACGGTGCCGGTGCGGGGCTGGCTGCGCAACCCGGCCCTTTCCGGCTACCTGCTGGAGTACGGGCAGGGGGAGAATCCCGCCTCGTGGACCACGCTGGTCTCCACTACGGCCTCCTCGGAGGTGTCGGGAGGCCAGCTCGGCTCCTGGGACGTCTCGGGGCTGGCTAACGGACTATACACGCTGCGCCTCACGGCTTCCGAGTCATCCCCGTCCGGCTCGCTGCCGCGCGCCACGCTGACGGCGCGCGTCAACCACGCGCCTCAGCCGCCCGCCTCGCTGTCCGCCGCGGATAACCCCGGGGACAGCGGCAACAGGATCGCGATTGTCTGGACCGCTTCCCCTTCGTCATGGGTAACGGCCTATAACGTCTATCGCGCGCCTTCCGGAGGGGAATTCTCCTATCTGGCCAGCGTCAGCACCCCGGCCGTGAGCTATCTGGACGCGACCGCCGTGACCGGCTCGACCTTCGCTTACGCGGTCCGCGCCTTCGACGGCTACGATGAGTCGGCGGATTCGCCGCACGCCTCCGCTTTCTCCGTCAACGACAATCCCTCCTCCGACGCGGTGCCGCCTTCGGCGCCGCACGGCCTGGCCGCGGCGCCGGGCGCGGCCGGCGGTTCCGTGGACCTGTCCTGGACGGCGCCGGGGGGCGACGGGGACGTCGGCTCGGCAGCAGGCTACGAGATGCGCTACGCCACCTATCCCTCTTTCGGCTGGGCCTCTGGCCGGGTCTGGAAGAGCACCCGCGCCGTTTCGGGACCCTACGGCACCGGCGAGGCCGAGACCGTGCGCGGTCTCTTCGGCGGCGTGACGTACTATTTCTCCATTGAAGCCTACGATCCGAACTCGAATTACTCCGTCCCCTCCTCGACCGCTTTCGCCGCGGCCACGCGCGACCTTGTCGCGCCCGGGGCGCCTGGCGGCCTGACGGTGGCGGACAGGCCGGGCGACCACGGCGGCGCGCTGACGCTTTCCTGGACCCGCTCCGCGGACGACGGCGCCGGGGCCGGCGACGTCTACGGCTACAAGGTCTTCAGGGCCCTGCATTCCGGTGTGCAGGTATCCACCTCTCCCTACGCCGAGGCGGGCGCCGGTACGGCGGTCTATGCCGACACGTCCGCCCCGGCGAACCTCAAGTTCTATTATGCCGTGGCGGCGTTCGACAGTACCAACCTTTCCACCGCTACGGCCGAGGCCTCCGGCATCTCGGCCGACAACTGGCGGTTCTTCGACAAGTCCAACGGCGGCTCGGTGCGCCTGGCCGACGGCGCCGAGGTGAGCATACCCGGCGACGGCGCCTCGCAGAACGACAATCTGCTGATGACGCGGCTGGACCAGGCGGAGTATTTCGGCGCCTCGGCGCGGGTTAAGGCGGACACCGGCGGCGCCAGGCCGACAGGGATAGTCTACGAGGTGAAGTTCGAGAACCCGTCCACCAGGCTGCTGAAGCCGGCGGTCATATATCTTCCTTACACGGACGCCGAGACGGCTTCCGTCCCGGCGGCCAGCCTGCGCGTCTACCTGCTGGACGGTTCGCGCTGGGTGCTGATGAACACGTCCAAGGCGCTGCCGGAACAGCACAAGGTCAGCGCCGAGGTGAAGCATTTCTCCGTGTATTCGCTGTTCGGCTACGTGCCTTCCGGGGCGCTGCTCACCTCCGACAGGGTCTATACCTACCCGAACCCGGCCCGCGGCGACACGCTGACGTTCAGGTTCCTGCCGGCTGACAACGCCGACGTGACCATAGACGTCTACAACGTGGCCGGCGAGAAGGTGGCCAGGCTGGCCAAGGACTCCTGCCCCGGCGGCGGCACCTCGGAGATCGTCTGGCGCGTGGCGAACGTGGCCAGCGGGGTATACGTGTACCGACTGGAGGCC
>JAKAMO010000009.1 GCA_021812825.1 bacterium | reverse complement strand
GCGAAGGCGGCCGCCGGTCCCGAATTGGCGGGACCGAGCACCTTGGCCAGCACCTCGAGCCGCACCGCGGAGTTGACGCAGGGGTGGGTCAGGGCCCTCATGTGGGGGCGGGCCGTCTCCAGGACCTTGGCCAGCCCTTCGAGCTTGCCCTTGGCCTGCGCTTCCAGCGCGGCGCCGAAGGGCTTGCCGTCCAGGGCCATGTAGGCCCTGGCGTAGCGCTTGGCGAGGATCCGGGCGTTGACGTCCATCAGTTGTTCCCCAGGCTGATCTCCGGCTTTTCCTTCTCTATCTCGGCCAGGTACTTGGCCGCCAGATCGGTGTTGGCGCGGTGGTCCAGCTGCTTGAGCAGGATCTTCTCGGCCGCCATCACGGAAAGCTCCGCCACCTTGTTCTTCAGCTCGCGGGCGGCCTCTATCTTCTGGGCCTCGAGCTCGCGGCGCGCGGACTCCACTATCGCGCCGGCGCTCTGCCTGGCTTCCTCTATAAGGGCGTCCTTTTCCTTCTCGGCGGAGGCGCGGGCCTCCTCCAGCCTGCGGGCGACCTCGGCCTTCATCTCGGCCAGCTTCGCCTCCAGCTCGGCCTTGGCCTTGTCGGCCTCGGCGCGCGCGGTCTCGGCCGCGTGCCGGTCGTGCTTAATGGCGCGCTCGCGCTCGTCTATGGCCGCCATCAGCGGCTTCCAGGCGGTGCGCGAAAGCAGCAGCGCCAGCAGCACGAAGCAGGTTATGGTCCAGAACATCAGGCCGAATTCCGGCCGTATCAACGCTTCCATAGCAGCTCCAGTCGGGAGGCGGGAGCCGGCGGTCCCGTTCGGACCGGCCGGCGTCCCCTCCCCGTTAGGTTCGGTTTACTTGTGCGCTTCTATCGGGGCGTTGGCGGCAGCGGCCTCGCCCTTGGGCATCGCGAAGTTCATCACGGCCAGCAGACAGATGACCAGGCCGAAGAACGCGAGACCTTCTATGAGGGCCGCCGCGATGATCATGGTCGTGCGGAGCGCGCCGCCGGCTTCCGGCTGGCGGGCCGTGCCCTCGAGGGCGGCGGCGGCCAGCTTGCCGATGCCGAGGCCAGCGCCCAGGAGAACTATGCCCGCGCCGAGGCTGGCGCCTATATAGCCGAGTCCGATGAATGTCAGGTCCATTGTATACTACCTCCGTGTAATATTAAAACCGCTTTCAAAATCTCACGCCGTCCGAAGCGCATAGCGCCCGCTGCGGCACAGCCGCAGGCTAGTGCGGGTGCATCGCCGCGCCGGTGAAGATGGCCGTCAGGAACACGAACACGTAGGCCTGCAGGAAGGCCACGAAGAGCTCCAGCATCATCGTGAACAGCACCAGGCCGACCGAGATCGGGGCCACGCCCAGCCCGATACCCAGGCCGAACGAGCCGAAAATGAAGATGAAGCTGATGAAGGAAAGTATCACGATGTGCCCGCCTATCATGTTGGCGAAGAGACGGATGCAGAGCGCGAAGGTCTTCGTCAGGAGGCCGATGATCTCTATCGGGAACAGCAGCGGGTAAAGCCAGCCGGGCACGCCCTTCGGCACGATATGGCCGACGTAGCCCAGCAGACCCTGCTCGCGGATGCCGGCGAAGTTGATCAGGCAGAACGTAGTGATGGCCAGACCCGCGGTGACGGCCAGGTTGCCGGTGGCGGTGGCGCCGTAGGGCACCAGGCCCAGCAGGTTCATGACCAGGATGAAGAAGAACAGCGTGGAGAAGTAGCCCAGGTAGCCGGCGCCGTGGTGGCCGAGGTTAGGGATGACTATCTCGTCGCGGATGAACAGCACTATGATCTCGATCATCGCGCGGAACGGGGCGAGCGCCCTCGAGCGGCTGCGGATGATAAGCGGGAAGACGACCAGCAGGATGAGGGACGCGATGCCCATCATCAGCAAATGCCTGGAAAGAGGGAGTTTCAGCGGTCCGAGGTGTATCCAGGACCAGATGTGATCTACGATGTGGTGCTCAAGGATTTCTTTTAGTTCCATGTTTCAACGGAAACGCTTCGAAAACCATCTGAACAAGGATCATCGCGGCTGAAAACAGGATTATGATTATATTACTTTCGTGTCTTAAAAGGCAAATCGCGGCGGAGAGCAGCAGCAGCCGCGCCAGTATCCCGCCGGCGAACACCGAATAGAAAATCTTGGCGGAAGAGTCCAGCACGCGCTTCAGCGAAAGGCGCGAAAGCCACCCTACGGCCGTTCCCGCCAGCGCCCCGTACAGGGCCGCGGTCCCCGGCGTCAGGCTCATTCGCCGCCCTTCCCGTCCGGGCCGGCGCCGCGGAACAGCTCTTTCGCCACCAGGTAGAAGCCGGAAGCCAGGCCGAAGGCCGCCCCGCCCAGCATCAGCCAGGGAGCGGTGCCCAGCTTCTGGTCCAGTTTATAGCCGGCCCAGAACCCCAGCAGCACCGCGACCGCCAGCTCCAGCCCTATCTGGGCGTATTCCCAGTAGTTATTGTCTTCCTTCCCTGCCACGCCTTTGATTCTACTAATTACAGGAGCCTGTTCGACATAAGGCTTTCATGGCGAAATTGCCGATTTTGTTGACGGGTGGAGCGAAGCGACACAATTCAGCGAAAACAGGCGGCGCAAAGGCGCAGGCCTGGCCTATGGCCGTGCCGTAACAGGAGCTATCCTCTTCAGACGGCCGAAAGCGGCAATTGCAGACGAAATCGCTTATGTCTGACAGGCTCCTAAGGGACGCTTATCCGGGGCGCCCAATTAATGTTAGAATCTTAGGCATGAGCGGAGGCGGCAAGAAGATACTCCTCGTGGACGCGGACGCGGCCGCCGAGAAAACAGCCGGCTTCCTCAGCGAGAACGGTTACCAGACCCAGGTTATAGGCGACCAGCAGCAGGCCGTGACCGCGGTGCGCGAGTGGAAGCCGGACCTCGTGATACTGAACATCCTGGCCCGCTCCTTCAACCCGCTGGATTTCATCAACGAACTGCGCAAGAACCCCTTCACAGAGGGCCAGAAGATCGTCATCTTCTCCCAGACCCGGGGGACCGAGGCGATCACCGGCCCCTCCCCGCGCGTCTGCGGCTACCTCACCAAACCGCTAGATTTCGACCAGCTGAAGGCGGAGCTGGCCAAGGCCGCCCCCCGCGAAGGCTCCCGCCAGATGACTATCATGGTGGCCGACGACGACACCGAGTTCTCCGACCTGGTGAAGATGTTCCTGGAGGCCAACGACTACCGCCCGGTGGTGGTCAACGACCCGCTGCTGGTGCTGCGCAGGCTCAAGGAGAACAAGCCGGACGCCCTGCTGCTGGACGTGATGATGCCCGGCAAGGACGGCTTCGCGATAATGGAGGAGATGCAGCAGCATCCGGAGACGGCCGACATCCCTATAATAGTGCTGAGCGCGCTGCGGCTGGACAATTACCAGGAACGGGGCGTGCTCACCGGCCTGCCGGAGATAGTGGCGCGCGACATCCCCGGGGACCTGCTGCTGAAGCTGGTGGAGGAGCAGACGCGGGACGAAGCCCCCGCCCCGGCCGGCGGCGAGGCGCCCAAGTCCGACCGCCCCAGGGTCCTGATGGCCGACGACCAGACCGAGCTGCTCTACCTGATGAAGGAGATGGTTGAGTTCGCCGGCTTCGAGGTCATAACGGCCACCGACGGCGTAGAGGCGATGCAGGCCGTCTTCGAGACCAACCCCGACATCATAGTGCTCGACTACAGCATGCCGCGCAAGAACGGCCTCGAGGTGGCGCAGGACCTGAAGAACAACCCCCTCTTCGCGCATATCCCGATAATCATAGTGACGGCCTACGGAGAGAAGCAGGCCAAACTCAAGGGCCTCGGCATGGGCATAGACGACTACCTGATCAAGCCGGTGGACGCCGACGAGCTGGTGGCGCGCATCCGGATGATCCTCAAGCGCAACCGCCAGGTGCTGGACACGAACCCGCTGTCGCGCCTGCCAGGCAACCCGTCCATCCAGGCCCGCGTGGAGCGCGAGATAGCCAAGGGCGCCGAGTTCGCCGTGCTGTACCTGGACCTGAACAATTTCAAGGCCTACAACGACATCTACGGCTTCGAGGCCGGAGACCGCGTCATCAAGGCCACGGCCAACCTGCTGGTCAAGCTGACGATACAGAACGAGAATTCCCAGGACTTCATCGGCCACATAGGCGGCGACGATTTCATAGTCGTCACGGAATACGCCCGCGCCGAAGAGCTGGCCAAGCGCATCCTGCACGGCTTCGACGAGATCGCTCCCTCCTTCTACAGCAAGTCCGACAGGGAGCGCGGCCACATCGTGGCCACCGACCGACAGGGCAACATCAAGAAGTTCCCCTTCATCTCCATAGCCATCGGCATAGTCCACAACAGCGGCCGCCCGCTGCACTCCTTCGCGCAGGTGAGCAACATCGGCAGCGAGCTTAAGAAGGGCGCGAAGGCCGGCGCCGGCAGCCACTACATAGTGGACCGCCGCAAGGACTGACCGGGTCAGGCGCCATGCCCGACGACGGCGACATCACAGAAGAGCTGGACACCATCGCCAGGATGCTGCGCATCTATTGCCGCGGCAGGCACGGCGGCCGGCTGCTCTGCCCCTCCTGCGAGGACCTGCTGGCCTACGCGGAGCTGCGGCTCTCGAAGTGCCCGCACGATCCGAAGCCCGCCTGCAAGGACTGCCCCACGCACTGCTACTCACCGGAGAAGCGCGAGCTGATGCGCGAGGTCATGCGCTACGCCGGCCCCCGCATGCCGCTGCGCCACCCCATCCTGACGCTGAAGCATTACTTAAAAAAAATCCCCGGCAGGAAATGATCCCGTCCGGGGCCGGCGTGGATACTTGCCGCTTACCGTTTCAACATCCTGAAAGACGAGAGGACCGCTTCGAAGGCCGGCAGATAGCGTTCGGCCGTCTCTTTCGGCGCGTAATAACGCAGAACGTAAAATCCGCGCCTGACCGGCACCACCGCGAAACGCTCGTAGACGGGGACCTTCTTCGGGTTCATGGCATCGGGAGGGACGTATACATAGGTCGTCCTGTCGAAGACCTCGGCGCGATAATTCCCGACCTTGGACGCTTTCACGTTCCCGTAAACGCCGTCGTCCGGGTCCACTCCCAGCGCGGGTCGGGAGTGGAGCTTTATGAATCCTTTCGCCGTCGGCTGCAGCAGGTTCCCCGGAGCGTAATAATGCACCCCGATCCTGACCGCTATGCCGGAGGACTCGGGCCCCGCCAGCTCCGCGCCGTACACCTTTTTTTCCTCCGAAGAAAGGCCGAGACCGGTCTCGGCACGGACCCATCCTTCAGGGAAGGAGACCGTGAAAAGCCCTTTTTCCGTGTAAACGGACGCCGCCGGGCCGGCCGCCGCCGCTGACAACGCCGCGCCCAGGCACAGCACGGAGGCCGCCAGCAGAAACCTCATCTTACGCATATTCTCATGCCTCATACTCACGACGCCGGGCAAGCTCAGGAACCGGAGTATCTCCTGCGGAAGTCCAGGGACCCCTTCTCCGCTTCCGACATTTCCCCATAGGTCAGCGCGTACCATTTGAACCGGGTGTTCATGAGCCGGCGTGATTCCTCCAGCTCCCGCTTGCGCGGCGGGGTCATCAGGTCGGGATAAGAGCGCTGCAGCGTCTCCAGCGTCTGCAATTGCGCCGCGCAGCTCTGCGCTGCCTTGAAGTCCCGGGCTGTCCTGCCCTCCAGAGTGCGCACTCCCAGGTACGAACCTCTTTTCTCCCTTTCCAGGCCCTGCATACCGTCAGCCATGTACACCTCGGCATCTCTGCGGGCGTTTGGCTGCGCTTTGGCGTAGCAGGCCGCGCCGCCGTTCCTGGAGCAGTATTCGATGAGATGCTCGGCCTCCCACTTGTAGCTGAGGTCCTCGCTGGCCATGGTATACACGTTGCTCATGGCGCCCTTGAACTCCTCCACGGCTATGCCGCTCGCCTTAGCCCTTGCGGTCTGGTTCTGGTGCTCGGCTTCATGCACGAAGACCGGCGATATATAAACGGCCAGCTCCTTCATCGCGGCTTTATTCCCCATCACCTGCCGCACGGTCATCCCCCGGGACGCGGCGAAATCCGTCACGAGCTGGGGATTGAACCGTATCTGCCTGCTGACCGGGTTCCAGAACGCGATGGACGACTGGCCTTCGAACCCCACATTGATACCGTTGTCGCCGGTCTTGGCGTACCCTGGGTCATTATAGAAGTCCAGCGTGCGCCGGCCCGCCGCCGTCTGTCCGAGAACGTCCACGAAATACCCCTCCGGCTTGCCGCCTTTCATGCGTATCATCGCCGAAGCGATCGCCTTTCCCTCCTCGGCGGTCATGGCCCGCGGCTGACGCGGCGCGCCGGCCGCCGCGGCCAGATGGACCGGCGGCGCGCCGGAACCGGCCGAAGAGGCGTTATCGAAAGTCCTGGAGAGATACCGGCCCTGATCGGCCGCGCTCTTTCCTGACAGCGCATTTATGCTCTTCGCGGCGGCAGCCATGTCCTTTTCCCTTTTCGCGGCCGCCGCGTTCTTTTGGGCCGCCTTTTCTTCCTTGTCCTTCAATATGGACTCCTGCCAAATTTCGGCGTCCTTCAGGACCTCTTGCTCGCCCGGCATGTATTTGGAGACCCACCAGCGGGTCTGTTCCGACACCAGGGAAAAACCCATATCGGCGAGACCGGTATCGCCCGTCATCATCTGGTCGAGCCTGTACGCCAGACCGTAGCTTTTGAACCCGGCGATGGTTTTCTTGAGTTCGACCAGCGCGCTGTTGTGGCCGATAAGCCGGTTGGCGTCATACGGCCTCTCGGCGGCATAACGCTCTATCAGGGACGGTTTTCCCTCGTGGAGGGTCTCAAGACAGCGGAGCGCGGTCTCCGGGGAGAGCGTCCGCCTGGCGGGGTTTATATTGTAGGTGCATTCCTTCAGCAAATCCAGTTCCGACCTGGAATAACCCGACGAGGCCGGCCGCGTATCCGCCGGCGCGTCGCGCAGGTCCGCCGGGACGGCCGCGCCGCCGGCGCGGCGGTGCCGGACGGCCATGCAGAAGGCCGTCGTTATCAGCAACGCCGCCAGAACCCGCACTTGTCCTTTCGTCATATATATACGCCGCGCAGCTTCCGCGCGCTCAACGGCGGCGCGTCCTCACGGATCATGCCGATATCATACCTTCATCGGCGCCGGTTCCGCAACGTACGGAACCACGTACACGGCCGGCTGCGCCTGCGTGGCGTCGCCGGGGGTGTAGATGGCGGGCACTACCTTGGACCCGCTCTGGCCCTGCTGCCGCTTCATCGCGGCGGCGTCGTCCAGGTACTGCTCCATCTCCGTGCGCGGTATCAGCGACTGCATCACCGTCATAAGCGTGACGTCCTCGCCGCGGCCGCCGTCCTGCGGATAGTAATTGGCGCGGCCGGGGTTGTAGCCGTTGTACGGCCGCCCGGGGTCCGCCACCACTGTGGAGGTGGAGCTGGCCGGGTTGTAGAGGAAGTCGTCCCCGCCGCGCACCAGTATGCCCTCGATCTTGAGCGTCTCCATGTTGAAGACCGGGCTGCCGGAGTTGCCGGCGAAGGAGTCCAGGTTGGCGGTGAAGTAGCCCTTCCGGTTCACCGTCCTGACGGCCGCCCCCTCCTCCTGTATCTTGACCGGCAGGCCGCTGGGATGGCCTATGGCGCCCACCTTGGTGCCGGGCCTGACCGCGGTGCGGCTTATGGCCAGCGGCGGCCGGCCGGCGACCTTGCGGTCCAGCCGGACCAGCGCGAAATCCGGGCCGTCGCCGCTGGGGCTGCCCTGGGTGCAGCTGCCGTTGCGGCAGGAGATGTTGTGGCTGTCGTCGTGTATCTCCTGCGCCACTATCTGCCCGCAGGAATACACGTTGGCGGCGGGGAAGGAGGTGGAAACGCTGCCGGCTCCGGAGGCCGCGTAGCCGAAGACCACCTTGACCCGCTCGCAGGGGCCGCCGCGCTCGTCCGGCGTGAAGCAGTGGCCGGCCGTGAGTATCATGTCCTCGGCCACAAGCACTCCGGAGCAGTACGCGCCCACGGGCTGGTCGCCAAAAGGCTGCCCCTCCTGCAGGTTGAACTTGCCGCGCAGGGTAAGGTCGCGCATCTTGTAGACGCCGGCCCGCTCGTCCAGCGGGATGGCGCTGTCCGAGAACAGCGCCACGGTGGACTCCGAGAACTTGCGCATTATCTTGCTGGCCTGGTAGTAGTCCACCAGGTCGTTGGCGCCGTAATAGGAGGCGGGGGTATAATCGGGGTCGAAGCCGCCACCTGCGCGCAACGAAGGCCCGGCAGCCAAGGCCAGGCTCAGCAGGGCTATTATGGTGGTCGCGCGCTTCATAATGTTACCTGCCTATATTATGGTGGGCGATTTGACTAATGTCAATCCCTAAAGGCCCAGGCCGACATAGGTCTTTGGACCCATAAAACCGTATACCCCCAGGATTTACTGGAGCCAGGAAAGGTCCTCTCGCGGCCGGTTTCGGCCTTCTACAAGGAAAAAGTCCTTATTTTATGGTTTTTTAGGCCGGAGTCCCCAGCGGCAGTCGGGCAGGCCAAAATAAAGGCGCCGCCCGTTTTTAAAGCGGACGGCGCCTGAACAACTACCGGCAATTACTTCGCGTTCTTGCCGATGATCTTGGCCAGGTCGAACATCGTAACCTGCTTCTTGCCGCCGAAAAGCTTCAGCAGCTTCTCATCGGCGTTGATGTTGCGCTTGTTCTTCTTGTCCTGAAGGTTGTTCTTCTTTATGTAGACCCACATCTTCTTCACGATCTCGGTGCGGGGCATCGGCTTGGCGCCGACGACAGCGGCCAGGGTGTCGTTAGGGGTGATGGGAGCCATGAACTTCGAGTTTGCTTTAGCAGCGGGCATTGGTACTTCCTCCTATGATGTTACTGTCAAAATACACCTACATATAACCTATTTTCACTCGTGATTGTCAAGAATAATCGGGCAGGGAGAACGGGGCCTTTTCCGGGCCTGAAAGTCCCGGAAAAAGCCGCGCGCGGACTACCTCCTGACGGCCTTGGGCAGCCTGGGGCCGGCCGCGACCACTTCCGGAGGGCACTGGGACTGGAACTTCTTGAAGTTCTCCGTGAACAGCATCGCCAGCTGCTCGTACTTGGAGGAGTAGAGCTTCCTGTCGCTCCAGGAGCTGGCGGGGTTCAACACCTCGTCCGGCACGTTGGGGCACTTCACGGGCACTTCGAAGCCGAAGACCGGGTCCTTGGCGTACTTCACCTTGTCCAGGCCGCCGTCGAGCGCCGCGTCCAGCAGCGCGCGCGTATGCCTGATGCTGATGCGCTTGCCTATGCCGTAGGGGCCGCCGGTCCAGCCGGTGTTCAGCAGCCAGCACTTCGAGCCGTAGCGCAGGATCTTCTTCCTGAGCATCTCCGCGTAGACGGCCGGGTGATGCACCATGAAAGGCGCGCCGAAGCAGGCGCTGAAGGTGGCCTCGGGCTCCTTGCGCATGTCCAGCTCGGTGGCGCTGACCTTGGCCGTGTAGCCGGAGATGAAGTGGTACATCGCCTGCTCCACGGAGAGCCGCGCTATCGGCGGCATCACTCCGGAGGCGTCGCAGGTCAGCATCACGATGTTCTTCGGGTGGCCGCCCGCCTTGGACTCCACCGCGTTGTCGATGAAGCTTATCGGGTAGGCGGCGCGGGTGTTCTCGGTCAGCGTCGCGTCGTCCAGGTCCAGCTGGCGGGTGACCGGGTCGAACACCACGTTCTCGAGCACCGTGCCGAAGCGGCGGGTGGTGGCGTAGATCTGCGGCTCGGCCTTCGGCGACAGGTTGATCACCTTGGCGTAGCAGCCGTTCTCGAAGTTGAACACGCCGTCGTCGCTCCAGCCGTGCTGGTCGTCGCCTATAAGCCCGCGGGCCGGGTCGGCCGACAGCGTGGTCTTGCCGGTGCCGGACAGGCCGAAGAAGAGGGCGGAATCCCCCTTCTTGCCTATGTTGGCCGAGCAGTGCATCGGCAGCACGCCCTGCAGCGGCATCAGGTAGTTCATCACGGTGAAGACGGACTTCTTTATCTCGCCCGCGTAGCGGGTGTTGCCGATGATGACCAGCCGGGCCTCGAAGTTGACGATGATGAACGTGCCGGTCTGCGTCATGTCCAGCTCCGGCGCGGCCTTGAAGCCGGGGGCGCAGACTATAGTGAAGTCCGGCACGAACTTGCGCAGCTCGTCGTGGGTCTCCGGCTCTATGAACATCGTCTTCGCGAACAGGCTGTGCCAGGCGTACTCGGTGACCACGCGCACCGGCAGCCGGAGCTCCTTGTCGGAGCCGGCGTACAGGTCCTGCACGAACAGGTCCCGGCCCTCGAGGTAGCCCTGCAGGCGGCCGTACAGCGCGCTGAACTTCTCGTTGTTGAAAGGCTTGTTGTACTCGCTCCACCAGACGTGCCCTTCGCTCTCGCCCAGCTTCACGACGAACTTGTCGCTGGCGGCGCGGGCGGTGTACTTGCCGGTGTCCACCACGAACGGCCCCATGTGGCCGACGCGGCCCTCGCGGCGGAAGACGGCCTCCTCGTACAGCGCCGGCACGGAGAGGTTCCAGTACTCGGCGTTCAGGTTGGTCAGGCCGTGGTTCTGCAGGCCGTACTCGCTCTTCAGCTCTTTGGCTTCCTTGCTGGCGGGGGTTTTGATGCCAAGATAGTCGTTCATTTCCAGTCCCTCACGCACTTCCTGTCGCCGATATAGATCTCCCTCGGGGAATCCGGGTCCAGCGCCCAGCGGATGCGCTGCGCGCCCTCTATCGCGTCCTTCATGCTGCCGCAGTAGCTGAGGCGCAGGTAGCCCTCCATGCCGAACTCCTTGCCCGGCACGGTCACCACCATAGCGCGCTCCAGCAGCTTCTTCGACAGCGCCTCGGAGCTCTTGGAATAGGCGCGGAAGTCCGGCAGGCAGTAGAACGTGCCCTGCGGCTTGATGACCCTGACGCCGTTGATGGACTCAAGCTCGCGCACCATCACGTTGCGGTTGTTCTCCAGCGTGGCCTTCAGGCTCTCCACGTAGCTCTGGATGCCGTTCAGCGCGCCGACCGCGGCCGACTGCAGCAGCGAGGACGGGCAGGACATCGTCTGCGCCTGCACGTTGGTCATGACCTCTATCAGCTTCTTGTTGGCGATGGCCCAGCCGATGCGGAAGCCGGTCATCGCGTAGAGCTTGGACACGCCGTTGATGACCACCAGGCGGGAGGTGTCGGTCAGGTTCTTGGCGTACTTGTAGCACGACACCGGCTTCAGCCCGTCGAACATCAGCTGGTGGTAGATGTCGTCCATTATCAGGTAGATGCCGTTCTTCTCGCAGTATTCCACTAGGCCTTTTATCAGCTCCGCGGAATAGACCACCCCGGAAGGATTGTTGGGGCTGTTGACGATTATGGCCTTGGTGTGGGAGCCCACGGCCTCCAGGACCTCGTCGAGCGTCGGCTCGAAGCGGCCGTCCTCCGGGGTGACTATGACCGGCTTGCCGTAGCAGAGCTTTATCATCTCGGGGTAGCTGACCCAGTAGGGGGCCAGCACTATGACCTCGTCCTGCGGGTCGACGATGGAGACCAGCAGCGCGTAGAGCGCGGCCTTGGCGCCGGCGGCGACCATCACGTTGTCGGAGCCGACCCGGTGACCGTAGTTCTCCTCGGTGTACCGGATGATCGCCTTCTTCAGGGACGGGATGCCGTCCGTAGGCGTGTACTTGACCTCGGCCGAGGTGAGCTTGCCCGCCGCCGCGAGTATCGCGTCGATGGGCGTCTTCGTCTTGGGTTCGCCGCTGCCGAGATGTATGACCGCTTCGCCGCGCTCCTTGAGCAGCGCGGCTTTTTCGTTGAGCGCGAGCGTAGGCGATTCCTGGACCGCGCTCGCCAGCTGGCTTATTGAGGATTTCATTTTTTACCTGCTTTTTTGGACCGTTCAGGCCCGGCGGGAGCCGGGCGCCCTCACCGCAAATAAATTCAAGGCGCGGGCGGGAATCGAACCCGCGAATAGCAGTTTTGCAGACTGCCGCCTTACCACTTGGCCACCGCGCCGTGATTACGTGAATATCTTATCAAAAAAGCGCCCTTTTAGTTAAATCAGCGGGGCGCCGCGGCTAATTTTGTATCATTAGGCCGTGCGGCGCAAGATAAAATGCATGAAATGCGGTTACTGGAACAAGCCGGAGGCCCCCTATTGCGGCCTCTGCTACGAGCCGCTGCGCAAGCCTGCCGCCGGGCAGGCAGGCCGGCGGGAACAGCAGGCCGCGAAGCCGGCAGTAAAGCCGCGAGTGTCCGGGCTGCAGGCGGCGATAGCGGCCGCCCTGCTGGCGCTGGCCGCCTCTCTCGCCATTCACCTGCTCGGACCCGCGCCGGGAGACGACCGGTCCGCGCCGCCTAGCGTCAACCGCTTCAGCTCCAGGACCGACGCGGCGGACAAACTGCTGACCGACTACCTGGCCGCCAAGGAAACGCTGCTCAAGGAAATAGCCGCCGCGCCGCCGGCGCCGGAGGCCTTCTCCATCACCGGGGACTACACGCAGAGGCTTTTCTCGATAGAGGACGCCTATTCGAAGGGAATGACCGCGCTGACCCTGCCTGAGGCGGGAGAAGTGGACCCGAAGAGGGATTCCTTGTACCTGGAGTGGCTGGAGATACACCGCTACCGGGAGAGCCGCTCGATGGAAGACTTCAGCGCGAGATACCAGCGGCAGCTGAAGCGGGCCGGGCTGGCGGAGCAGTAGTCCTCAGCTGGCGCCGCAATAGGCTTTCCTGAACCTGCTTTCGGCCTGATCGTCGCTGTAGTTCCTGCCCAGCAGGTCGTTGAACACGGTATTCTCCTCCTTGAGCACCCGGTCCAACATCAGCCCGTACCTGTAATCATCAAGGCCCGGGCGCGACGCGTTGCCGCAGGCGTCCTGCGGAGTGAACTCCCCCGTGCCGCCGGAGAGCATCTCGGCGTAGCCCCTCACCATCCACTTATCCATCGCGAAGAAGGTCAGCGGCCTCACCTTCAGCCGCACCATGTCCCAGACGGCCGCCGCCACGATCACGCCGCGCAGCGGCCGGCGCTGCTCCGAGCCGGCTCTGGGCCGCGCGTCCTTGGCGGTGAAATCCGCGTTGGCGAGGTAGATGGCGCCGTTGAACGGGCCCACCCGGAAATAATCCCCGCCGAGCAGCGGGGTGAAGAACTTGTACTGGCCCGGGGTGGACGGCAGGTAGATGTCGAACTTGCTGCCCTGCGCGTATATGTCGGACGCGGTTATGGCTTCGGCGGCTTCGTCCAGCACGGCGTCAGGGGATTCCGGCAGCGGGCCGCGGACATGCAGCACGAAAAGGCCGTGCTCCAGCTTGTTGCTGAAATACAGGCCGGGCTTGGCCAGCAGCAGGCCGTAGACGGCCAGCAGGCCCAGCAGCACCAGAGTGATGAACTTGCCCATAGTCTTCCTCCCGCGTTCGGTACTGGTATATTGTACAGCTAAGGCGGTGGAAGGTAAAGGGTCGTTCAGTTACACCCTTTACTAGACCCAGTCTTCGCTCTTTATGCCGCCCTGTATGCCGATCACGACGCTCTTGATCGGCACCTTCCGCTTTGCGGCCTGCGCGGCCTGCTTGACCATAGCCAGAAGGCCGCCGCAGCAGGGCACTTCCATGGTCAGCACGGTAAGGGTGTTCACCTTGGCGTCCTCTATTAGCGCCTGCAGCTTCTCGACGTAGATCTCCTGGCCGTCGTCCAGCTTCGGACAGGCTATAACGATGCTCTTGCCCTTGATGAAGTCGTTGTGGAAGTTGCCGTAGGAGAAAGCGGTGCAGTCGGCCGCCACCACGAGGTCGGCCTTCTCGAAGTACGGCGCCATCGGCGAGACCAGGTGCAGCTGCACCGGCCACTGCCTCAGCTGGGACTTGAAGCCGGGGTCGCCCTGCTCGGCCTCCCCTCCCTCGCGCATATCCATCATCCGGCTGCCGGGGCAGCCTCCGTGAGCGTGTCCGTGTGACATTTCTCCCTCCAGCGGGTTCGGTATTTTGTGTTCCTTCAGATATTCCAGCGCCTGCTTAACGAAAGTCTTCTGGCCGTGGTCCATCAGGTGCTTCAAATGGGCCTTGATGGTGTTGGCGCCGTGCCGGACCATGCCGTCCATCACCTTCTTCTCGTCGTAAGGCTCGGCCGCGCGTTCCTCTATCTTCAGCGCCCCGCGCGGACACTCGCCTATGCAGGCGCCCAGGCCGTCGCAGAGGAGGTCGCTTACCAGGCGGGCCTTGCCGTCTATCATCTGCAGGGCGCCCTCGTGGCAGCCGGTGACGCAGAGGCCGCAGCCGTCGCACTTGCCTTCGTCTATCCTGATTATCTGTCTCTTCCTTTTCATGCCAGGTCCCTGATGGTTATGCCTTCCATCTCCGCGGCCAGGCGGCTCTCTACGCCGGCTATCCTGCGGCGCAGCACGCAGGCGTCGTGGTGCTGGCACAGCTTCTGCTTGAAGACGCATTCGTTGAACTTCAGCGGCCCCTGCAGGGCGCCTATCAGGTCGCTGAGCCGGATGTTCTCCGGCCGGCGGGCCAGCGCGAAGCCGCCGCCCTTGCCCTTCACCGAGTGCACGAAGCCCGCCTTCTGCAGCTTCTGCATGATCTTGCGCAGGAAAGGCCCGGAAACCCCGACCTCCTCCCGCATTTTGACCACCGGCACCGTAGGCCGGTTGGCGCGGGCCATGAAGACCAGAGCGCGCGCCGCGTAATCCACGTCCCTGTTGAGAAGTTTCATTGTGAATAAATGATACCATAGCAGTATCATTTTGTCAAGGGATATTTTTCCCGCCTCGGCTTCGTCCGGGCGCTTTTCTTTTGTAGAATAAGGGGGATCCGGAGGGCGTATGAAGCTTCTTATATATATTTCCATCCTTATGGTCCCGGGAATATGCCGGGCCGACACGTTCATCCTCAAGGACGGCACCAAGCTGGAGGCCGACGTTACGGGGGAAATGGACGACACCCTGCTGCTGCAGACCAAGTACGGCGCGCTGACGATCAAGAAGGCCGATATACAGCTGCATACCCCCGAGGCGGCCCCTTCGGTCTCCACCCAGACCGCGGTAGAGGTCTCCACCGCCCAGCCGGCTGCCCCCCTCCTCACCTTCCAGACCGTGATACCCAGCACCATGACCCGCCAGCTGGTGTATCTGGAGAACGGGGTGGCCATAGCCACGGAGACCTTCGACGCCTCCGGGGCGCTGCTCTCGCTGGATGGCGCGGTAAAGGACGGGACTTACACCGAGTATTACCCCGAAGGCGGCCTGAAGACGGTAAAGACCATGCGCGCCGGCAAGAACGACGGCACGCTCAAGGCCTACTACCCCTCCGGCAAGGTGCAGGTGGAGGCCTATTACCTGGCCGGCGACAAGGACGGCAAGTTCAGCTATTACTCCGAGGACGGGAATCCCCTGCTCGAGTCGGAATACAAAGGCGACAAGCTCAACGGCTGGAAACGGGAGTACGCCCCCGGCGGCATCGTCGCCTCGGAGACGTATTACACGGACGACAAGCCGGCCGCGGCCCCCAGGACGCAGGCCGCGGCGCCGGCCCCTGAAGCCGCCGCCCAGGAGGAGCCGGGTTCGATGGTCACCGTGAAGACCTCCTCGCTGGCGCGCGGCGAGCGCTACGCCTTCAGGCTGAACAACAAGTTCATCGGCAAGATGCAGCTCGACAAGGATTTCAACCTGATGCGGAAGGAAGGGAAGATACCGGACGGCACCATAAAGGCCTTCTCCGCCGGCGGCGAGCTGGAGAAGGAATTCGTCTTCCAGAACAACGAACTGGTCCTGCTGCGCGTTTACAGCGGCGGAGCGCCGACGGAATACACCTACATCAAGGACAAGGCCGTAAAGAAATAACCCCCGCGGCGGATGGGAGCGCGGGTGGCGAGCGGTTTGCCGAGAAAGGCCGTCGCGGAGGGAGGAGCTTGCGTAGCGCGACGACTGAGTGGAGCGAAGCGACACCGCAGCGTGACGAGCAGACACGGTGGCCGCTTGATGAGCATAGCTCCCGATGCGGCACGGGCATAGCCCAGTGCGAGACCCCGTGCCTGACGAGGCAAACCCTCGACAGGACCAGCGCATATATTACCGTCGCCCGATAAAAAAGCCGCCCGGTCACCCGGACGGCTTTTTTATTTCTGGTAAAAACTGGGCCCAGTAGGACTTGAACCTACGACCCAGCGATTATGAGTCGCTTGCTCTAACCAACTGAGCTATGGGCCCGTAAATCCCCGTACGTCTATAAGCATTCTAGCATTTCCGGCCCCCTCTTTCAATCCGGGGCCGGCAAAGAAAAAGGGCGCGTCCCCAGCGGGGAACACGCCCTTTCCTTCCAGCTCCGTTACTTCTTTTCGGCAGGCGCGGCCGGAGCCGTAGCGGCCTCGGCCTTCGCCTTGGCGAAGTCGCCGGCCATGACGAAGGATATCCTGTCCAGCGGTATCCACTTGGCGAACGCCGCCTTGATCTGCTCCGCGGTCAGCGCCGACACCTTCTTCTCCATGTCGCCGTCCCAGGCCATGGTGCGGCCCAGGTACTCGTTCGAGGCTAGCTGCGAGACCAGGCGCGCGTCGTTGGCGCGGCCCACCTTGCGGCTCTGCAGCCAGCCGTCCTTGGCCTCGGCTATTTCCTTCTCGGTGAAGCCGTCCTTCGCCACGCTGGCCAGCTCCTCCCTGAAGGCGGTCTTCAGCTTCTCGGCGTTCTTGGGGTTGAATATCGCGTAGGCCAGGAACCTCGCGTACTCGTCCAGCGAGTTCACGGACACATAGGAGCCCACCCCGTAGCTCAGGCCCTCCTTCTGGCGTATGCGCACGGCCAGGCGGGAGTTCAGGAAGCCGCCGCCGGTCATGAAGTTCGCCAGCGTCAGGGCCGGGTACTCGGGATTATCGTCGCGCATAGCGAAGTTCACCCCGAGGTACGTGTTGGCGTTGGCCTTGTCGGGCGTTTCTATGGCGACGTCCTCCGGGGCTATATCCTTGTAACTGTAGACCAGACGGGAGAACGGCTTGGGGCTGATCCAGCCGCCGAACAGCTCCTCCGCCAGCGCCTTGAACTCCTTCGGGTCGAAGTCGCCCACCACGGCCAGCTGGCCGGAGGAAGCGCCGTAGAAGTCCTTGTGGAAGGCCTTCACCTGGTCCAGCGTGACGGCCTTGATGCCCGCTATCTGCTCGTCGAAGGTCGGAGTGTAGCGCACGTCCTCTTTCGGGTACGGGGACAGATGCCGGTAGAACTCCTGGATCGCCAGGGCCTCAGGGTCGCTCTTCTGTTCCTCTATTCCGGCCAGCTCCTCCTGTTTCAACGTCGCGAATTCGCTCTCCGGGAACGCCGGCTCCTTCAGCACCTCGGCCGCCAGCCTCAGCGCGGCCGCCAGGTTCTCCTTGTCCGTTTCGAGCGACACGTAGCCGCCGCCGATGGACGCCCGCGTCTTCAGGCGGTCGAACTCGTCCTGTATCTGCTGGCGCGTGTGATGCAGCGTGCCGCGCATCAGCATGGAGCCGGTCAGGTCGGAGACCTCGGCCATGTTCTTCAAACTCTCCTCGGAACCCATCTTCAGGTTCAGGAGCAGCCGTATGCTGGAGCCGCGGGTCTTCTTGGGCAGCATGGCCAGCTTGAGGCCGTCCTTCAGGGACTCGTGCAGCGTGCGCTTGTCTATATTCTCGGTGGAAGGGTCGAAAGCCTCCCCGGCCTCCACCGCCTTGCCGCCCTTGTAGTCCTTCACCAGCGCGGCCACGTCCGGCGCCGCCGGGATCTCCGCGCGCTCCGGCTTCTCCGTGGGGTAGAACAGGCCGAGCGTGCGGTTGCTGCTCTTCAGGTAATGCTCCGCCGCCCGCTTGACGTCGTCGAGCGTCACGGCTTTCACCTGGTCCCTGCGGATGAAGAACAGGCGCCAGTCGCCGGAGGCTATGGACTCGGAAAGCCGCATGCCCACGCGGTCGGGAGATTTCAATGTGAGGTCGATGTCCTTGAGAATGGCGGTCTTGGCCCTGTCCACCTCCTCCTGCGTGAAGTCCCGCGAGGAGGCGCCCTCCACCAGCTTCAGCAGCTCGTCGCGGACGTCCTCCAGCGAGCCTTCCTTGCGCACGCTGGCGCCGAGGATCATCAGGCCGCCCTCGCGCAGGTCATAATTGAAAGCGAAGGCCATCGCGGCCTTCTTGGTGTCTACCAGCGCCTTGTAGAGGCGGCCGGCAGGCGTGTCGCCGAGCACGAAAGCCAGCACGTCCAGCGCCGCGCTGTCCTTCTCGGAGGAGGCCGGCACGTGGTAGGCGGCCATCACTTCCTGCGTATCGCCCACGCGGCGCAGGATGACCTGGCGCTCGCCGTCCTGGGTCGGGTCCTGGGTATAGGTCCTCTGCAGCGCCCGCTTGGGCCTGGGGATGGCGCCGAACTTCTTCTGTATCTGGGCCAGCGTCTTGGCCGGGTCGAAGTCTCCGGCCACGGTGAGCACGGCGTTATCCGGCTGGTACCAGTTATGATAGAAGGCCTGCAGGCGGCCTATCGGCACGTTCTCGATGTCGGAACGCGCGCCGATGATCGCCTTGCCGTAGTTGTGCCACAGATAGGCCTCGGACATGACCCGCTCCATCAGTATGCCGCGCGGGTTGTTCTCTCCGGATTCGAACTCGTTGCGCACGACCGTCATCTCGGAATCCAGGTCCTTCTTGGCGATGTTGCTGTTGACCATGCGGTCCGCCTCGAGGCTGAGGGCCCAGTCCAGGTTGGCGTCCGTGGCGGCGAAGGTCTCGAAATAGTTGGTGCGGTCGTAACTTGTGGAAGCGTTAGGCGAGGTGCCGTGCGCCGTGAGCTCCTGCGGGATGTTCGGGTGCTTGGGAGTGCCCTTGAACATCAGGTGCTCGAGCAGGTGGGCCATGCCGGTCTCTCCGTAGTTCTCGTTGCGCGAGCCGACCTCGTAGGTGACGTTCACCGTTATCGTGGGCTTGGTGTGGTCCGGGAACAGCAGCACCTTCAGCCCATTGGGGAGCATGTACTCGTCTATGCCCTCCACCGAGGCGCCCTTGGTCACTCCCGGCGGCAGGGCCGCCATAGAGAAAGTATAGGCCGGCAGCAGCGCGGCCGCCAGCATAACTGCGAATAGCCTGTTCTTCATTGTTCCTCCACTTGGAGCGTGTCCGACATAAGGCTTTCATGGCGAAATTGACGATTTTGTTGACGAGCCGAAGCGGCGCGAGACGAGCATCCTCTACGAGAGGCTGTAAGTCGAGCGGCGCAAGGCGCAGGCCAAAAGCGGCAATTGCAGACGAAATCGCTTATGTCGGACAGGCTCCTAAGATGCAGCGGGATCATGCGGATGTATAATCTTACCAAAATCCTGCGGGTAAAAACCGTTAGCAAGAATAGCGGCTGCAGCGCCGCTCACATGCGCGATTTTTTTGTCGGCCGCCTCCTCATTGGCTGTCACACCGGCTTGGTCAATAGCAGAAGCGGGATCTTATGATTTTTTAATCTGTCCGACCGTTATCCACGTATAAATCTCATGCCCGATCAAAGCGCCGAGCATACAGGTTGCCACCGGAAGCATGAAATGGAATATTCTCGGCAAGCAGGCATAGCCATTCGAGCCAAGAAGATGCGGGATAACTATGCCAGCAAATCCTCCTATCAATTTTCCGGGGTCGAGATTGAGTTTCATATGGTTTCCTTAAAAACGTCTATTTTAACAATTTCGTCGGCATTTAGCGGCGTGGCGGTGGGGATATCGTGAAGTTATTCAGAACATTCTCTCACCGGCATTTATTCGAAGGGTTTACATATACAACAACAGGTATGATAAAAAAGACCGGAGGGTTCCCCCCCGGTCAATAACTGCAAATAAATTAACTCCGGAATAGTGTTACCATTCCAGCCCGATAATCAGTGCTTATGGTCGTGGGCTTCGCAGGCGTCCATGCCGAAGAGGGGCTTGCCGTCGGCGAAGGGCGAGATGGCGCGCAGGCGCTCTATGATGGGCGGCAGCTCGCGGATAATGTAGTCCACCTCTTCCTCGGTGTTGTAGACGCTCAGGGAGAAGCGCACGGAGCCGTGGGCGTAGGTCTGCGGCACGGCCATGGACATCAGCACGTGGGAGGGCTCGAGAGAGCCGGAGGTGCAGGCCGAGCCGGAGCTGGCGCAGATGCCCTTTTCGCTGAGCATCAACAGTATGGACTCGCCCTCGATGTACTCAAAGCTTATGTTGGCGGTGTTGGGCAGGCGGTCGGCGCCGCCGGCGTTGACGCGGGAGTTGGGGATCTTCAGCAGGCCGGCCTCGAGCCTGTCGCGCAGGCCCTTCACGTAGGTGTTCTCTTTCTCGATGTGGGCTAAAGCCAGTTCCGCGGCCTTGCCCAGGCCGGCGATATAGGGCACGTTCTCGGTTCCGGCGCGGCGGCCGTGCTCCTGGTGGCCGCCCATCATGAACGGCATGAAGCGCGTGCCCTTGCGCACGTACAGCACGCCTATGCCCTTGGGCGCGTGCAGCTTGTGGCCGGAGATGGAGAGCATGTCTATCTTAGTGTCTTTGAGGTTTATCGGTATCTTGCCGGCGGCCTGGACGGCGTCGGTATGGAACAGGGCGCCCTTGGCGTGCGTGATGCGGGCGGCCTCTTCCACCGGGTATACCACGCCGGTCTCGTTATTGGCCCACATGATGGAGACTATGGCGGTCTCCGGGGTTAGCGCGACCTTGAGGTCCTCGAGGTTTATCTGGCCGGCGCCGTCCACCGGCAGGTAGGTGACGCGCCAGCCCTGGGATTCCAGGTGCTTGCAGACGTTGAGGACCGCGGGATGCTCCACCCTGGTGGTGATGATGTGCTTCTTCTCGGGGAAGGAGCGCACGGCGGACCAGATGGCGGTGGAATCGGCCTCGGTGCCGCAGCTGGTGAATATTATCTCGGAGGTCTCGCAGCCGAGGAGCTTGGCCACGCGCTCGCGGCCGAGGTCCAGGTACTTCTGGTTGCCGCCGCCGAAGAAATGCATGCTGGACGGGTTGCCGTAGAGTTCGTTGAAGAACGGCTCCATCTCCTTTGCCACTTCCGGAGCCACCCTGCTCGTCGCGTTATTATCGAAATAATAGACCTTTTCCATATCTCCTCTCTTTCATAAGGAGCTCCTGCTTTCTGAAACTCCCTGAGGCGGCGCGGGGACCGGGTTAGCAAAACCGCCTCGGAGGCCGAGGCTTGCGAAGCGCCGAGGCCGAGAGCCGGAAGCGCGCGCACGGTGTGCGCGACGCTGTTTTTGCGTTCCGGTCCCCGTGACGCCGACCCTACTCCGCTACTATCTCCAGCGCCGGGTCGATGCGCTCCTTCAGCTCCTTCTCCACCACGTTCTTCAGCGTGGCGCCGGAGGAAGGGCAGCCATGGCACATGCCCAGGAAGCGCAGCTTCACTTTCTGGCCATCTATGTCCACCAGCTCTATCCAGCCGCCGTCGGCCTTCAGCTTGGGGTTCACTTCCTCGGCCAGCACCTTCTCTATCATCTTGATCTTCTCTACCACGGTCATGTTCGCGAAGCGCTTGTGTTCCGCCTCGGCCCAGTAATCCTTGAGGATCTTCTCGATCTCGCCCTTGCACTGGCCGCAGCCGCCGCCGGCCTTGGTGAAATTGGTCACCTCGTCCACGGTCTTCAGGTTGTTGAGCTTTATGGCCTTGAGGATATGGCTCTCCGTCACGTTGAAGCACTTGCAGACCACGCGCTCGCCCACCCCGATGATGACCTTCTCGGTCTTGCCGCCGCGGTAGTTCTTTATGGCGGCCTCAAGCGCCTCCATGCCCATCACGGAGCAATGCATCTTCTCGCCGGGCAGGCCGCCGAGGAAATCCGCTATCTGCTGGTTGGTTATCTTCGCCGCGTCGTCGAGCTTCATGCCCTTCACCATCTCGGTCAGCGCCGAGGAGGAGGCGATCGCGCTCGCGCAGCCGAAGGTCTTGAACTTGGCGTCGGTGATGGTGTCGGTGGCCTTGTCTATCTTAAGCGTCAGCTTCAACGCGTCGCCGCAGACTATGCTGCCCACCTCGCCCACGGCGTCCGGGTTCTCCACCTCTCCCACGTTGCGGGGGTTCTTGAAATGCTCGTATACCTTTTCGGTGTAATTCCACATAGAAATACCTCTGATACGGTGCGATTCGGCAGGAACTACCAGGAGAGAGGCCGGTACCTATATTTTATCAAATTCGGGGCTTTTTGCCCTGTCAGGCCGGACCCCGGGCGGCCAGCCCCTTGGCCAGCTGCAGCGCCCCGTTCACCACCTGCATGGCCGCGGAGGGCGGCGTATAATAGCCGCTCTGCTTCGTGGTGCGCCTGCGCACCACTATCAGCTCCACTTCCCCGGTGCTGGACGGCTCGTAGACCAGGTCCACGTCGCCGCCGCCGGGGCCGCTAAGGCCGCCCAGCAGGAAGCCGGAGAGACTGGCCATCAGGCTTTTCTCCGTCCTCCCCGGCAGCAGGTCCCTGTAATCCTTCAGCAGGCCGAAGCCCCGCTTGGCCAGCACCACGCAGTACAGGTACGGGAAGTCCTTGCCCTGCACGCTGTTTATCGAAAGCTGCACCTGCACGCCGTAGAAACCCTCCGGCGCGCCGACCAGCTTGACCATCAGCCGCGCGTCCTCCGGCTCCTTGCCGCCGGACTTGGTGGACGCCAGCGACAGCATGGGCTGCACCTGTACGTCGCTGCCGGGCTTCAGCGCGGCCATCACGTTCTCCAGCGCGTTTATCTTTATGATCAGCTTGTCCTTCTTCAGGTAGTCGCGCGTTCCTATGAACCAGAGCGGCAGCAGCAGCACGGCCGCGTCCAGGCCGAACGGCAGCCAGGCCCCGTCGGGGAACGAGAAGGTCGCGGCGGCTATACCGTACGCTATAGCGCAGGCCAGCGCCGTGACGCCGAGGCCTACCTGGCCGCTGGTGCTGGTGGCGTCGAAGAAATCCTCGTCCCAGCGCCTGAGCTCGTCGGCGCGCTTCCTGACCTTGATATACTCATCTGGGGTCACGCGAGCCCAGCTTTCCTCTCCGGAGATCCTGGGCGCGGCGTCGTAGCCCGAGTTCATCCCGAGCAGCTGGGCGAAGATCAGCACGATGAAACCCGGCCAGAACCCCAGCGTTACCTGCACCCCGAGGCCTACGGCCAGCAGGCCCAACACCAGCGCCATGCGGGCCCTGTACGGCAGCCCGCCGGCGATGAAGAATTTTATCTCCCCGTCCTTCTGCGGCGGCGGCAATATGCTCATATGGTCTCCCTTGCGGCGCAGGCCTCGGCGGCCGGCAGCAGCTCCCCGTAGCCGGCCTTCTCCCAGTACAGCGGGCAGCCGCCGTTGCAGGCGGCCAGGTGCCGGCAGGTCCTGCATTTCTCGTGCGCGAAGCCTTTCTCCCTGAACCAGGCGAACTCGGGCCCGTTCCAGAGCTTTTTAAAATTGCCTTTTTCCTTTAGCATGTTGCCCAGCGGCTTCGGATAGCTCGAGCAGGGCAGCACGTCGCCGTTCGGCGCCACGCTGAGCAGGCCGTCGCAGGCGGCGCAGCCCTTGTTGCCGAGCCCCCGGGCGATAGGATTGAAGATGCACAACGGCGTGGGCGAATACCACATGAACTCGAGTCCGCGCTTCTCCGCCAGTTCCTTCACCCTCTCTACCAGCGGACCGGCCTCCGTATAGGAGACGAAGGTGTCGGAGAGATTATTGCCCGCCGAGCCCACCGGCATCAGCAGGTTCATCGAGAACTTGTCCAGGCCGAGGGACTTCACCAGGTCCAGTATGCCCTCCAGGCCGTCCTTGTTCAGAGCCGAGACCGTGGTGTTGGTGTGCACCCGTATCCCGGCCTTCATGAAATTCTCTATGCCGCGGACGGTGCGCTCGAAGGCGCCTGTATGCGCCGCGATGGCGTCGTGCAGCTTCGCCGAACCGGCCTCCACGCTGACCTGGGCCGAGTCCAGCCCGGCCGCTTTAAGGCGCTTCACGGTGCGGCCGTCGGCCAGCGTGCCGTTGGTTATCAGGTTGGCCCACAAGCCGAGCGACTTGGCGTGGGCCACCAGCTCAGGCAGCTCCCGCCGCAGCAGCGGCTCTCCGCCGGTGAAGCTCACCGAGGGGACCTCCGCCTCGCCGGCTATCATGCCAAGTATTTCTTTCAGCGAAGAAGCGGGCAGGTCCGGGTGCTCCTCGTCCTTCTTGCAGCCGCAGCCGGCATAGCAGAAGCGGCAGGCGAGGTTGCACCGGTAGGTCACGGCTATCTCGCTCAGGACCGGCAGCGCGTTGTGCCCGAGCGCGAAAGGCTTCACCTCAAGCGCCTTCCTGCCGCCCTCCTCGCCGGCGCAGCCCTTCAGCAGCGCCATCAGGTCGCGGAAGAAATAGTAGACGTCCAGCGATACCGCCTCGCGCTTCTCCGGCGGATAGGCCTCCACCACGGAGACGGCGCTGCCGCCGTCCAGGACGAACTTCAGCAGCTTCGCGCCCTGCGCGTTCAGCTTATGGGCCTGGTTGGGGATCTTGATCAGCAAACGGTCGGCCTCGCGCACGCGCACGTAGGGCTTGATGCGCGCGGCGTAGCCGTCTATCCAGTCCACCCTCTTCTTCCAGTCCATAGCTCTAGTGGCCGCTGCTGACGCAGGCCGAATGGCAGGCCCCGTGGCACGCCGAGTGGCAGGCGGAATGACACGCGCTGTGGCAGGCATCGTGGCAGGCCGAGTGGCAGGCGTCGTGGCAGGCCGAGCCGGAGAAGGCGCCTTCGTAGCACATGGCCGAGCCGCGGAAAGCGTCGAAGCCTCCGGCGAAGTCGGCCGGCAGGGCCGTCTTCAGCCCGCCAGCCGCCTGCTGCGAGTTATTATAGAGCGGGTTGTTGTAATCCCGGCTGTAGTAATGCCGGCGGTAGCCGCCCCAGTAGAAGCCGGTATCGTCGTCCGTGCGCATGCCGGAATAACGGTCCACCTGCTTTCGATAATAGTCCCGGGTGGCCTCCATGTCGCAGTCCCAGGCCTTCTGCTGCACGCCGTCGCCCAGCGCGCGCACGGCCGCGGTGGCGGAAACCTCGTCTATGCTGCCGTCCGGCCGTATCGCCGCCAGCAGGGAGTTCTCGTAGGGGTCCATGCTGACCGAGGCTCCCTGTACCCTCTCCACCACCAGCGGGGTGCCGCTCTTTATCTTCAGCAGCCCCTTCCTCTCCATGTTCCCCACCATCAGCCCGAGCAGCTCGGCCAGCGGAAGGCCCATCACCACGCCGGCCTCCAGCGGGCTGAGGTCCTTCGCTATCTTGCCGGGCACGCGGAAAGAGCTCACCTGCGCCTTAGGCGGCTCCCACTCGGTACCGTCCCAGTTCACCGCGGAGATGCCGGCCTGCGCGGTCAGCATCGCGTTGTGCTTCACAGTCATCACCACGAAGGGCAGCAGCACGAACACTACGGCCAGGGCTATCAGGACCAGCAGGGTCCCCCGGCGGTTCATAGGCAGCGAGGCGAGCATGCTGCCCGGGAAATAGCGGTTCAGATAGTACTTTTCGGCGGCCGGCCTGTATTCCATCTTCTCCGGCAGCCCCTTCGTAAGGCTGCCGTACGTCATCGTGTTCAGGCCGAAATGCGATGCGTCCAGATAGACCTGCACCTGGAAATGGTAGCGCCGCTCCAGGTTCTTGCGGAAGAAGCGCACGCTGAAGATGTCCCTGCCTTCCGCGTTCTTTACCGTCGGGTAGTCTATGGAATATCGCTCGTTGACGAATTTCTCCGTCATGAAGCCGAGGCCGGAGAGCGTCTTCTCGTCCACCTGCGGCGAAGCGAGCGCGACCGGGAAACGGACGGTAAGAGCCCCGTGCTCCATCGGGTCGTCCCACTGCACGGGCGACCAGTTGAAGACCGCGAGCTTCTTCTCCCCCGCCGTGGTCTGGGTCAGGTTACCGGAAGCCTGCAGGTCCGCCGCGTAGCGGAAGAAGTAGGTGATCTCCCCCGAGGTGACGGCCTGGCCGCCGGCCAGCACTATGTCGTACTTCCGGTCCGACAGCTTCTTTATGTCGAGCTGGTACTTGTTGCCGGAGGAGTCCAGCGCGTAGGCGCGTCCCATGTCGAAGACCGGAGTCTCCTGGAAGCCCTCGAAGTAGAAGCCGTGCAGCTGGCCGCTGCCGGCCCAGCGCACCGCGTAAGCGACCTGCGCCTTGCCGTCCCGGTCCAGTATCACCTCGGTCTCCGCCCATTTCATCCCGAAGCCGGCCAGCGCGGCGCGCGGCAGGGCCAGAAGCGCCGCCAGCAGAAGATATCTGGTTCTTATCATGTTCCCCTCATCAGTCGAATTCGCTCCTGACGGAGCCTCGGTCCAGCGCCAGGCCGCCCCAGAGGCACAGCCCCCCGTGCAGCATGGAGGTCAGCCTTAAAAAGAAAGCCGCGGTCCTCACCGCGCCGTTGAAGTCCGGCGCCAGCGGTATATCCCCGTACATCAGCGGGCGCGGCACGGCCAGCCACGGGTAGCCCAGCACCAGCAGGGCCGCGGCGGCGTTCAGGTAGAGCATCCAGACGGCGCCGCGGCGGGCCCATTCCCTCCTGGCCAGCACGCCGATGGAAAGACCGAGGCCGGAAGACCAGAAGAGCAGCATGAAGACGAAGAAGGGGAGCGTGTGCCGCACCATCAGCGCGGCCAGCGGCGGCAGGTCGATAGGAAGCGTGGAATGGACCAGGCTCAGGTAGAACGCGGGAGTGGAGAGCACCTCCGCCAGCGTCAGCAGGTCGTACGCCGCCCGCGAGGCCATGACGGCGCAGGCCGCCGCGACGGCCAGCGAGACGTAGGACAGCACCCTGGATCTCCCCTCCGGAACGAGCTTCATCCCGGCTCTGATTATATAACTTTTGCGCTTTACCGGCGGCTATAAAAAATATTTAATAATAGCGCGCCTGCAGACCTAAACCCGCGGCGCCGGAGCCTTTATGCCAGTGAAACTTGTCAGACAATATACCGTGTTCCTGCCGAACGTGCCGGGCGCCCTCTCCAAGTTCGTGGAGCTGTTCGCCAACGAGGGCGTGAACATCATCGGCATCGCCTCGGAGATCCGCGACGACTCCGGCGTAGTGCGCGTGGCGGTGGACGCGGACCGCAAGGTCAGCCATATCCTGACCGGAGCCGGCTTCACCACGATAGAGACCCCGATGATCTCCCTCGAGCTGCCGGACAAACCCGGCCAGCTCCTCCAGCTGGCGAAAGCGCTGAGCGAGCACAAGATCAACATCACCACCGTGTACGGCACTTCGATAGGCGGCGCCGACGGCAGGCTGCTGCTGAACGCCTCCGACCCCGAGAAGGCCATAGAAGTGCTGAAGGGCGAGCTGGGACTGAAGTAGCCTCACTGCCTGAAAAAAGGACCGCCGCCTTTCGGGCGGCGGTTCTTTTTTTGTCCCCGGCAGGTTCAGCGGAACTTGGCGGCCACCCTGCGGTAGGCCTCCCGGAACGGCACGCCGGACTTCACCAGCCGGTAGGCCTCCTCCGTGGCGAACAGCTCCGGAGCCAGAACGCAGCGCTCCGGGACGAACCTCAGCCCGGCCACCACCTTCGCCATGATCCGCAGCGAGGCCAGCACGGCGTCCAGGCTGGCGAACAGCGGCCCTTTGCCCAGCTGCGCGTCGCGGTTGTAGCCGGACGGCAGGTTGCCGGCCAGCGACAGCGCCTTGAACTCCTCGCCCAGCACGACGTGGTACTTCCCCCTGACCAGTTCCAGCACGTCGGGGTTCTTTTTTTGCGGCATTATCGAGCTGCCGGTACAGAACTCCTTCGGCAGCGCCACGAAACCGAACTCCGGCGCGCTGAAGTAGATGAGGTCCGTGGCCAGCTTGTTCAGCGTCAGCATCACCTGCGAACACAGATGCATCACCGCCGGCTCGAACTTGCTGCGGGTGAACTGGGCGTAGATGGGGTTCTCTATGGCCTTCGAGAAGCCCATCAGCCGCGCGCTGTAGGCCTTGTCTATCCCGAGCACAGGCACGCCGAAGCCGGCGGCCGAGCCCAGCGGGGCTGGTCCAGCAGCTTCATCAAAAAGTCCGCGTGTCCGGAATCGTCCGCCGCGGCCGCGGCGAAGCAGCCCAGCCAGGCGCCGGCCGTGGTCGGCATCGCGCGGCGCGTATGCGTGTAGCCAGGCAGGGCCGTGCCGCCCTGCTTAGCCGCCAGCTTCTTGCAGGCCCCGGCGAAGGCGGCCAGCGCCGCTTTCATCTCCGCCAGCGCGTCCCGTTCGTAGAGCCGCAGCGCGGTCAGCACCTGGTCGTTGCGGGAACGGCCGGTATGCACCTTCCTGCCGGCCGCGCCGTACCTGGCCGTAAGCCGGCTCTCTATGGCCGTGTGGCAGTCCTCGTCCTCCGGCCTTATCCTGAACTCGCCTGCGGCGTCCAGGGCCAGTATCTCTTCGAGGCCGGCGATGATCTCTTTCAGCTCGCCCGACGTCAGCAGTCCGGCCTTTCTCAGGGCCCGCGCGTGCGCGAGCGACGCGGCGCAGTCGTACTTCACCAGCCTGCGGTCGAGCAGGTAGTCGTCCCCTACGGTGAAGGACTCTATATCCTTGTCGAGGTCGTACCCCTTCGCCCAGAGCTTCATCAGTTGCTCCCGGAGTGCTTCTTCATGATGGCGCTGTGGGCCATCAGCCGCGTGGCGTGGATCTTTATGAAGCCCTCGGAATCCTTCTGGTTGAAGCCGCCGGCCACGTCCATGCTGGAGAGCTCCTTGTCATAGAGCGAGCTGGGGCTCTCGCGCCCTATCACCATCACGTTGCCCTTGTAGAGCTTCAGCGTGACGCTGCCGTCTATGGCCTTCTGGCTCTCGTTGACCGCGGCCATCAGGAAGTCCATCTCGGGGCTGAACCAGAAGCCGTTGTAGACCAGCTCCGCGAACTTGGGCGAGAACATGTCGCGCAGCCGCATCACCTCGCGGTCCATCGCTATGCCTTCTATGTCCTTATGCGCGGCGTAAAGTATGGTGCCGCCGGGGGTCTCGTACACGCCGCGCGACTTGATGCCCACGAAGCGGTTCTCGACCATGTCTATGCGGCCTATGCCGTTCTTCGAGCCCAGGTCGTTGAGCAGGTTGAAGAGCTTCAGCGGGTCGGTCTCGCTTTTCCCGGTATTGAGGTTCGTGACCTTCACCGGCGCGCCGTCCTTGAAGACTATCTTTACCTTCGTCGGGGTGTTGGGCGCCTTCTCGGGCGAAACGGTCTTGGAGTAGATGTCCTCCGCGCATTCGTGCGCCGGGTCTTCCAGTATGCCCGCCTCGTGGCTGATATGCAGCAAATTGTCGTCCTCGCTGTACGGCTTGGCTATGGTGCTGCTGATCTCGATATTGTTGGCCTTGGCGTAGTTGATGAGGTCCGTGCGGCCGCGGAACTGGTTAAGGAACTCCTCGGTCTTCCACGGGGCTATGACCTTTATCTTCGGGTTCAGCGCGTAATAGGCCAGCTCGAAGCGCACCTGGTCGTTGCCCTTGCCGGTGGCGCCGTGCGAGACGTAGGCGGCCTTTTCCCTGGCCGCTATCTCTATCTGGCGCTTGGCGATGATGGGGCGCGCGGCGGAGGTGCCGAGCAGGTAGCGGCCCTCGTAGAGCGCGTTGGCTTTGAAGATGGGATAGATATAATCGGTGACCAGCTCCTTCTTGAGGTCCTCGATATATACCTTGGAGGCGCCGGCCTTCAGCGCCTTGCGCCTGGCCTTCTGGAAGTCGCCGGCCTGGCCGACGTCGGCGATGTAGGCTATCACGTCGTAGCCTTTGTTGATGAGCCACTTGAGGATGACCGAGGTGTCCAGGCCGCCGCTGTAGGCCAGCACCACTTTTTCTTTCTTTTTCATGTCGTTCTCCTTAAAGCCAAACTATTCAGCGCAGCTTCCGCCCGACTTACCTCACCGGGCACGCGGTCTCGCACACCGTGCTCGCCGCTCGTCACTCCTTCGCCGCGCTACGCAAGCGGCTTCAGTCCGCGACGGCCCGTCTCGGCAAGTCGGTCGTATCTGCGCAAACTAACCGCCGCCACCCGCGCACAACAAAGACCAATTACGCCTTTACTGCGTCCTTTCCGGCGACAACTCCGGCGGCCAGCAGCTCCCGCACCGCCGCGCAGGCCTCCTCCAGCTCCTCCGCCTTCACGTTGAGCGGGGGCAGGAAGCGGATGACCTTGCCGTCGGTGCAGTTGAGCAGCACGCGCTTCTTCTCGCGCAGGGCCACTATAAGCGGGTCTCCGGGTGAGGCCAGCTCCAGCCCGGCCAGCAGGCCGAGGCCGCGGACTTCCGACACGAGGGCCGGGAACTCGGCGCGTATGGCCTCGAGCTTAGTCTTCAGCAGGACGCCCATGGCGTTCACGTTCGCGAGCACGCCCTTCTCCATTACTTCCTTAATAACGGCTATGCCTGCGGCGCAGGCCACGGGGTTGCCGCCGAAGGTGGTGCCGTGCATGCCTGGGGCCAGCACGGAGGTCGCCTCGCCCGACGCCAGTATCGCCCCCAGCGGCAGGCCGCCGCCGATAGGCTTGGCCATCAGGACCAGGTCGGGTTTCACGCCGTAATGCTCGAAAGAGAAGAACTTCCCGGTCCGGCCGGCGCCGGACTGTATCTCGTCGGCTATTATAAGGAAGCCGTGCTCGGCGCGCAGCTTCTGCAGCTCGGCCGCGAACTCAGCGGAAACCGGCCTGACGCCGCCCTCCCCCTGCACGAACTCCAGCAGTACGGCGGCGGTGGAAGGCCCGACCGCGGCGCGCAGCGACGCCGGGTCGTTGAAGGCCGCGGTGCCGCAGCCGCCGAGGAACGGACCGAAGCCGTCGCGGTAGCCGGGGCGGTCCATCAGCGACAGCGCGCCCATCGTGCGGCCGTGGAAGGCGTTGCTCATCGAGACCAGCTCCGTCTTGCCGCGGGTGGAACCCCAGCGGCGGGCTATCTTCAGCGCGCCCTCTACGGCTTCGGTGCCGCTGTTGCAGAAGAATACCTTCTCGCAGCCGGAATATTTCACCAGCAGCTCGGCCAGCGCTATCTGAGGCTCCTGCAGGAAATAGTTGGAGACATGCACGTAGCGCGCCGCCTGCTCCGCTATGGCCGAAAGGACGGCCGGGTGCCCGTGGCCAAGCGCGTTAACGGCCACGCCGGAGATCATGTCCAGATATGTCTCCCCTGTCGGGGTGGTCAGGCGGGCGCCTTTTCCCTTCTCTATCTCGAGCGGGAGGCGCTTGTAGGTCTTCAGGAATACCGCCTGCTCTCTCTGCTGCTGGCTCATTTTTATTCTCCCCGCCTTCCGCTTTCTCCACGGAGGCTATTGCATAATCATACAAAATGTTGTATATTTATGCAAGCGGTCAAGGAGAAAGAAAGGATGATCAAGGCAATTATCGTCGGGGCTTCCGGTTATTCCGGCGCGGAGCTGATGCGGCTGCTCTCGTCGCGCGCCGACGTTTCCATAGATGCTGTCACCGCCAACACTTCCGCCGGGCAGCGCGTGGACGAGCTCTATCCCGCGCTCGCGGGCCGCGTGGACCTGAAGTTCGAGGAGTACGTGCCGGGCAGAATGAAGAAGGCCGACGTGGCCTTCGTGGCGCTGCCCTCCGGCCAGGGCATGGACGTGGTGCCTTCCCTGCTGGATACGGCCGAAAGGGTGATAGACCTGGGCGGCGACTTCAGGCTCCAGCGCACGGAGGAGTACCTGCGCTACTACGGCAAGGAGCACACGGCGAAGCACCTGCTGACGCAGGCCGTGTACGGCCTTCCCGAGGTCAATAAGGAAGATATTAAGAAGGCCCGCCTGGTCGCCAACCCCGGCTGCTACGCCACCAGCGTGATACTGGGCCTGCTGCCGGCCCTGGCCAAAGGCCTGGCGAAACCCGGGTCCATAGCGGTCAGCGCGGTGTCCGGGATCTCGGGCGCGGGCCGCACCGCCAAGGCGGACATGAACTTCACCGAGCTGAACGAGAACGTGCGCGCCTACAAGCCCGGCAGCCATCAGCACGTCCCGGAGATAGAGAGCGCTTTGCGCGCGGCCACCGGCCTCGAGCCCACGGTATCTTTCATCCCCCACCTGGTGCCGCTGACCCGCGGCATACATTCCACGATACACGCCGCGCTGGCCGCGAAGACCGACGCGGCGGCCGCGCTGGCCGTGTACGAGGACTTCTACAGGGACGCGGCCTTCGTGCGGGTCAAGAAGGGCATGCCGCAGATACAGGCGGTGGCGCGCAGCAACTACTGCGACATCGGCCTTTCCGTGGACGCGCGCACCGGCCACCTGACGGTCATGGCGGCCATAGACAACCTGGGCAAGGGCGCGGCCGGCCAGGCCATACAGAACATGAACATCATGTTCGGCCTGCCGGAGAAAGCCGGACTGAATTGAGCGGTATATAAAGGAGAGAAAAAGTAAATGATACAGGAAATCGCGGGCGGAGTTACGGCGGCGAATGGCTACAAGGCCGCCGGGCTGCATTGCGGTATAAAGCGGGCCAAGAAGGATCTTGCGCTGCTGGTCTCCGAGAGACCGGCGGCCTGCGGGGCGGTGTTCACCCAGAACGCGGTGCCTGGCGCGCCGGTCACGGCGTGCAAGGAACAGCTGGCCGCCTCCCGCTGGATACGCGCCGTTTCGGTCAACAGCGGCAACGCCAACGCCTGTACCGGCGCCAGGGGCCTGGAGGACGCCCGCACGATGATAGCGCAGACCGCGCTGGTCACCGGCCTTAAAAAGGAAGAGGTGCTGGTCTCCTCCACCGGCGTCATCGGCCAGTACCTGCCGATGGAAAAGATCATAGCCGGCCTGGCAGAGGCGGTACCTCAGCTCTCCGCCGAGGGCGGCCGCGCGGCCGCCGAGGCCATCATGACCACCGACACTTTCGTGAAGGAGCTGGCCGTGACGGTGCGGATCGACGGCGCCGAGGTCAAGCTGGGCGGCATGGCCAAGGGCTCGGGCATGATAGCCCCGAACATGGCCACGATGCTGGCCTTCATCTCCACCGACGCCGCGATAACCCCCGAGCTGCTGCAGAGGACGGTGAAGGACGTCGTGGACCGCTCGTTCAACCGCATAACCGTTGACGGCGACACCAGCACTAACGACATGGTGGTGGTGCTGGCCAACGGGCTGGCCGGCAACGCGCCGCTGGCCTCGGAGACGGACCCCGGCTACGCCGAGTTCACCGCGGCCCTGGAGCACCTGCTGGTGCGCCTTTCCAAGATGATAGTGATGGACGGCGAGGGCGCCACCAAGTTCGTGGAGGTGCAGGTAGTGGGCGCCGCCAGCCAGGAGGACGCCGTGGCCGCCGCCCGCGCGATAGCCAGCTCCAACCTGGTGAAGACCGCCATCAACGGCGAGGACGCCAACTGGGGCCGCATCATGGCGGCGGTAGGCAACTCCGGCATCGGCTTCACCCCGGAGGAGACGGAGATACTCTTCGGCGACGTGCCGATACTGAAGAAGAACTACGTGATAGACTTCTCCGAGGAGCGCGCGAAGGAAGTGCTGCAGAAGAAGGAGCTGACGATACGCGTGCAGCTCAACGGCGGCCCGGGCGAGGCGACGTTCTGGACCTGCGACCTGTCGAAGGAATACGTGGCGATCAACGCCAACTACCGCACATGACGCCCATACAGCACGCGGCCGCAAAGGCCAGGAACCTCACCGAAGCCCTCCCGTGGATCTCGCGCAGCGAGGGCAAGACCTTCGTCATCAAGTACGGAGGCGCGGCGATGGTGGACGAGGAGCTGCGCGACAGCTTCGCCCGCGACGTCACCCTGCTCAAGAAGGTGGGCGTGCGCGTGGCCATCGTGCACGGCGGCGGCAAGGAGATCACCGAGACCGCCACGAAGCTCGGCATAGAGACGCGCTTCGTGGACGGCCAGCGCTACACCTGCGAGGACACCGTGGACGTGGTGCAGATGGTGCTCGCCGGCCGGACGAACACCGACATCGTGCGCCGCATCAACCTGCAGGACGGCGACGCCGTCGGGCTCTCCGGCGTGGACGCCGGGCTGCTGCGCGCGGAGAAGTACTCCGAGAACGGCGCGGACCTGGGGCTGGTAGGCAACATCACCGAGGTCAGGCCGCAGCATATCGAGCTGCTGCTGGCCAACGGCTTCATGCCGGTCATCGCGCCGCTGGGCGTTGACGAGAACGGCACCATCTACAACATCAACGCCGACGTGGCCGCCGCCAAGATAGCGGAGGCCTTGAAGGCCGAGAAGCTGGTGTACCTCAGCGACGTGGAAGGGATATTGAAGGACGGCGAGCGGGTGACGAACATAACCGAGCCCAAGGCCGAGGAGCTGATAAGCTCCGGCGTGATCAGCAAGGGGATGATCCCGAAGGTCAGGTCCGCCTTCGACGCGCTGAACGCCGGCGTCGGCCGCGTCCACCTGATAGACGGCCGCGAGAAGCATTCCCTGCTGCTCGAGATCTTCACCGACAAGGGCGTCGGCACCATGCTGGTGCGCGGCGAACCGGAGGGAACATGTCAAAAAAAGAGCGCCTATTCACTATCAAACAGCTGATAACCACCGGCACCGTCACCAGCCAGGAGGACCTGCGGCGCCAGCTGGCCAGGGTCGGCTGCCGGGTCACGCAGGCCACGCTCTCGCGCGACCTGGCCGATCTGGGCGTCTCCTGGGTGGCCGGGCCTGAGGGCGGGCATTACGCCCTGCCGGCCCACGCCGACCTGCAGGGCCTCAAGCCGCTGCTGGGAGCCGGCATCACCGACATAAGGTCCAACGAGAACCTGCTGCTGGTGCGCACGGTTCCCGGAGCGGCCGGCACCGTGGCCGAGTTCCTGGACTCCCAGCGCGTGCCGGACATGCTGGGCACGGTGGCCGGAGACAACACGGTGCTGGTCATCCCCTCCTCGGTAAAGAGGGTGCGCTCGCTCGAGAAGTACATCAAGGAGAACCTGATAAAGGCCTGACGGGGCCTCAGAGGCGGGGCAGCACGGAAGAGGCGAAGAAGCCGAAGAAGGCCTCTCCGTACTTCCCGATGTTGGCGATAATGTCGGAACTTGCGGGGTTGTCCGGGTCGTCCGTAACCAGCTTGAAGAGATAGCACTTACGCCTGAAGGCGCGGCAGGTCTGTATGAACGCCGCGCTTTCCATGTCCGCCAGCGCGGCCAGCCTGGCCAGCTTCTTCCTGTCCGCCCGGCGCAGCACCGGCTTGTCGGCCGTAGCGACAACGGCCCCTTTAAACCCTTTCAGCGTATCCGGCCTGTGCTCATGCGGCCGCCCGTACCTGAGCCCCGGCCGGTCATGTTCAACCGCCTTGGTCACCTGCAGCATCGCTCCCGGCTTCAGCCCGCGCGAGAGAGCGCCGGCCGCGCCCAGATTCACCAGTCCGCGCGGAGAGAAGAACGAACAGGCCCAGGCCGTGGCCATGGCGGCGTTAGCCTTGCCCATGCCGCTGATGACGGCGCCTAGCTTCCCTTTCCGATAGGCCGGGAAGGGACAGCCGCGCAATGCCTTCAGGCCCAGGCCCTTCAGGAAAGGCGCGGCCTCCAGCCTAGTGGCGAAGACAAGGCAGGTCACAGGAACTTTACGCATCTCTCCTCCAGCGTCCTGAAAGCCTTCAGCCCGGCCTTCCCCATCGAGACCGAGAAATCGTTGACGTAGAGCTTTATGTGCGCGTCGGTGACGGCGTCGCTCATGCCGGGCGCGTTGGCGCGGACGAACCCGCGCGAACTTTCGGGATGCGCGAAGGCGTATTCCACCGACTCCCGTATCAGTCTCTCTACCACTCTCGCGTGCTTTGCGGTATCCGGATCCCTGCGCACGGCTATGCAGCCGAGCGGCAGCGGGCAGCCGGTCTCGCTTTCCCACCATTCGCCCAGGTCGGCCGCCTTCTCGCAGCCGTAGTCCCCGTAGACGAACCTGCCCTCGTGTATCACCAGGCCGGCGTCGTATTTACCGTCGCGTATGCCCGGCATGATGCGGTCGAAGCGCTCCTCGGTCAGGTTCTTCAGCTCCGGGTTCCAGGCCTTCAGCAGCAGCAGCGCCGTGGTATTGAGCCCCGGCACGGCCACGTGCGATCCGGGCCCAAGTTTTTTTCCGGCCGCCGTCACCACCAGCGGGCCGCAGCCGAAACCGAGCGCGCCTCCGGAATCCAGCAGCTCGTATTCGTCCTTCAACCGCAGCCAGGCCGCGGCCGAAAGCTTGGTGACCTGGAAACGCTTTTTGAAAGCGGCGGTATTGAGCGTCTCCACGTCGTCGATGAACGGCCTGAAGGAATATGAGCCGTCGCCGACCAGCCCGTGCAGCAGGGCGTGGAAAATGAAGGTGTCGTTGGGGCAGGGAGAGAAGGCCAGCGACAGCTCCGTCATTTCCCCCTCCCCGGGCTCCTGTCGATGATCCTGTATGAGGAATCCCTCAGCACAGGCTTCCGGCCCGCGTTCCGGATAAGGTCCACGAACTCGGCGACGGTGGCCGTGGCGCCGGAGCCTGTGGCCTTCACCACGCGCTCCTCGGTGAGCACGCCGCCCATATCGTTGGCGCCCATGGCCAGCGCCACCTGCGCGAGCTTCAGGCCCTCGGTGAGCCAACCCGCCTGTATATACCTGACGTTGTCCAGGAAGATGCGCGATACCGCCACCGTGCGCAGGTAGTCGAGGCCGGTGGCCGGCCCGATATGCGCCAGGCCTGTGTTCCCCGGAGAGAAGGACCAGGGGATGAAGGCGCGTATTATCCCGGTCTCGTCCTGCGTGCGGCGCACGACTTCAAGATGTTTAACCCTTTCGCGCGGCGTCTCGCCCATGCCGTAGGTCATGGTGGCCGAGGAGAAGAGCCCGTGCCGTTTCAGCGCGGCCATCACCTCCTCCCACTGTGACACGCTTATCTTGCGCGGGCTCACTTTGGAGCGCAACCGGTCCACCAGCAGGTCGGAAGCCCCGGGCATCGAGGTCAGGCCGGCGGCTGTCAGCCTGTCCAGCGCCTTGTCCAGCGAAAGGCCGCTCTTCTTCGCCGCGTGCACCAGCTCGCTCGGAGAGAAGGAATGCAGCGCCATGGCCGGGTAGCGCCGGCGCACGGCCCGCAGCAGCCCTTCGTACTCCTCCACGCCGTAGTCCGGGTGCAGGCCGCCCTGCAGCATCACCTGCGTGCCGCCCCTCGCGGCCAGCTCGCCGGCTTTCCGGACCACCTCGCGCAGCGTCAGCTCATATGGCGCCAGCGCCGCGCGGGAATGAAAGGCGCAGAAGGCGCAGCGGGCCTCGCAGACATTGGTGAAATTGATTATCCGGTCGAGGATGAAACCGACCTCCGGGCCCGGATGTACCAGCCTGCGCCTGAAGTCGGCCGCCGCGCCCAGCTCCAGCAGGTCCCAGGAGAAGAGCGCCAGCGCCTCCGCGGGCGTTATGCGCCGTCCGGCGTAGATCTTCTTTCTCAGGGCGGCGTTCATAGCTCGAGGTACTCCGGTTCGGAGCGGCCGAGCAGGCCCAGCTCTGCGGCGGTATCCAGGTAGAATTTAAAAGCCTCTTTCCTGGCCGGGGTAAAAACGTAGCGCAGGCCGGCGATATAGGAATCCACGTCGCAGCGTGCAGCCGGGTAGCGCCGCGAGGCAGCGGCCAGCAGCGCCGGCCTTTCGGAAGCCAGGCAGGCCAGCGATGCTGCGTAGGAGCCGGTTACGGCCTTGAAAGCCCCGGGACCGGCCGCGGCGGCGGCTTTGTCGGCCGCGAAGACGGCGAAGACCACCGGGTGCCCAGTTTTCTCGGGCCAGAGCTCGCCCAGGTCGTAGCGGAAAGGCGCCTCGGCGGCTTCGGCGGTCAGAGCATGGTCTCCGATCAGCAGGGCCGCGTCGCAGTCGCCCAGCGAGGGCTGAGGCCCGGCCGTCTCATAGACCGGCTCTACGGAAAAGAATTTTTTCAGCAGCGCCTTCAGCAGGACCACGGAGGTGCGGGAGGCAGAGGTGAGCGCCAGCCGCTTTCCTCCGAGCTCCTCCACTGGCCGGCGGCTGATGAGCAGCACCGAGCCTACGGCCCCTTCGGAGCTGATGCAGAAGTCCGGCAGCAGCGCGGCCCGGCCGGCGATGTCCGGCCAGGCGCCGGCGGAGACCGGGCTCAGGTCCAGCCCGCCGGCCGCCATCATGCGGTTGAGCTCCGAAGGCAGGCGCGGGAACAGCTCCGTGCCGGGCAGCGGGGCCTTCTCCAGCATGTGGTAATAGAACGGGTAGCAGTTCAGGTAGTCGATGCAGCCCAGCCTCATGCGCGCCTCCCGCAGCGCTCGTAGGAGGCGTTCACGCGCACCGGCCGGAAACCGGCGTCCTTTATCAGCCCCCGCAGGAAAGCCTCCGAGCCCCTGTCGGCCGTGGCCGCGCCGGCCGCGTGCACCACGCGCTCGCCGGAATAGGTGCCGGAGAAATCGTCCACGCCGAAGTTGAGCAGGGTCTGCGCCATCTTCTCGCCGACGTACATCCACAGCGCCTTCAGGTGCGGTATATTGTGCAGGAACACCCTGGCCGCCGCGTAAACGCGGATGTCGTCGAAGCCGGTGGTGGAGCGCCGCTTCGCCGGCACGCCGGTATTGGCGTCGTGGTAGGCCAGCGGCACGAAGGTCTTGAAGCCGCCGGTCTCCTCCTGCAGCGCGCGCAGCCTGGACATATGGTCCACGATGTCGGCAGGTTTCTCTATGTGGTTATAGAGCATGGTGGCGTTGGTCTTCAGCCCTAGGCCGTGAGCGGCGCGCATGATCTCCAGCCAGCGCGGCCCGGATATCTTCTTAGGAGCTATTATCTTCCTGACGCGCGGCGCGAAGATCTCCGCGCCGCCCCCCGGCATCGCGCCGAGACCGGCGGCCATCAGGCGCCTCAGGGTCTCTTCCGGCGCTATTCCCTCCCTGCGGGAGAAGTAGTCTATCTCCACCGCGGTGAAGGCGGTGACGAACATGCGCGGGGCTATGCGCTTCACCGCCTTCAGCAGGTCCTCGAAATAGGAGAGCGGCAGGTCCGGGTGCAGGCCGCCTACTATATGCACCTCGTCCACCCCGGCCGCCGCGGCTTTCTTGACGCGGCGCTCCATGTCGGCCAGCGTAAGCAGGTAGGCGTCCTTACGGCCGGCGTCGCGTGAAAAAGCGCAGAGCGGGCAGCGCAGCTCGCAGATATTGGTGAAGTTCAGGTTCATGCTGACGCCGTAATACGCGGCGTCGCCGTGCAGCTTCCCGCGCACGAAGGAGGCCAGCCGGCCCAGGTCCAGTATGGATGAAGAGTTAAGCATCAGCAGGGCGTCGGCCCCGCTGACCGGCCTGCCCTCCCAGACCCTGCGGGCTATCGGACGCAGGTGCGCGTCGGCTATGGTATCCGGCAGCTTCTTCATTTTTTCCCGCGCTTCTTAAGCTCCGCCGCCTGCTTGTCCCAGCTTTCAAAAAGGGAATGCTCGACGCCGATGATGTTCAGGACCTTGCCCACCACGAAATCGGTCATGTCGGAGAGCGTTTTGGGATGGGTATAGAAGGCCATGGCCGGCGGCAGGACCACGGCGCCGGCGCGGGCCAGCTTCAGCATGTTCTCCAGGTGTATGGCGCTGAGCGGGGTTTCGCGGGCCACGAGGACCAGCCTCTTCTTTTCCTTGAGAGCGACGTCGCAGGCGCGCGTTATCAGCGAATCCGAATAGCCGTTGGCCGCGGCCGAAAGCGTCTTCATAGAGCACGGGGCCACCACCATGGCCTCCATGGGCGTGCTGCCGCTGGCCAGCGGCGAGAAGAAATCATCGTTGCGGGATTCGGCCAGCAGGCCGGCCCTGAACCGGAAGCCGCGCGCGGCGAGCAGCGCCCTGAACGGCTCCGGGCCGCTCTTCTTCAAGCCCAGCTCGTGGCCGATCACGCGCCAGGCGGCCTCGGAGACCACGGCGTGCACGGGCTTGCCGGCCTTCAGCAGCTCCTCGATGAGCCTTATCCCTAGTATGGGGCCGCTGGCCCCGGTTATGGCTACGGCTATCATAAGTTCTCCTACTTCAGGAAACGGTCCAGCGCGGCGCCGGCCAGCAGGGCCGGAGAAATGTACATATTGGCCGCGAATATCCTCTTCATCGCCGCCAGTATATCCGGCCCGCGCGCTTCCTTCTGCTGATAGTAGAAAATGGCGGCCACGAAGACCAGCGAGGCCCAGTAGGCCCAGGCCATGCCTCGCATGAACCCGGCCGCGGCCAGCGCGGCCAGCGCCAGCACATAGCAGGCGGCGGAAGCGGCAAGGGCCTTGGAAGCGCCGAACCTGGACGGCACCGAATGCAGGCCCTCGCGCCTGTCGAAGGCCTCGTCCTGCAGGGCATAGACCATGTCCATGCCGCCTATCCAGAACAGTATAGCCGAGCCCAACACTATGGAAAGAGGGTCGAAGCGGCCGGAGACGGCCAGGTAGCCGCCTATGGGCGCGGCGGCCTCGGTGGCGCCGAGGCAGAGGTGCGAAGCGGCCGAGAAGCGCTTAAAATACGAGTAGCCGGCCAGCAAAGCTACGGCGGGGAAAGAAAGATAGAAGCAGAGCGGGTTCAGCAGGTAAGCGGAAGCGATCAGGACGAGACTGGAAATTATGCCCAGAGCGGCCGCCTCGGAAACCTTCACCTCGCCGCGGGGAATGGCCCGGTCCTTCGTGCGCGGGTTCAGCGCGTCTATGCGGGCGTCTATGGCGCGGTTGAAGGCCATGCCCGCCGTGCGCGCCGCGGCCAGCGCCAGCGTGACCAGCAGCCAGGCCCTGAGGCTCCCGCCTCCGGCGAACACCACGCCCAGCCAGGCGAAGGGCAGGGCGAACAGGGTCTGCTCGGGCAGCAGCAGGTCGGCAAGCTTCTTAAAAGCCATACTCCTTCCAGCGGAGGCTGACCTGCTCGCGCATCGCGGGCGACATCTTTATCTCTTCCGGCCAGTCGCGCCCCATGCCTTCCTCGCGGGTCTTGCGGGTGGCGTCTATACCCATCTTCCCGCCGAAATTGGCGTGCGGCGCGCTGTGATCGAGGGCGTCCAGCGGACCCTCCGACATCAGCAGGTCGCGCTTCGGGTCCGTGTTGTTGAGCAGCTTCCACAGCACGGTGCTTCCGTCGCGCAGGTCCACGTCCTTATCGAAGACGGCGATGAACTTGGTGGAGGCCATCTGGCCGAGGCCCCACAGGGCGTTGATGACCTTCTTGGCCTGTCCGGGGTACTTCTTGTCGATAGAGACCAGCGCGCAGTTATGGAACACGCCCTCCATGGGCAGCTCCATGTCCACGATCTCCGGCACCACCATCTTAAGCATGGGCAGGAAAAGGCGCTCGGTGGCCTTGGCCATGTAGCAGTCCTCCATAGGGGGCTTGCCCACTATGGTCGCCGGGTACACGGCGTCGTTGCGGCAGGTGACGGCGGTGACGTGGAAGACCGGGTACTTGTCGGCGGCCGAATAGAAGCCGGTGTGGTCCCCGAACGGGCCCTCCACCTTCTCCTCGGCCGGGTCCACGTAGCCCTCTATCACGAAGTCGGCCTCCGCGGGAACATAGAGGTCCACGGTCTTCGCCTTCACTATCTCCACCGCCTGCGAATCCAGGAAGCCGGCGAACATCAGCTCGTCCATGTCGGGCGGCAGCGGCGCGGTGGCCGCGTAGGTCACCGACGGCGGCCCGCCCAGGGCCACGGCCACGTCCATGCGCTTGCCGAGCTTTTTGTACTTGTCGAAATGGCGCGTGCCGTCCTTGTTGTACTGCCAGTGCATGCCGGTGGAGGTATTGCCGTACTTCTGCATCCGGTACATGCCGAGATTCTGCAGGCCGCTCTCGGGGTCCTTCGTTATGACGCAGGGCAGCGTGACGAAGGGCCCGCCGTCGTCGGGCCAGCATTTGAGTATCGGCAGGCGGTCCAGCAGCGGCCCTTCCGTGAAGACCTTCTCCTGGCAGGGCCCGGAGGAGACCTTCTTCGGCATGAAGCCGGCCAGCTCCTTGAGCGTGAACAGCATCTTTATCTTGCCGGCCAGCGTCTCCGGCGGCTTCATCTTGAGGCTGGACTCTATACGTGCCGCGACCTCGTCGAAAGAACCGCAGGAAAGGACCATCTGCATGCGCTTGTAGCTGCCGAAGGCGTTTATCAGCAGCGGGTGCTTGTAGCCCTTCACGTTCTCGAAGAGCAGCGCCGGGCCGTTCGCCTTGGAGACGCGGTCGGCTATCTCGGTGATCTCGAGGTCGGCGTCTACCTCGGCCTTGACGCGGCGCAGCTCGCCGCCGGCCTCGAGGGCCTCGATGAATTTCCGCATGTTTTTGTAAGCCATAAAAGAGGGCCTTGGGGACGGTGCGGCGGGCCGCGCCTGGCAGCGCACCCCGCCGTATATGTCTATTTTATCAAATTGACGCCCCGCATGTGAGCCTCCCCGGGGGACGAAAACGAAAGCGGCGCCGGGTCTGCCCGGCGCCGCTTTCGACAATGGGATACGGCTTTTACTGGCCGTAGCGGTCCTTCGCGTATTTCCGCAGGTCTTCCGCCTCTTTGGCGCTGAGGCCCTTCACCCAGACATGCTCATCTTTGGCCAGCAGCTCGGCCACCTTGGCGCCCCACTTCTTTTCGGCCTCGGGCCCCTTCTCCCTGGCCGCTTCCACTACCGCGGGCAGGAACTTGGTATAGAAATGCTTGGAGACCTCGTACATGCCGTGCCAGTGCGTGTAGTCCGGCCCCATCATGCTGGCGCCGTGGCGCGCGCGCCGGCCCTCGTGATGCCAGAGCTCCCAGTACACCCACTGCACCTCGTGCTCGAACGGCGCCTTCGCGCTCAGGACGCCGTCGGCGGTCAGCCCGTCCATGATGGCCTTGGCCGGCCTGGCGAACTTCTCGTTGTAGAGGTCCACCAGGCTGTCGAACTGCTTGTAGAAGTTGCCGGTGAAGTCGGAGCTGTGGCAGTTGGCGCAGACGGCGGTCATGCTCTCCCGGCGCTGCTGCCAGGTGAGCACTTTGGCCACCTTCCGCGTGATCTTCTTCGCGACGAGGGCGTCGCCCTCCCGCACCTTCTCCACGGTCTCCACGCTGTCGCCTGGCTTGGGCAGCGCGCGCGGCTCAGGGTAATCCTCCTTGAAGCCGTCCTCGAACACCACCAGGTTCAGCTTGGCGCTGACCACGGGCCGCAGCGTCCAGCTGATGCGCTCGCCGACGTCATGGCTGTTGCCTTCCACCGCCCCGCCCTTCTTCATGTGGCCGGAGATATGGCAGGTGGCGCAGGTGGGAGCGGCGGAATAATCCTTGCCCAGCACCCACTCGTCCTTGTCGAGCGCCATCCTGTCGCGGTTGGCGTTGAACGCGATGCCGTGCTTGGATTCGTTGTAGATCTCTATCTGCGGGTGGTCGGGGCCCATGTGGCATTTACCGCAGTTCTCCGGAGAGCGGGCGGTCTTGGCCTCGAAGGAGTGCCTGGAATGGCACGCGTTGCAGGAGCCGCGCGAGCCGTCCGGGTTGATGCGGCCTATGCCGCTGTTGGGCCAGGTCTCCGGGTCTATCACCGGCCGGCCCTCCGGGCCCGCGCGCAGCACGGCGCCCTTCTCGTCCTTCTTGAACTTGACCAGCCCGCCGTGGCACTGCAGGCAGCCGTTGACGGCGTCGGCGTTGTTGCCAGGCATGCCGGCGGCCTTCTCGGCCAGCACGTTGTCGAGGCTGGCAAGGATCTCGCCGGCCAGCGCGTGGTGGCTGCGGGAGAACTCCCCGGCCTCGCGGCCGTGGCACTGCGCGCAGGTCTTCGGCGTGACTATGGCCGAGACGCGCTCGCCGTGATGCAGCCAAGAGCCCTCGTCCGAGGCCGAGGCCTTGTGGCAGGCCAGGCAGTCCACGCCGTTCTTGGCGTGCCTGGAGCGCTCCCACTCCATCACCAGCGCGGCGGACTGCACCTTGTGGCAGCCGACGCAGACGGAGCCGCCGGCCGCGCGGGCAGGCCGCGCGGATACAGCGGCAAGAAGGCAGAGAGCCGCGGCCGCGAATAATATATGTTTCCTCATTGTCCCCCCCTTATTTCCCTATCGCGTGGATGAAGAACACGTCGAACATCGGGTTGCCCCCGATGGTAGAGGCGCGCGCCCGCCAGTCCTTCAGGAACCACCAGTAAGCGCCGGCGTCCCAGCCGCCGGCCTTCGGCAGGCGGAGGTTCTTCGGCGCGTATTCCAGCATAGCGCCGAAGGCGCCGAAGCGCGCGTCGGCGCCGCCGGAAAGTCCGTGCAGCCGGTTGAAGCCGTACGTCAGGCCCGTCTTGAGCTGTCCCCCGTCCCATTTTACGACAGTTTTGGACGCGGCGGCGAAAGGCGACGGCGCGGCCGTGTGGTCCGAGAACCAGTGCCCGTCCTTCCTGGCCAGGTCCCAGACGCCCACCGACAGGCCGGGCCTGTAACCCTCCTCGGCCAGCGGCTGGTACTGCAGGTTGAGCCAGGTGTCCGAGGGCCCGTGCTCCGGCGTCACCACGAACACGCCGGCCTCAACGCTCTTGTACAGGCCGATGTCCAGCCTGTTCAGGCGGCGCCAGTCCTTCGTGCTCTCCTTCTCGTAGAGGGCGAACTGCCAGACGCTCCACTTGCCCTCCTGCAGCGCCTCGGCGAACGGCACGGCCATGAAGCGCGCCGCCCCCGCCGGGACCGCCAGGCAGACCGCGGCCAGCGCGGCCAGGAAGGCCGAACGCGCCGCGGCGGACATCGAATTATTTTTTCTTATCGAATACATTCCTCACCTCTCTCGACAGTAATTTCCGGCTTTTCCGGCCGGACCTGAACAGCCCGCGCATGTTGCCGGGGTCCGTTATCATCGTGCGTCCGAGCTCGCGGAGTATGCCGGCCTTAGCCTTGGACCAGGCGCCGTGCAGCGGGCAGGAGCCGCCGCAGCCGCACTCGCGGAAGCCCAGCACGCAGCCGTAGAGCGGGGAGTTCCCCCTGTCCTCGACCGCGTCCACCACGTCCAGCAGGGAGATCTTCGCCGGCGGCTTGCGGAAAGAGAAGCCGCCTCCACGGCCCGCCGACGACTTCAGGATGCCACCGCCCGCCAGCGCGCGCAGCAGCTTGGCCGTGTAGGCGGCCGGGATGCCGGTCTTCGCGCTCACCTCGCGGGCCCCCGCTGGGGCGCCGGCCTTTCTGGCCGCCATCCAGGAAAGGGCCCTGACGGCGTATTCCGAAGTTCTTGAGTAGATCACGCTCCCCCCCGATTAAATAGGATAAGCATATCCTATTATATCGCGCGGAAAATGTCAACGGTATTTTGCGCCGTCAGGCGGCGTCGGGCTTCTTTATCCTGGAAAGCAGCTTTTGGAAGCGGGCGTTGGAGCCCTCGATGTAGCGGTCCGGAGGGATCAGCGGCTCGGCCAGGCCGGCGGCGGTCTCCGGAGAGATAGCTCCGCCGCGGACCACCTGCGCGCCCGCCTCCCGCAGCAGGCCGCGGTAGCGCTCGAAAGCGTCCTTGAGCAGGAACGGCGCCACGGCCATCACCGGGCCGGCGTCGCGGTAGATCTCGAAGGCCAGTCCCGTGTCCAGGTTCCTGGCCACCCTGCGGAAGAGCAGCTTCAGCACGTCGAAGTGCCGCTGCTCCGGGAAGCCGCAGCTGCTGATCACCCCGAGCCTGGGGTTGCGCGGCAGCCGGGTGCGGTGAAAGCATTCCCCGGCATCATCCCTGAAGATCTTCGGGTCCACCAGCGGCGTCAGCCGGTCCATGAAGACCTTGGTCATCCCGCTGACGTTGTCGATGTAAAGCGGCGTGGCGAACACGACCAGGTCGGAAGAAGCGACCTTCCGCAGCTGCCCGGTCATATCGTCCTTCAGGACGCAGACGCCTGGTTCCTTCTCCCAGCAGTGGAAGCAGCCCAGGCAGTGGCCGATCTTCAGTCCGGCCAGATGGACCGTCTCCACCTCCGCGCCGGCCGAGCGCGCGCCCTCGGCGAACTCGGCGGCCACCTTCAGGGTGTTGCTCCGCTCGCCCTTGGGGCTGCCGTTGAAGACGGTTATCCTCATGGGCGTGCGCCTTCGTCAGGGGCGGGTGAGCTTCTTGTACTTTATGCGGTGCGGGGTCTCGGCCGCGGCGCCCAGGCGCTTGCGGCGGTCCTCCTCGTACTCGCTGAAGTTGCCCTCGAACCAGGCTATCTTGCTGTCGCCCTCGAAGGCCATGATGTGCGTGGCCACGCGGTCCAGGAACCAGCGGTCGTGGCTGATGATGACGGCGCAGCCGCCGAAGTTCTCGAGCGCCTCCTCGAGCGCGCGCATGGTGTTGACGTCCAGGTCGTTCGTGGGCTCGTCGAGCAGCAGCACGTTGCCGCCCTCCTTGAGCATCACGGCCATGTGCACGCGGTTGCGCTCTCCGCCGGAGAGCACCTCCACCTTCTTCTGCTGGTCAACCCCGCTGAAGTTGAACCGGGCCACGTAGGCGCGCGAGTTCACCTCCATCTTGCCCAGCTTCACCAGGTCGAGCCCGCCCGAGATGACCTCCCAGACGTTCTTGCCGGGGATCAGCGTGCCGCGGTGCTGGTCCGAGTAGCAGAGCTTCACGGTGTCGCCCACCTTGAACTCGCCGGCATCCGGCTTCTCCTCGCCGGTTATCATCTTGAAGAGGGTGGTCTTGCCGGCGCCGTTGGGGCCTATGATGCCCACTATGCCGCCGGGCGGCAGCGAGAAGCTGACGTTGTCGAGCAGCACCTTGTCGCCGAAGGCCTTCGTGACGCCCTTGGCCTCTATCACCTGGTTGCCCAGGCGCGGCCCCGGCGGGATGTAGATCTCCAGGTCGCGGCCCAGCTTCTCAGAGTCCTGGCGCATCAGCTCCTCGTAGGCGTTGATGCGGGCCTTGCCCTTGGCCTGGCGGGCCTTCGGGCTCATGCGTATCCACTCCAGCTCGCGCCTCAGGGTCTTCTGCCTGTCGCTCTCGGCCTTCTCCTCCTGGCGCAGGCGCTCGCCCTTCTGTTCCAGCCACGACGAGTAGTTGCCCTTCCACGGTATGCCCTGGCCGCGGTCCAGCTCCAGGATCCAGCCGGCCACGTTGTCCAGGAAGTAGCGGTCGTGCGTGACGGCTATGATGGTGCCCTCGTAATCTTTCAGGTGGTGCTCCAGCCAGGCCACGGCCTCGGCGTCCAGATGGTTGGTGGGCTCGTCGAGCAGCAGGATGTCCGGCTTCTGCAGCAGCAGCCGGCACAGCGCCACGCGGCGCTTCTCTCCGCCGGAGATGTTCTTGATTATCGTATCGGGCGGCGGGCAGCCCAGCGCGTCCATCGCCAGCTCCAGGCGGCTGTCTATGTCCCAGGCGTTCAGCGCGTCGATCTTCTCCTGCACCTTGCTCTGGCGGTCGATGAGCTTGTTCATCGCGTCGTCGCTCATCGGCTCGGCCAGCTTCTCGCTGATGTCGTTGTACTCCTTCAGCGCGGCCATGGCTTCCGGCAGGCCCTCCTCGGCTATCTGCCTGACGGTCTTGTTCTCGTCGAGCTGAGGCTCCTGCTCCAGGATGCCCACCGTGTAGCCGGGGGACAGCACGGTCTCGCCCTTGAAATCCTCGTCCTTGCCGGCCAGGATCTTCAGCAGCGAGCTCTTGCCGCTGCCGTTCAAGCCCAGCACTCCGATCTTCGCGCCGTAGAAATAGGAGAGATAGATGTCCTTCAGGACGGCCTTCTTGTCGTAGTACTTGCTTACGCCGACCATCGAGTAGATAACTTTCTTGTCGTCTTTGGTTTCAGCCATAGTGGGGTCCTTGTACTGCGGGGTTCAGACTAAATTATCCCATATCGGGGACCTGCGGTAAAGCGAAGGGCCCCGCTGCGCGGGGCCCCCGTTAGCTAACCAGCCGTTCCCCCGGTTCAAAGCCAGGGGGTTCCGGCGGAGATGACACCGTCAGAACTTCTTCTTGAGCGTTATGCGCTGGGTACCGCCCAGGTCGCCCTGCGGGGACATAGCGTAGTCAAGGTCCATGTTCATCAGGCGCACGCCCGCGCCCGCCGTGAAAGCTCCCGCCGCGGACTGGCTCGCCCCGCCGGCGTTCATGCCGCCGCGCAGGCAAAGCCCGGAAACGCTGCCCGGCCCGCCGAACAGCGCGTACTCTGTACCCAGACTGAACGTGGTGGTCCTGTCATAGACGTAGTTCTTGGCGTCCAGGTTCAGCGTGAAGCCCTGCAAAGGCATGAACATGATCCCGGCACTG
>JAKAMO010000317.1 GCA_021812825.1 bacterium | reverse complement strand
CAAGACGGTCTGGGCGCTCAACAACCTGGACAAGTTCCCGCTGGAGGTGAACGCGGCGGATTACGGGGAGCTGCTGCGGGTGCCCGGCGTAGGCGTCACTTCAGCCAGACGCATACTGCGCGCGCGCCGCGCCGGCGCGCTGGCGCTGGACGACCTGAAGAAGCTGGGCGTGGTAATGAAGCGGGCCGTCTATTTCGTCACGGCCGGCGGCAAATACGCAGGCGTGAAAAAAGAGAGCGGGGAGGCGATAAAGATCAAACTGCTCGAGCATAAGAACCCCAACGGCCAGCTGGACCTGTTCGGCCAGGGCGAGCTGGTGAAGGAGGGCCTGGCGGCCACGGTGACGGGACAATTGTAGGGCGGCGCTCCCCGCCGGGACACGCACCGCTCCCGGCAGCCGGAGGGCTTTAAGCGAGGGGCGCCGTCCTTATCTCCCGCGTTATAATATCCCGGCCGCGGCCCGGTTATGAGGACATATCTTTACGACGGCACTTTCACCGGTTTTCTTACCGCGCTGGCCCTGGCCCTGGAGCGCGGCGGGGAGGACTGCGCCCTCGCTCCGGAAAAGGAGGCCGGGGAACGGGACCTCTTCTCCGAGTACGTTAACGCCGGCGCTGACCCGGCCGGGGCCGCGGCCATGCGGGAGCTGTTCGAGCGGCGCGGCTCGCCCGAAAGCTGGCGCCACGCCAGGTACGCCTTCCTGTCCGAGGTCCCCGGCGCCGGGAACGCGGTGCTGGCCTACGCGCGCCTGCTGCTGGAAAAAGGCGCCGCCGCCGACGACATGCTCGCGGACGGCAGGGTGAAGCTGGTGCACGGCCTCTCGGCCTCGGTAGCCGGAGAGGCCCACATGTTCAAGGGCTTCGCGCGCTTCACCGAGCTGGCCGACGGCTCCCTCTATGCGCGCATAGAGCCGGAGCATGATATTCTCCGGCTCATCACCGGGCATTTCCGGGCCAGGCTGGGCGGCTTCAACTGGGTCATCCACGACGCGCGCCGCAACAGCGCCGCCCTGCACTTCGGAGGCAGGCTGATCTACGCCCCCCTGGACAGCGCGCGGCTCAAGGAGGACGCCCGGGAAGCCGGGGTGCGGGACCTCTGGAGGCATTTCTTCAAAACCGCGGCCATAAAGGAAAGGACCAACCCGGCCCTGCAGCGGCGCAACGTCCCGCTCAAGTACCGGCGCAACCTCACCGAGTTCTTCCCGGATTGAGGACTGCAACACTTGTTACAGGTAACCTACGTCACCTTGTGGCCCGCCCCCGCGCGGGCTACACTCTATACAGGCGCTATAGCGCCGAAAAGGGGTAACATTATGAAACTTCCAGCTTACCTGTTCGCGGCCGTTCTTTTCGCTGCGGCGCTGCCGCCGCCCGCGGCGGCCGCCAAGGTGGCGGCCGTGTCCACCTTCGTGCAGGGGGACGTGCGGCTGCAGCGGTCCGGGGAGACCTCCTTCGCCCCGCTGGAGGTAAACACGCTGCTGCGCGCCGGGGACCTGATAAAGACCGGCGAGGGCGCCAGCGCCGCCCTGGTCAGCAAGAAGGGGGCGGAGATCAGGGTCAACTCCAATACCGAGCTGAAGATGCCCGCGGAGGGCGGCGTGCGCGAGGTCTTTGAGATGGCCTTCGGGCAGGTCTGGAGCCGGATGCTGCACCTGAAGGCCAGGCTGAGCGTCCGCACACCGGCCGCCGTCTGCGCGGTGCGCGGCACCGAGGCGGACATAGAGCAGCGGGAACTGCTGACGCTGAAGGTCTACGAGGGCCACGTGGACATACAGAACAAGAACGGCACGCAGTCGCTGCACGCGGGCCAGCTCAGCACCGTCGCTGGCCCGGGGGCGGCGCCGGCGGCCCCCCGCGCCATGCAGCAGGCGGAGATGGGCGACTGGCAGAAGGGCATAGCCGTCAAGGACCTGGGTAAATACCTGGAGCGCATGGGGCTCTCCGGCAAGGACCTGCGGGTCAAGATAGCCAAGGACGGCCAGGAGAAGGACGTGGACGTGAAGCTGAAAAAGAAGCCGTGAGCCGCGCCTGCCCAAGAAGAACCCCGGCCGGGCCGGGGTTCTTTTTTTATCTCTTCAGCTTCGCGATGGCCTTAGAGACGTGCGGAGGCACCAGCTTGGAGACGTTCCCCCTGAAATGCGCTATGTCGCGCACGATGCTCGAGGAAAGATAGGTATAGCGCTGGCGGGGCATCAGGAAGACGGTCTCTATCTCCGGGGACAGGGTGCGGTTCACGGCCGCTATCTGGAACTCGTACTCCAGGTCCGAGATGGCGCGGAGCCCCCTTATCACCAGCTTGCTGGACTTCTTTTTCATATAGTCCACCAGCAGCCCCTCGAAGCAGTCCACGGTGACGTTCTTCCTGCCCTTCAGCGCTGTTCTCAGCATGGCCACCCGCTGGTCCAGCGGGAACATGTGCTTCTTGGCGCTGTGGACGAAGACGCCGACGATGACGTGGTCGAAGATCTTCGAGGCCCTGTCGATTATGTCCAGGTGCCCGAAGGTCACCGGGTCGAAGCTGCCGGGATAGACCGCTGTTCTCTTTTTCATCGTAAGCCAATTAT
>JAKAMO010000084.1 GCA_021812825.1 bacterium | reverse complement strand
ATGACCCTCAACCTCTCCGGCATTGTGTCCGGCGAGTACGTGATGGGAGAGGTGTTCATCAACCAGACCGGCGAGCGTGTCGGCTACGGCGTGATCAGGGCCACCGATACGGCCGGCACGATGCAGGTATACAACCTGCCGCCTGCGTCCGACGGCGTCTACGGCATGGCCGTCAGCATCCCGTCTCGCAACAAGGTGCTGCAGATCTTCATGACCGGCGCGTTCCCCGCTACGGCCTCCTACGACGCCGACATGTCCGCGGCCACTCAGCTGACCGGCTCGTTCGACGTGGGCGGTTCCACGGTGCCGCCTACCCTTACCGGCCTGGTCACCGACCTCAACTACTCGCCGCTGGACGGGGCCCGCGTAAGGCTCGAGCGGATAGTCTGCTCCGGAGTTCCTCCGAACTCCACCTGTAACCCGGCCTTCAGCAAGGAGACCCTTACCGACGCCGGCGGCCGCTATGCGTTCTACAATGTCCCGTACGTGACCTGCACCGGCGTTATCAACTTCGACGGTTCCTGCTCCAACGGGAACGAGAATTACAGCCTGAACGTGGGCAAGGCCGGCTACGAGAGCGGCTACGGCGGCATGGCGATAGAGGCTCCACCGCCCGGCACCGTGCCGGCCCCGCTGATGAGGGACTTCTCGCTGAACCTGGCCACCTACACTCTTACCGGCGTGCTTAAGTACAACGGCATGCCCATGCCGAACGCCACCATCTTCGTGAACCCCGACTGGCAGACATATTCGCAGGGCGCGGACTCCTACCGCTACAGCGCCTGGGGCGGCAGCCTCGGTATCCGTTCGGACGCCAAGGTGCGCACCAAGGCCGACGGCAGTTTCGTGGTGACCGGCCTCACGGACGGCAACGCGCGGCTGGATGCCGACTTCGTCGGCGGCCGCCGCTCGCTCAACGAGGGGAACAACTACAGCACGATGGACGACAACGTGCGCGTGGTCATTTCGTCGCAGGGCGCGACGGCGCCGTCCCAGCCTGCCGGCAACCCGTGCCGGCCCGGCCGCGTCTGGGTGCTGGACAACCTGGGCAGGTGCCAGAGCGCGAACAACATCGCCTTCAACATCGTGCCGCAGAACTCCAACTCCGCCGGCAGGCTGTGGGGGCAGGTGACCTTCATCACCACATATACCGTCACGGCGGACAACCCGCTGGTCATCTCCACTTCGTCGCCGCTGACGATAATGGCCCAGCAGGAGTGCAACAACGGCAACTGCGGCAACCAGCAGATGGGCTTCGCCTCGCTGGCAGGCACTCTCGTTACTAATACCACCACGTATTCGATAGTGCTGTCGACGGGCTTTTCCTACCGGCCCATCATCTTCTCCACCGCCTGGGGCAAGGCGAGCTCCTTCGATTCGGCCTTCGACCTGGCCTCCACCGATACGGTGCGCCAGGACCTGCAGGTGGTCAAGTCCGGAGGCCTGCACGGAATGCTGAAGATGCCGGACGGGACCAGCTTCAAGCCGTCCGGCTCCAGTTATTACGCGGACATCCAGATCAACGGAGTCAACGTGGACGTCAGCGACGGCAAGGGCCTGGACGAGTACGGCGAGTTCGAGTTCCCTAATATCGCGCCCGGTATCTACGATCTGACGCTGCGGTCCTACGGGACCTCCTTCACGTGGGCGCTGTCCGGCTCTCCCGAGGTCACGGTGACGGCCGGCAAGACCACCGAGGTCCAGCTGCAGCTGGAGGACGGCCTGGCCGTACAGCCCCAGATCTTCGGCCTGCCGGACATCTCCACTTCCAGCTGGAATTACGTCATAGTCGGAGTGCCCTCCGGCACCGAGATGAACCAGAAGACCGTGACGGAACTGTTCTTCGAGAAGGACGTCGACAACGTCTTCGAGTACAGCACCAGCACCGGCTGGAGCACCAAGTACATGGCCCCCGGGCAGTACGACTTCTACCTTATGGAGGCTTCCCGGTACAACCCCGGCGACGGCGGCGGTGGCGGCGGCTCCCCTGTAAGCTACACCCAGTTCGGCAACTTCATCGGCCGGGTCAAGGGGGTGGCGGTGCAGCGGTCGGAGACCAATCCGAACGTCGGCACGGCGGCCCAGCCCATAGCCGTCAACATACTCGGCTCGGTGGGCCAGGAGCGCATCTCCGGCACGGTGCACGGCGCCAAGGTGTTCACCGACGCGGACATGGACCGCTTCTTCGACAACTTCAACGAGCTGTTCCCGCTGATCCCGGCCGTGATGCTGTACGACTCGGCAGGCGACCTGCGCGGCTTCACCAACGGCCTGCCTTCCGGGACCGACTTCCCGCAGTTCTGGTCCGCCCTGCAGGGCCGCGACAAGGCCGCGATGCACAGTTACCTGGAGAGCCATCCACTCAGTTACGGCGTCTGGGGAATGCCTCCAGGCCGCTATACGGCAGTGTTCGCCAACCCGAACTATCCGCCGGTAGCCAAGGAGATATCCCTGCCGGGCAACTCCGACTACGCGTTCGACTTCGACGTGCAGGACGTCGTGACGGCCGGTATCTCCGGCGTGGTGAAGAGCAGCTCTACCGGCGCGGCGCTGGAGGGCGCCCGCGTCTACCTGAAGCACCGCACCGTGGAGAAGTTCACGCTGACGGACTCCTCCGGAGCGTTCTCCTTCTCCAGCCTGCCGGTGGGCATCTACCGCATGGAGGTGACGCGCAACGGCTACGTCACCTCCGGGGTGAAGACCAGCCTGGCCGCGAACGACTCGCGCTCCTTCGCGATGTACCTGCTGCCTTCCGACTCCAAGATAACCGGCAGGATCTTCCTCAGCAAGTTCCCGACCCAGCTGACGAAGTCCGGAGTGCGGGTGGTCTCCTACGACGAGACTTATAACGTGGACCACCCCACCGACTACCTGCCCAAGACCGAGGTGCAGACCGACGGGTCCGGCAACTTCGAGATCACCGGCGCGGTACCGGGGCACATCTACAAGGTGTCCGTGTTCTACGAGGGCAAGCTGCCCGAGGTCACGGAGGTGACCGCGGAGGACGGCACTACCGCGATGAGCGATATCACGCTGAAGGACATACCGCCGCAGATAACCATAAAGGTGCGCAGGTCCGCCGATTCGGTCAACAAGGTGGATGTGACGATAAAGTCGCCCAAGCAGCTGATCACGGCGCCTAGTTGCAGCTACAATCCGGGCCAGTCGTACGACCCGTCCAGCGCGGTAACGCTGGCGCTCGTCCCCGGGCCGAACCGCACCTACCTGGGCCAGTTCACTGTCAGCAGCAGCCAGCAGTACTATACCGTGAAGGTCACGGCCGGCGACGGCGGCAGCAAGATGGAGAAGGAGTTCGTCTACGACCAGGTCAGCAACGCCAAGACCGAGCAGTACATACAACAGGAGTCGCTGGCCGGCGGAGAGATACAGATGGACAAGGAGACCGAGGAATATTCCGGCCTCGAGCTGGACCCCGGAGCCCTGTCCTACTCCACCACGACCGAGACCACCGACTACTCCAACCTGGTAGGCGGCTTCTTCAGCGCGCTGCCTTCGGTGCGCACGGTCAAAACGGACAAGGGCAGCCTGACCATCTCCGACGCTATACAGGGGCTGATGGCCTCGGAGGTCTATAATATGGACCTCTCCAACGCCTCGGCCAACAAGCCGTTCACGCTGACGCTGAAGTACGACAAGGAGAAGGGCGCCGGAGCCTCGCAGGCCCTGCGCATCTACCAGTACGACGCCGCATCCGGTTCCTGGAAGGAAGTTCCCGGCAATTACACCACCGACCCGATGCTGGGAGTGCTCAGCGTGGACGTCGCCAGCCTCTCCAACGCCACGGAGGGTATCGGCGGCGTGACCACGCCGCTGGGCCGCAAGCGCTTCGGCATGAGCGCCGTAGTGAACGGCCGCTACGTTCCGTCCGCAGCTGGCACGTCGCAGAGCGGCCGGTTCGCGGTGTTCACCGCGAACCCGCCGACCGGCACCGCCGCGTACAGCTCCGCGTACGAGGTGGTCAACTTGCCTAACCCGTTCAACCTGAAGAGCAAGAACGTCACGCTCAGCTCCGACGTGGGCGGTTCGGGCATAGCGAACCCGTATCCGACGGAAGGCACCGTGATCAAGTACAACCTGCCCGCCGGCAAGTCGGGCGGCCTGAAGTTCGTCATCTATGACCTGGCCGGAGAGAAGGTGCGCACGATAGACGAAGGCACGCGCGCCGGCGGCCAGATCTACTACTCGGAGTGGGACGGCAGGAACGATAATAACCAGAAGTGCGCCTCCGGTGTCTATTTCATGCTGACCTATCTGGACGGCAAGAAGCTGGGCACGAGGGCCCATAAGATGGCGATAATCAAGTGACGGCCTCCGGGGCCGCCGTGCGCGGCCCCGGGCGACGCCGTGGTTTTCAGTAGAGTTTTCGAGAGGTAACTATATGAGAAAATCCATTTTAACGCTGCTGGTGGCCGCGTTCCCCGCTCTGGCCTCGGCTTCGGGCCCCGGCACTACGGCGGCGCCTTTCCTCAAGGTGGCCATGAGCCCGCGGGCGGTGGCCCTCGGCGGCGCGTACAGCGCGATGGCAGACGATTCCGGCTCGGTCTTCGTAAATCCGGCCGGCCTGGCCAGGTCCGATAAGCAGGAGGCCGCGCTCGACTTCAGTACCTACCTGCAGGACGCCAAGATGGGGAACCTTTCCTACACGGGCGACCTGAAGGACGACCGCTTCGGCCTCGGGGTCACCTTCATGACCGTGGGCGGCATAGAGAAGCGGGGGCTTACCGATACGGCGGGTTCGGTGCCCGAGCTGGGGACTTTCGACGCCAGCGATATGGCCGTGACCCTCTCCTACGCCAAGAAGGACTTCTCGCCAGAAATGCTGCCGAACATGGACGGCGGGTTCTCTCTGAAGTTCATCCGTTCGGCGATAGACGACAAGACCGCGGCCGCTTTCGCTCTGGACGCCGGCGCCATCTACCGGGCCACCGGGAAGATGGACCTTTCGCTGGCGGTGCAGAACCTCGGCACGAAGATGAAGTTCGTCGATGAGTCGGACCCGCTGCCGGTCAGCATCCGCGCCGGCGGCGCCTACCGCGTCTCGGACAGGCTGCGGGCCGCGGTGGAGATAAACGAGTATCTGAACGACGAGAAGTTCTATCCCTCGCTCGGCGCCGAGTACTGGTTCCGCGACGCGCTGGCCCTGCGCTGCGGCTACAAGTTCGGCTACGACACGGCCAATCTGGGTTCGGCCGTGGGACTGAGCCTGGGGTTCGGGGTCAAGGTCCAGGGGCTGGGCGTGGATTATGCCTTCCTGCCTTTCGGGGACCTGGGGAATATCCATCGCTTCGGGGTCTGGGCGCAGTTCTGACCCGGCGCTCGGCGGAGTTAAAAGGAAAGAGCCGCTTGGCGGCTCTTTCCTTTTAACGCGTTACCTTATGAAGTCGTCGTTCGGCCAGTCGCCAGGGGAGCCGTTCACGGAGGAGAGTCTGGAGTCCTCCTTGGACGCCCTGCTCATCTTCTGGAAGGATTCCTTGAGCTCGGACAGGGAGATGTCCGATTTCTTGACCTTCATGAGCGCCAGGTAGCTGGCCGCGGCCATCACCAGCGAGACCGGCAGCACGTACAGCCACGCCGAGGATTTAAGCTCGAGGATCAGTACCGCGCAGAGGAATATCCAGAACGCCATGGTAGTGCTTATCCCTCCCAGGACGTAGCCCAGTATGATGTTGTATTCCTCGTTCTTCGGCAGCGAAAGAATGACCCCGAGCAGCGCTATGTTCACCAGCGTGAGGTACAGCGCCCTGGTGACCCAGCTCTTCCAGCGGTACTTCGAGTAGACGACGCTGCCGTATACGGGATGGTTGACGATGATGGCGTCCTCGTACGTGGTCTCTGCCATGGCTTTCTGGAGATTTTCCACGGCTTTCGCGCCCGGGTCATAGTTGAAGGTCCGCTGGTCCTGGGGCGTGTCCATCTGCGCCCTGGCGGGAGAGGGGAGGAGCGGGGCGGCCAGGGAGACCGCGGCCGCGAGCAGCAGGATGATCCTATTCATGCTCCCCCAACTTCGGCATGGCCGGCATTACGCCCTCGTCCAGGTGATAGTACTGGGTCCCGCCGGAGCGTATTTTTGACGGCGAGAACTGCAAGTCGCGCAACTTGCGGTCCTCCGCCGCGTTCTCGATCCTTGTTCTGAGCTTTATCTTCTGCCTCACCGAGATCCTGTCCGTGAAATGCCAGTAGGAGGAGACGAAGCCGGATATGCAGCAGCAGATGATGAAGCCGGTAAGGAAGTACTCTTCCCTGTCCTTGCGTATCCAGAAGTCCCGGAGCTTCACCTGAGCTCCTCCAGTATCTTGGTCAGCCTGTCGATGCGGCCGCCGCAGTCCTCGGAGCGGGCTTTTATCTTCTCGACTTCGGCCTTGGGCGCGCGCTCCATGAAGGTCCTGTCCTCCAGGCGCCTCGCGCACTGCTCGCCGTCGGCGCGGGCCTTCTCCAGCTCCTTGGCGAGGCGTCCCTTCTCCTTCTCCAGGTCCACGGTGCCGTCCATCGGGACGTAGATATTGAACGCCCCGGAGATGGCGCTTACGGCGCGCGCCGGCTTGGAGAGGTCGCGCCCTATGGCGAGCTCCTCCACTTTGGCCAGCAGGCTTACGTAGCCGGAAGCGTCCTTCAGCCTGGCAAGGGCCCCGTCGTCGGAAGAGACGGCCAGCGCCTTTATCAGCTTGCCAGGAGGTATCTCGAACTGGGAGCGGACCACCCGTATCTGGGTTATCACGTCCATCAGCTCGCGCATCGCCGCCGTCGCGCCTTCCCCGGCCTCGGGGATCTCCGGCCAGCGCTCGTTCAGCAGGTAGCCGCCCGGCTCCGGCAGATAGCCCTTCAGGCTGGCGTAGAGTTCCTCGGTGACGTACGGCATGAAGGGATGCAGGGCCTTGAGAGTGCCGGTGAAGAGCTCCAGCGCCAGCGCCAGCACGCCGTCCTTGCCGGAGCCCTGCAGGCGCGGCTTGGCGAGCTCCAGGTACCAGTCGCAGAACTCGTCCCACGCGAAGGTATACAGCGCGTCCTGCGCCTTCGGCAGGTCGTACTCGGCCATCGCGGCCTTCGAGGTCTTCAGCGCGGCCGAGTAGCGTTCCTTTATCCAGCGGTCGGCCAGCTCTGCCGGTTTCTCCGCCTTTAGCGGCGCCGGGGTCTCCGGCAGGTACATCTGCAGGAAGCGCGCCGCGTTGTAGAGCTTGTTGACGAAGTTGCGCCCGCCGACGATGGACTCCTCGGAGAACGGGATGTCGCGGCCGCCCATCGTCTGCGCCATCAGCGAGAAGCGCAGCGCGTCGGTGCCGTACTTCTCCATCATCACGAGCGGATCGATGGTGTTGCCCAGCGACTTGGACATCTTCTTGCCGTGCTTGTCGCGCACTATGCCGTGCACGTAGACCTGTCCGAACGGGACGCGGCCCATATGCTCCAGGCCGCTCATCACCATGCGGGCCACCCACAGGTAGAGGATCTCGTAGCCGGTGACGAGCACGGAGGTCGGGTAATAATAGTCGAGTTCCTTGGTCCTCTCCGGCCAGCCGAAGACGGAGAAAGGCCACAGGGCCGAGGAGAACCAGGTGTCGAGCACGTCCGGGTCCTGCAGCAGGTCGTGGCCGCCGCACTTGGGGCAGGCCGCGGGCTTGTCCTGCGAGACTATCGGCAGCGCGCCGTCGGAGAAGGAGACGCGGGAGAGGCCGCCCTTCTCGTCGAACTTCAGGCCGTCACCGGAGCAGGAACGGCAGTACCAGACCGGTATGCGGTGGCCCCACCAGATCTGACGCGAGACGCACCAGTCCTGGATATTGGAGAGCCACTGTACGAAAGGCTTCTTCCAGGAGGAGGGGTAGAACTTGACCTTCTCCTTCTCGGCGGCCTCCATCGCCGGGGCGGCAAGGTCCTTCATTTTTACGAACCACTGCTCGCTGACCAGAGGCTCTATGTGGCTGGTGCAGCGGTAGCACTTGCTGACGGAATGCTTGTAATGCTCTTCCTTCGCCAGCAGGCCGGCCTCGGTCAGGTCCTGGACCACTTCCTTGCGGGCCTGCTGCACGCTCAAGCCCTCGTACTTGGCCGGGCAGTTGACCATGCGGCCCTCGTACGAGACAACGCGCAGGACCTCGAGGTTATGGCGCTGGCCTATCTCGAAGTCGAGCGGGTCGTGAGCGGGCGTGACTTTCACGGCGCCGGTTCCGAAATCCTTCTCCACGCCTTCGTCCGCGACCAGCGGTATCAGCCTGTCCGTCAGAGGGAGCTTCAGCTTCTTGCCGGTCATTTCCTTGTAGCGCTCGTCCTCCGGGTGCACCGCGACGGCGGTATCGCCCAGCATGGTCTCGGGGCGGGTGGTGGCGACTATGACCTCCCCGGAGCCGTCCTCCAGGGCGTAATTTATGTGCCAGAGCTTGGATTTCTCATCCTCGTACTCCACCTCTATGTCGGACAGCGCGGTGCCGCAGCGGGCGCACCAGTTGATCATGCGCTCGCCGCGGTAGACCAGGCCCTTCTCCCAGAGGGAGCGGAAGGTCTCGAAGACGGCCTTGGCGCGCGGCTTGTCCATCGTGAAGCGCACGTTGTCCTTGCCCAGGTCCAGCGCGCAGCCCAGCTTGCGCAGCTGGGAGAGTATAGTGCCGCCGCATTCCTCGTACCAGGCCCAGGTTCGGGCGAGGAAGCCCTCGCGGCCCAGGTCGTGGCGGGTCTTGCCCTCGGCCTTGAGCTGCTTCTCCATCACGTTCTGGGTGGCTATGCCGCCGTGGTCGGTGCCGGGCACCCAGTAGGCCTCGTGCCCGAGCATGCGCTGGTAGCGGATCAGCACGTCCTGCAGCGTGTTGTTCAGGGCGTGGCCTATGTGCAGCGCGCCGGTGATGTTCGGAGGGGGGATGACCACTACGAAAGGCTTCTTCTCCGCGCTGGGTTTGGAGATGAAAAGTCTTTCTTTCTGCCAGGTTTCGGCCCATTTGGCCTCGACCGGCTTGGGGTCGTAAGCTTTGCTTAGCATGATGCCTTCTTCGGGGCTGAACTATACGAATTCGCGGAAGACCGCGTTGGAGACGTAGAACTTGTCCGGCTTTATGCGTATGCTCCCGTCTGTCCTCTCTATCAGACCGGCCTCCAGCAGGCGACCTATTTCAACTTTAAATTCTATAAATATATCCTCGGGAAGTTCAATTCCGGCGGTTTTGCGCAGGCCGAGCATTATTCGCTCGGCCGTTTTCGCCCTTCCCTCCAGTCTTTCCGAGTATTGCTGCGGCGCCGCGAGGCCAGCCAGCAGCGCCGAGACGTAATCGGCGGTTACGGCCGTGTTCGCGCCGCGCGCGCCGCCCAGGTAGGAAGCCGCGCCCGTGCCCAGTCCCAGGTACTCTCCCTGGTCCCAGTAGTTAAGATTGTGCAGCGATTCTTTTCCCGGTTTGGCGAAGTTAGATATCTCGTAGCGCATCAGCCCGGCGCGCTTCAGGATGTCCGCCGCCGTCTCGTACATGGCGGCCGCGGCCTCCGGCTCCTCGCGCACGCCGGCGGCGTGGAAAGGGGTGCCCTCGTGAATTTCCAGCGCGTAGAGGGACACATGCTCCGGCCCGAGGCCCAGCAGCAGGTCCAGAGACTCGCGCAGGTCGGCCTCCGTCTGGCCCGGCAGACCGCACATCAGGTCCGCGTTGATATTGTCGAAGCCGGCAGCGCGCAGCGAGCGGAACGCGCGGACGAAGTCTTCCCTCAGGGCTACCCGGCCCAGCTTCTTAAGCAGGCGGTCCTGGGCCGCCTGCAGGCCCAGGCTGACGCGGCTTATGCCGGTCGCCTTGAGCAGGGCGGTCTTGTCAGCGTCGAGGCTTTCCGGGTTGGCCTCGAAAGTGCTTTCCTTCAGTCCTTCCACCGGCCCGGTCAAGGCCTCCAGTACGCCGAACAGGCGCCGCAGCTGGGCTTGCGACAGGATGCTGGGCGTGCCGCCCCCGATATAAAGTGTCGAGAAGCTCCCGGCCAGCGCGTCGTGGCGTACCGATTCCGCCGCCAGGGCACCCAGGTAGGAGTCTATTGCCTCCGGCGTTCCTGGCGCGGAAGCGAAGTCGCAGTAGCCGCACTTGGCCCGGCAGAACGGCAGGTGAACGTATAGTCCGGTCATTTTCGAAGTGGAAAAACGCGGGGCAGAGGACGCTCCCAGAGCCGCTCCTCTGCCCCGCTCCGCCGCCCTGGAGCGGCGGTCCCGCGTCAGTTCTTAGAGGCGTTCTTCATGAACATCTGCAGCAGGTCTATCGGTACCGGGAAGATGGTGGTAGAGTTCCTCTCGGTGGCTATCTCGGTGAGGGTCTGCAGGTAGCGCAGCTGTATGGCGGCAGGCTCCTTGCCTATGATCTGGGCCGCGTCGGCCAGCTTCTGCGAGGCCTGGAACTCGCCTTCCGCGTGGATGACCTTGGCGCGGCGCTCGCGCTCCGCCTCGGCCTGCCGCGCTATAGCGCGCTGCATGTCGGAGGGGATGTCCACGTTCTTCACCTCCACGCTGGAGACCTTTATCCCCCACGGCTCGGTGTGCTGGTCCAGGATCTCCTGCAGGTTCTTGTTGATCTTGTCGCGCTGGGAAAGCAGGTCGTCGAGTTCCTGCTGGCCGAGCACGCTGCGCAGCGTGGTCTGGGAGAGCTGGGAGGTCGCGTACATGAAGTTCTCCACGTTCAGGATGGCGGACTGCGGGTTGATCACCCGGAAGTACACCACCGCGTTCACCTTCACCGAGATGTTGTCGCGGGTGATGATGTCCTGCGGCGGCACGTCCAGCACCACTACGCGGGTGCTGACCCGGAACATCGTCTGTATGCCCGGGATCAGGATGATCAGGCCGGGACCCTTCACGCCGGTGAAGCGGCCGAGCGTCAGCACCACGCCGCGCTCGTACTCGTTGAGCACCTTGATGCTGGAGAAGATTATGACGGCTGCGATTATCAACAGGGGAACGAAGCCCATTTTTGATTACCTCCGGAGGGTGTTTTTGCCTGCTGCCTGTAAGTCTACAAAAGAAAGTCACGGCAGGCAAACGCGTTCCCGCTTCCCGCGCGTGCCGCTTGTTTTGTATCATATTCCCGAAGGTCTTTATAACGCGAAACTATGAGCAAAAGAAGATTGGCCAGAGAGAACTGCCTGCAGTCGCTTTACAGCTCCGATATCTCCAGCCTGGAGCCCGC
>JAKAMO010000316.1 GCA_021812825.1 bacterium | reverse complement strand
CGCCTCCGCGGACACTACCCCGGCGGAGGAGAGCGCTCCGGCCCGGACCCCGGCCCGCCAGGCCGCGCCCGCCGTCCGGCCGGCGCGGGCCCCGGCGCAGCCTTCGGCCGGCGGGGACATCCCGGACCTGGACAGCAGCTACCTTTCCGGGGAAATGCCGGAGGACCAGAAGGAATGGTCGGACGGGGTGAAGGTGGTACCGGACAGCTGGACCGAGGACGGGGTGGTGACCGCCAAGCTCAAGAACGACGACGATTTCCTGGAGGACGGCATCACCTCTTCCGGCGAGATACTGGAGATATCCATGAACCGCGACGGCCTGGTCCGCCCCGGGGACCAGCTCGACATCTACCTGCGCGGCGCGGACGCCTTCGACAAGGACGGCAACGCCATCGGCCGCGAGCTCCAGTCGGCCGGCACGGCGGAAGTGTTCAGCGTGGACGGCTCCTACGTCAAGGCGAGGGTAGTGGACGCCACTACCGCCGTTTTCAAGGATTACCTGGTCAAGAAGAAGTAGCGCGCTTCGGGGGGGGCGTATGGGGGCTGCTGCCGGCGAGGAGAAGCTGGCGAGGATAAGGCTTAATTTTTTCGCGTGCCGCAGGAGCGACTGGCTCCTGCGGCTGGTGGAGTTTTACGGCGGCGCGGCGGAGCTGCTGCGGCGTCCCGCGCGCGAGATAGCCTCCGACGGAGGCGTCATGCCAGAAACGGCCGAACGCCTGCGGGCGCAGACCGCGGCCGCCGACCCGGAAAAAGAGCTGCGCGCCGCTGAAAAAGCCGGCATTTCAGTGTTTACCGTCCTGGACGAGGGCTATCCCGAACTCCTGAAAGCCGTTTACGACCCGCCGCTGGCGCTGTACGTCAAGGGCGTCCTGGACGGGCGCCCGGCCGCGGCGATAGTGGGCACGCGGAAGGCTACGCCTTACGGCCTGCGCACGGCGGCGCGCCTGGCCCGGGAACTGGCCCAGGCCGGAGCGGCGGTGGTCAGCGGTCTGGCCCGGGGCATAGATACGGCCGCCCACAGGGCCTGCGTGGAGGCCGGCGGGATAACTTGGGCCGCTTTGGGGACGGGCCTGGGCATGGTGTACCCGCGCGAGAACGCGAGGCTCGCCGAGAGGATAGTCGAGCGGGGAGGGGCGCTGGTCTCGGAATTTCCGCTGGCGCAGGGGGCCATGCCGGCCAATTTCCCGCGCCGCAACAGGGTAATCTCCGGCCTGTCGCTGGCCACCGTGGTGGTGGAGGGTGGCTTCGAGTCCGGCGCGCTGATAACCGCGCGCTTCGCGCTGGAGCAGGGGCGGGAGGTGCTGGCCGTGGCGGGCCCCGTGGATTCCCCCGTGAGCCGCGGGCCCAACTTCTACCTGAAGAGCGGCGCTTACCTGGCCGAGGACGCGGACGATATCATAGCCTGTTTCCCCCCGGAACGGCAGTTCGGGCTGAAGCGGCGTCCGGCCGGCGTCCGGTCCGGCCCCGCCGCGGCGCTGCCGGAGGACCTCTCGCCGGACGCGCTGCTGGCCTACCGGTCCATAGCGGCCAGCGAGGACGGGCTGAGCGCGGACGAGGTCACCGAGAAGCTGGCCTGGCCGGCGCAGCGGGCCGCGGCCGCCCTGTTCGAGCTCGAGTCCGCCTCCCTGCTCGCCTCCCGCAACGGCCGCTACTGCGGCTCCATATAACGCCTTCCCCGCGGGCCAGCCTCGTAGGGTTTTGCGCAAATATGGAGAAATATAATATTATAGACATCTAAAATTATGGCAGATAAACCTTCAAAATCACCCAAATCAACCGGCAAGCGCCATCTCGTTATAGTCGAGTCTCCGACCAAAGAGAAGACCATCAGCCGGTTCCTTGACTCCAGCTACGTGGTGCGCAGTTCCTTCGGGCACGTGCGCGACCTGCCCAAGGACGAACTGGGCGTGGACACCTCCGGAGAGTTCACCCCGAAATACGTGCTGGTGGAGCGCGCCAAGAAGATCATAGCGGAGCTGAACGCAATATCGAAGAACGCCGACGTGGTCTACCTGGCCACCGACCCTGACCGCGAGGGAGAGGCCATCAGCTGGCACCTGAGCCAGGTGGTCAAGAGCGAGGGAGGCTTCAAGCGCATCAGCTTCCACGAGATCACCAAGTCGGCGATAGCGGAGTCCCTCAAGACGCCGCGCGACCTGGACATGTCGCTGGTCAACGCGCAGCAAAGCCGCCGCATCATAGACCGCATCGTTGGCTACAAGCTTTCGCCGCTGCTGTGGAGCAAGATCAAGAGCGGCCTCTCGGCCGGCCGCGTGCAGTCCGTCACCGTGCGCCTGATAGCCGAGCGCGCCAAGGAGATCAAGGCCTTCACCGAAGAGGATTATTACACCCTTTACGCGAAACTCGCCAAGGGCGACTCCAAGGACTTCGACTCCAAGCTGGTCCGCTGGGAAGGAGCCCCGGTGGAGCAGACGATAACGCTGAAGCTCTTCGCCGAGGACTACCGCTACAAGACCTCCGTCTTCAAGAAGACCGAGGACACGGTGGAAGCGGCCACGCACCTGCGCAACTCCACGCTGACGGTCAGCAAGGTGGAGGCCAAGGCCGTCCGCCAGAAGCCCAAGCCGC
>JAKAMO010000315.1 GCA_021812825.1 bacterium | reverse complement strand
GTATCTTTATGAAACCCTCCGAGTCCTTCTGGTTGAAGCCGCCGGCTATGTCCATGCTGGAGAGGTCCTTGTTGTAGAGCGAGCTCGGGCTCTCGCGGCCGATCACCATGACGTTGCCCTTGTAGAGCTTCAGCGTGACGCTGCCGTCTATGGCCTTCTGGCTCTCGTTTACCGCGGCCATCAGGAAGTCCATCTCCGGACTGAACCAGAAGCCGTTATAGACGAGCTCCGCGAACTTGGGAGAGAACATGTCGCGCAGCCGCATCACCTCGCGGTCCATCGCTATGCCCTCTATGTCCTTGTGCGCGGCGTAGAGTATAGTGCCGCCGGGGGTCTCGTACACGCCGCGGGACTTGATGCCGACGAAGCGGTTCTCGACCATGTCTATGCGGCCTATGCCGTTCTTCGAGCCGAGTTCGTTGAGCATATTGAAGAGCTTCAGCGGGTCGGTCTCGGCTTTTCCGGTGTTGAGGTTGGTGACCCTTACCGGCGAGCCGTCCTTGAAGACTATCTTCACCTTCGTCGGGGTATTGGGCGCCTTCTCCGGCGAGACGGTCTTGGAGTAGATGTCCTCGGCGCATTCATGCGCGGGGTCCTCGAGTATGCCGGCCTCGTGGCTGATATGCAGCAGATTGTCGTCCTCGCTGTAAGGCTTGGCGATGGTGCTGGTTATCTCGATATTGTTGGCTTTGGCGTAGTTTATGAGGTCGGTGCGGCCGCGGAACTGGTTAAGGAACTCCTCGGTCTTCCATGGGGCTATGACCTTTATCTTCGGGTTAAGCGCGTAGTAGGCCAGCTCGAAGCGCACCTGGTCGTTGCCCTTGCCGGTGGCGCCGTGCGAGACGTAGGCGGCCTTCTCCCTGGCCGCTATCTCTATCTGCCGCTTGGCGATGATGGGGCGCGCGGCCGAGGTGCCGAGCAGGTAGCGGCCCTCGTACAGGGCGTTGGCCTTGAAGATGGGGTAGATGTAGTCGGTGACCAGCTCGCGCTTGAGGTCCTCGATATAGACCTTGGAGGCGCCCGCCTTGAGGGCCTTGCGCCTGGCCTTCTGGAAGTCGCCGGCCTGGCCGACGTCGGCGATGTAGGCGATGACGTCGTAGCCCTTGTTGATGAGCCACTTGAGGATGACCGAGGTGTCCAGGCCTCCGCTGTAGGCGAGCACCACTTTCTCTTTCTTCTTCATGTCGTTCTCCTTAACTTCTTAAAAATTAGCCGTGTCGTTCAGAAACCCCCGGATTAGCGCGGGTCCTGTCGGCGGCTCGGGCCGTCGGGCACGCGGTCGCGCACACCGTGCGCGCCGCTCCTCACTCGGCCCTCGCGCTTACGCAAGCTCGGGCCTGCGCGAAGGCCCTCCGTGCCCGAATCCGCCGCCACCCGCGCCCTACAGATCCCGCAATACTCAGACGCAGCACCACATCCGTGATAATTATTATTTTTACTACGCCTTTACGGCGTCCTTGCCGGCCAGCACCCCGGCGGCCAGCAGCTCCCGCACCGCCGCGCAGGCTTCCTCCAGCTCCTCCGCCTTCACGTTGAGCGACGGCAGGAAGCGGATGACCTTGCCGTCGGTGCAGTTGAGCAGCACGCGCTTCTTTTCGCGCAGGGCGGTTATCAGCGGGTCGCCTGGGGAGGTCAGTTCCAGGCCGGCCAGCAGGCCGAGGCCGCGCACTTCGGCCACCAGGGCCGGGAACTCGGCGCGTATGGCCTCCAGCTTCTCCTTCAGCAGGGCGCCCATGGCGTTCACGTTAGCGAGCACGCCGTTCTCCATTATTTCCTTTATGACCGCTATGCCTGCCGCGCAGGCCACGGGGTTGCCGCCGAAGGTGGTGCCGTGCATCCCGGGGGCCAGCACCGACGCCGCTTCCCCGGAGGCGAGTATCGCGCCCAAAGGAAGGCCGCCGCCTATGGGCTTGGCCATCAGCACCAGGTCCGGCTTTACGCCGTAATGCTCGAAAGCGAAGAACTTCCCGGTGCGGCCGGCGCCGGACTGTATCTCGTCGGCTATTATAAGGAAGCCGTGCTCGGAGCGCAGCTTTTCCAGCCCGGCGGCGAACTCGGCGGAGACCGGCCTTACGCCGCCCTCGCCCTGCACGAACTCCAGCAGCACGGCCGCGGTCTGCGGCCCTACGACGGCGCGCAGCGAGGCTGGGTCGTTGAAGGCGGCCGTGCGGCAGCCGTCCAGGAACGGGCCGAAGCCGTCGCGGTAGCCGGGGCGGTCCATCAGCGACAGCGCGCCCATCGTGCGGCCGTGGAAGGCGTTGCTCATCGAGACCAGCTCGGTCTTGCCGCGCGTGGACCCCCAGCGGCGGGCGATCTTCAGCGCGCCCTCTACGGCTTCGGTGCCGCTGTTGCAGAAGAAGACCTTCTCGCAGCCTGAATACTTCACCAGCAGTTCGGCCAGGGCTATCTGCGGCTCCTGCAGGAAATAGTTGGAGACGTGCACGTAGCGCGCGGCCTGCTCCGTTATGGCCGACAGCACCGCCGGGTGCCCGTGCCCCAGCGCGTTCACGGCCACGCCGGAGATCATGTCCAGATAGGTCTCCCCTGCCGGGGTGGTCAGGCGGACGCCCTTCCCTTTCTCTATCTCGAGCGGAAGGCG
>JAKAMO010000314.1 GCA_021812825.1 bacterium | reverse complement strand
AGAGCTTGGTTCGATTACGGGCTGGTCATGGGCAACGCGCCCGTGACCTATTTCTACGCCGCCGTAGCTTTCGCGGTCTCGCTGACGCTGCTGTACCTGGTCAAGAACGTCGTGGTGGCCCGCCTCAAGGCCATGGCCGAAAAGACCGCCACCGACCTGGACGACCTCGCGGTGGACCTGCTGGACAAGTTCCGCTGGCCGGATTACCAACTGCTGGCCTTTTACGTGGCGACCCGCTACCTGGAGCGCAGCGCGGCCTTCGACAAGGCCCTGCTGACGGTGCTGCTGGTAGTGTTCACCTACAGGGCCATAACGATGGCCCAGGCGCTGATAACCTACTGGCTGAACAAGATAGCGTCCCAGCGCCAGCTTTCCGAGACGGCCAGGCTCTCGGTGGTGAACAGCACGCAGATAATACTGCGCACGCTGGTCTGGGTGGCCGCCGTCCTCTTCGTGCTGGACAACATGGGGGTGAACATCTCCTCCGTCCTGGCCGGCCTGGGCATCGGCGGCGTGGCCGTGGCCCTGGCGTCGCAGGCAATCCTCGGCGACCTGTTCAACTTCTTCGTCATCCTGCTGGACAAGCCTTTCACGGTGGGGGACTTCATAATAACGGATACCGCCGTCTGCGGCACGGTTGAGAAGCTGGGCCTGAAGTCCGTCCACATCCGCAACCTTTCCGGCGAGATACTGGTGGTGTCGAATTCCAAGCTGCTCGCGATGGAAGTGAAGAACTACCAGCACATGCGGCGCCGGCGCGTGGTGCTGAAGACCGCGGTAGTCTACAAGACGCCCATCGCCAAGCTGAAGCTGATACCGGGGATCATCAAGGAAGCGGTGCTGGCCCCGGGCGGCACCACTTTCGATCGCTGCAACCTGTCCAACCTCGGCGATTTTTCCGTGGATTTCGAGACCGTCTACTACATGGAGGACCCGGACTACAACCTCTTCATGTCGGCCAAGGAGAAGCTCCTCCAGTCGATCATCGAAAGATTCGGCAAGGAAGGCATAGAGTTCGCCTATCCCACGCGCACGGTTTTTATCCAGAAATAGAAGGAGGACACCGGACATATGAAGAAGCAGACCATTGCCGTATTCGCCCTGGCCGCGCTGCTGGCCGGCGGGGCCCAGGCCGCCCAACAGAAGAGCGTGGCGATAGTCAACGGAGAGAAGATAACCGCCGACGACCTCACGAAGAAGCTCTGGTGGCAGCACGCGGCCAAGGACCTCTCTGACCTTATAGACGAGCGCCTGCTGCTGGAGGAGGGCGCCCGCCTGGGAGTCAAGGCGGACAAGGCGGAAGTCGACGCCCGCTTCGCCGCGCTGCAGGCCAACTACCCCGACAAAGCCGCCTTCGACAAGAACCTGAGATCGGTGGGCTGGTCCGAGAAGGACCTGCGCGGGCTGATCGCGGACCAGCTGCTCATGCGCGGCGCCGTGATAGCCGCCAGGAAGATAGCCGTCACCGACGCCGACGTAAAGACCTTCTTCGACGCGAACAAGGACAAGCTCGGCAGCCCCGAGGCAGTTAAGCTTAGCCAGATATTCGTTCCCTCCAAGGGGGAAGCCGACGACGCCTACGAGCTGCTCTCCACCGTGGGCGCGGATTTCGCCAAGCTCTCCAGCCTCAAATCGTCAGACGCCGCCCTCCGCAAGAACGCCGGCGCGCTGGGCTTCATAGCCCGCGGCATGCTGCAGCCGGAGCTGGAGAAGGAGATCTTCGCGCTGATGCCGGGGGAATATACCAGGCCTATCCAGACCGGGGCCGGCTACAGCATCTTCAAGGCCGAAGAAATACGGCCGCGCCAGGAGGCCTCCTACGACGCCGTCAAGGCGGACCTCAAGGCGGCCATGATGAACCAGGCCATCAGCCAGCAGCTGCCCGTGCTGGTCTCCGAGCTGCGCAAGAAGGCCAAGATAGAGATAGTTCAGCAGTAACGCGCCGCTCGAGCGCAAAAGAAGAAGGGCCCGGCTTCGCCGGGCCCTTCTTCTTTGCGGACAGAAAGAAGCTTAGTGCGCTTCCTCCGCGGAGGGCTTCTTCCCGACCATGCCGTGCACCAGGAAGTAGAGCACCATCGCCGCCAGGATGATCTGCGTGGCGTAGAAGTTATTGGCGCTGCCGGCCGCGTTCAGCTCGTCGAAGCGGCCGTAGAGCAGCGAGAAGCGGGCCATGACGGTGTTGCCGAAGGCCGCCCCGAAGTAGACCATCAGGAAGTACACCCCGAAGTTGGAGACCTTCTTTACCGCGCCCTTGTGCTCCACCGAGAAGAAGAAGTAGAAGAGCACGCTGATGACGCCTACCGCTATCAGCAGCGTGTTGAACACGCTGAACGCGGACATCGAACCCAGCGCGTTCGCGGCGCAGGCCGCCGGGACCGAGGGCCGACAACGTACGCTTGTGGCGCAACTCCGCCAACGGGTTGGTCTGGTCCATGAACTGGCTCAACTGGCTGGAGCCGAAGAATTCGCGCAGGGCGGCCACTACAGGACGGATGTTCACCAGCGTGACGGGCGACAATTGTTCCTGGTCACGAATGGACATGCGCTCTTTGATGACGCGCTCCATGCGACGCAGGCCGATGCGGAGTTTGTTCTGGATG